>NZ_CP009283.1:3607500-3917500 GCF_000758625.1 Paenibacillus sp. FSL R7-0273
GGATCAGGAGTATAACGGCCGGGGCTACATGACCGAAGCGGTTAAAATAGTCGTGCAATATGCCTTTGAGGAGCTGAAGTTTCACCGGATTACAGGCGAGGCCTCGCCCAAAAACCCCGGTTCAATCCGTGTGCTGGAAAAGGCCGGCTTCCACAAGGAAGGCCTCGCCATCCGCAATGTAAGAATTAACGGCGCGTGGGAGGATCATCAGGTGCTCGCTATTCTGAATCCCGCCGATTAAATCTGACAGGATTTCTGTTGGCCGTAAATGGTACAATAGCTATGTCAGCTTTAACTAACACCAACCGGAGGGATGCTTAACATGAGCGGGTCAAACCAGGAGTACATCGTTATATCAGGTGCGAGGGAAAATAACCTCAAAAATGTTTCATTGCGCATCCCTAAGCGGAAGATTACTATTTTTACAGGTGTCTCCGGCTCAGGCAAGTCCTCGATTGTATTTGATACGATTGCTGCTGAATCCTCGCGGCTGCTGAATGAGAACTTCAGCATGTTCGTGCGCACCTTTCTGCCCAAATTTCCGCAGCCGGATACAGATGCTATCGAGAATCTGAGTATGGCCGTCATTGTTGACCAGAAGCGGCTGGGCGGAGGCTCTCATTCCACGATGGGGACAATTACTGATATATCTCCGATACTGCGTCTGCTGTTCTCGCGGGTGGGACAGCCGCATATCGGAGGGTCGAATATGTTCTCCTTCAATGATCCGCAGGGGATGTGCCCTGAATGCAGCGGCATCGGCCGCCGGCTTGGCGTCGATATGGACAAGGCGCTGGATCTGGGGAAGTCACTTAATGAAGGCGCTATTCTGCTGCCGGATTATTCGGTGGGCGGCTGGGAATGGAATATGATCGTCCAGGCCGGGGATTTCGATCTCGACAAGCGGCTGAGTGACTATTCGGAAGCTGAGCTGGACCAGCTGCTGTATGCCAAAGCCAGAAAGGTTAAGATGGATTTCGCAGGCAAAGCCACGAATATCACCGTTGAAGGCGTTATAGAAAAGTTTGCAGGCAAATACATCAGGCAGGATGTCAAAATGAAATCCGAGCGCACGCAGAAAATGGTAGCCCCGTTCATTACCGAGGGACCGTGTCCAAGCTGCCACGGGGCAAGACTGAGCCAGGCGGCACTGGGCTGCCGGATCAACGGCTACAACATCGCCGAGCTGTCTTCAATGGAGGTTGGCGGGCTGATCCGTACCATCCGGGAGATTAGTGATCCGGCCGCAGCGCCGGCCGTCAAATCGCTGGCCGAGCGGCTGCAGCATCTGGTGGATATCGGGCTTGATTATTTGACGCTGGACCGTGAGACGGATACTCTCTCCGGCGGGGAGTCCCAGCGGGTTAAGATGGTGAAGCACCTAAGCGGAAGCCTTGTGGATGTAACTTATATCTTTGACGAGCCGAGCGTCGGCCTGCATCCCCGTGATGTGCACCGTCTGAACGAGCTGCTGCAGAAGCTGCGCGATAAGGGCAATACGGTAATTGTCGTTGAGCATGATCCCGATGTCATCAAGGTGGCCGATCATATCGTAGATGTCGGACCTCATGCCGGAAGCCGCGGCGGCAGCATTGTCTATGAAGGCAGCTACGAAGGGCTGCTGGAATCAGGCACGTTAACAGGCACGCATCTGAAGCGTCCGCTGCAATTGAAGCAGAAGCACAGGCAGGCTGGCGGTAAATTGCCGGTCAAGGCTGCGTCCTTGCATAATTTGCAGAATGTCTCCGTGGACATTCCGGCAGGGATTCTGACCGTCGTGACCGGGGTAGCCGGTTCAGGCAAAAGTACACTGATTAATGATGTCTTTCTCAGCAGCCATCCGGAGGCCATCGTAATCGACCAGTCAGCGATCGGCGTATCCACCCGCTCAAATCCGGCTACCTACACTGGCATCATGGATGATGTGCGCAAGGCTTTTGCCGCTGCTAACAAGGTCAGCCCCGGCTTATTCAGCTTCAACTCCAAAGGAGCCTGCGAGAACTGCCAGGGGCTTGGTGTGGTCTATGCCGATATGGCTATCCTGGATACGATAAAGCTTCCGTGTGAGGTATGCGGCGGGAGACGCTTCAAGGAGGAGGTGCTTGCTTACAAGCTGAACGGCAAATCGATTGCCGAGGTGCTTGAGATGACTGTGGAGCAGGCACTGGAATTCTTCGAGCTCAAGGAGGTCCGGCGCAAGCTGCAGGCGCTGAGCGATGTCGGACTGTCCTATATTACACTCGGCCAGCCGCTCAGCACCCTGTCAGGCGGGGAATGCCAGCGGATCAAGCTGGCCAGCGAGCTGCACAAGCAGGGCAGCATCTATGTAATGGACGAGCCGACGACCGGGCTGCATATGTCTGACATCGGCCATTTGCTGGAGATTATGGACCGGCTTGTAGACGCAGGCAACACCGTGATTGTCATCGAGCATAATCTGGAGGTCATCAGCCAGGCCGACTGGATCATTGATATGGGACCGGACGGCGGCAGCCGGGGCGGGCAGGTCGTGTTCGAAGGTACGCCTGACCGGATCAGGGAAGCGGCAGAATCTATTACCGGCAAGTACTTGAATTAAGATAGACTGGATAGCCCCACCTGAACCGTCTGTTTCTGTTGGCGGCTCGGGTGGGGCTGTTTTGCGCAGGCGGAGGCATAACATTGTTAATATCTGCTCTGTTCTTGATAGAAATAGCTGAATTTTCGTCATCTAATTTCGGCAAATTCGGGCCGATACACCTATTAGGTGTAAAAAAGACATCTATTTCTGGCCATTTCCGCCTCTGGACCTTATTTGGGTAGAATTAAGTGTCCTTTTTACCACTAACTTCGCAAAAGCGGGGATTATCAGAGAATTAGCTGCCGATGTTCCACTTAATCCGATTGAAGAGGAATTTTCCAATACATATAGTGAAAATATTCACAAAATACTCTCCAGATCATTGCAAATCCGGATGAACATGTATTATGATAATTACAGCACATAACAGAAATACATTTATAAAAGTCGGAGGATTTGTTATATGGCAGCACAACGCTTGAATAGCATGGATGTAAAAAAAATAAACCGGAACGCCATATACCGTTACCTGTATTATAATCCTTCGACCTCCATTCAGGAAATTGCCTCGGCAGTGAACCTGAGTCTTCCGACGGTTACCCAGAATCTCAAAGAGCTGCAGGAGCGTGAGCTGATCATTGAGACTGGGTTGTTTGAATCCACCGGAGGACGGAAGGCAAAGGCCATGGCCTGCAACAGCACGGCTAAATACAGCATCGGGCTGGATGTGACCCGGAACCATGTCGGAATGGTTGCCATTGATCTGAGCGGGAGGATCGTGAGGAATGTCCGTCACCAGTATCCTTTTGCCAATACCGGAACGTACTTTCAGGGAGTGGGCAGGCTGGTGGAGGAATTTGTGGCAGAGTGCGGCATTGAACCCGGCACAATCCTCGGTGTCGGCATTGCCCTTCCGGCCATACTTGAGGCTGGCCGCCAGACGGTCAGCTACGCTACAGTCATAGACTTCAAAGGCGGAAATGTCCGTCAGTTTGCGGAGCATATTCCTTACGAATGCGTATTGAGCAACGATGCCAATGCAGCGGGCTTCGCCGAATTATGGGGAGAGCAGGATCTCAATAATGTCGTCTACCTCTCGCTGAACAACAGTGTCGGCGGCTCGATCATTGTCGATAACCAGATTTATGCCGGCCAGAATCACCGCAGCGGTGAATTCGGGCATATGACGATTGTTCCAGGCGGGCATACCTGCTACTGCGGGCAGAAGGGCTGCGTCGATGCCTATTGCTCGGCCAAAATTCTGTCAGACAGCACACAGGGTAGTATCTCTGAATTTTTCCGGCTGCTGCGCACCGGTCATGAGCCGCAGAAAAAGCTTTGGGAGGAATACCTTGTCTATTTGGTTGTGGCGATCAACAATCTGCGGATGCTCTACGATTGCGATGTCATTCTGGGCGGTTATGCCGGTGCGTACATGGAAGAATACATCGATAGCCTGCAGGAGCTTGTTGCGCTTAAGAACACCTTTGAAGCAGATGGCTCCTACCTGCGGGTCTGCAAATACAAGCTGGAGGCTACAGCGGTAGGCGCTGCACTGGAGCTTGTTGCCGGGTTTATCGACAGCATCTGATATGACGTAAATGAGCATTGTCTATAACACAGGTTATACTGATAGAAGTCCTGACGATAGCGGAAGGGTGCCGGAAGAAAGGTACGGTCCGCTGCGGTTGGGGCTTTTTTGTGTCTATTTTGAAGATGATTTGAATCCGCTTACAAATTATTTTGATATTCTGTTGACTTCAAAGCAATTCTGATTATAATCTTCTTTAGGATGTTTTATAAAAGTGTATTAATAAAGATAGAGGTAAATGAAGACCGTATCTCAACATGCATCTCAACATGTATCTCAACAATGGAGGGAAGGGAATGGAACAAGAGATTAAGCTTAGGGTGTCGCAGATTGAAAAGTCCTTTCCGGGGGTCAAGGCATTAGACAAGATCGATTTTACGGTGAAAAAAGGATCGGTGCATGTGCTCTGCGGCGAGAACGGCGCGGGCAAATCCACCCTGATGAAAATCATCAACGGCATTCACCAGCCGGACGGCGGGCAGATCTTCATAGACGGGCAGCCCGTCAAGATTGGCAATCCCATTCAGGCGCGCAGCCTGGGTATCTCGATGATTTTTCAGGAATTGAATGTTGTGCCTGAAATGACGGTCGAGGAGAATCTGTTTCTGGGAAATCTTCCAGGCAAAAGGTTCGGTAACGTGGACTGGAAGGAGGTCAGACGGCGGACCACGGAGCTGCTGAAGGCGGAGAATTTGCCGTATTCACCCACGACGTTACTCAAGGACCTGACCGTATCGGACATTCAGATGCTGGAGATTATGAAAGCGATCTCGTATAAGTCTGACATCATTATTATGGATGAGCCGACCTCCGCGATTACCCACGAGGAAGTAGAGAAGCTGTTCATCAAGATCAGGGAGCTTAAGGCCCGCGGCGTCTGCATCATTTACATCTCTCACAAGCTGGACGAAATCTTTCAGATTGCTGATGAAATCACGGTATTTCGCGACGGAACCGTTGTCGAGAGCCACCCCAAGGATGAGCTGGACATTGAGACGGTCATTTCGCTCATGGTGGGACGCAAGCTTACGAATACATACCCGAAGGAAGCTGTGGAGATCGGTGATACACTGCTGAAGGTCGAGAAGCTGTGCGGTGCCGGAGGATATAAGGATGTCAGCTTCTATGTGCGAAAAGGGGAAATGGTCGGCTTCGCCGGATTGGTCGGAGCAGGCAGGACCGAGGTTATGCGCTCACTGTTCGGGCTTGATCCAATTCTTTCCGGACAGGTGTACATGAAGGGTCAAAAGATTAATATCCGCAGTGTTGAGCAGAGCATCAGAAACGGCATGGTCATGTTATCCGAGGACAGGCGGCGGTACGGGATCATTCCGATGCGGCCGGTCAGAGAGAATACCACATTATCTTCGCTGCAAAAGGTGTTCTTCCGCTTCCGCTATCAACGAAAGAACGAGCATGCGCTAGTGTCAGAAATGTTCAGCAAAATGCGGGTGAAGACACCGTCCATGGAGACTGTCATTGCATCGCTCAGCGGGGGCAACCAGCAGAAGGTGGTGCTCGCCAAATGGATGCTGCTCAATCCCGACGTACTGATTCTGGATGAACCCACACGCGGCATCGACGTAGGAGCCAAATACGAAATTTACAAGCTGATGACTGAGCTGGTGAAGGAAGGCAAAGTGGTTATCATGGTTTCCTCCGAGCTGCCTGAGTTAATCGGCATGTGCGACCGGATCTACGTAATGGCCAAAGGGACGATAACCGGGGAGCTCAGCAGACAGGAGTTCACCCAGGAGCAGATTATGAAGTATGCCACCGGAACAACTACATCTTAATGAGGTGAAGGAAATTGAAAGAGATCAATTGGAGCCAATTCTGGAGCACCTTTAAAAAAACGTACAGCATTTATCTGGTGCTGCTGGCCTTGTTTATTGTCTGTTCTTTTGCTAATCCGAACTTTTTATCGGTTAATAATCTGACCAATATCTCCACGCAGCTTGCGGTTACAACCATTCTGGCCTTCGGCCAGACGCTGCTGATTATCAGCGGGATGCTTGATTTATCACAGGGCTCCGTACTGGCGCTTTCCGGTGTTTTTGCAGTATCTGCCTATAAAGCTACCGGTTCGTTCACAGTTGCTATCATTACCGGCATAATGACCGGTATCGTCTGCAACATCCTCAATGCCGTTATGGTCAGCACCTTCAAGACACCTCCCTTTATCGCTACGCTTGCTATGCTGACTATGGCCCGCGGGGTAGCACTCCTCTTTACAAAAGGCCAGAACATTCTTCAGCTGGGCGATTTCACTGTACTAGGCCAAGGCTCCATCGGCTTTGTCCCGATTCCCGTTATCTTCCTGATTATCTTCGCGGTTATTACCTGGTATATCCTGCGGCATACCAAATTCGGGCGTTCGCTTTTCGCCGTGGGCGGCAATGAAGAAGCCGCAGTAGCCTCAGGAATTAACGTGCACAAGGTCAAATATACCGCCTTTATCATCAACGGGATTTTTGTAGGCATGGCCGGCATTCTCTTTATGTCCCGGGTCAACGCAGGGCTTCCCAACGGCGCAATCAATTATGAGTTCACAGCGCTGACCGCAGCGATCATCGGGGGCACCAGCTTCTCCGGGGGCATCGGTTCGGCGGGCGGCACACTGGCCGGGGCCTTTATCGTCGGCTTCCTCGATAACATCATGAACCTGACCAATGTTGACTCCTATATGCAGCAGATTATCCGCGGCGCCATCATCGCCCTGGCGGTTATCTATGATATCCATTCCAAAAACCGCAGAACCAAAAGCACACTGGGCCGGATCGAAGATAAGGGCATCCGCAGGAAGGGGAAGGGCATTACAGAAAGCCATAAATGATTACCGGATTAAACAGCGATGCTGTTTAAAATAAATAAAAGGGGAAGACATATGAAAAAAACTCTATTAACTATGGTTTCAATGCTGCTTGTAACGGGAATGCTGGCAGGCTGCGGAAATTCGGATAAGGCAAACTCTGCGAACGGCGGAGAAAAGGCAAACAGCGGTGATAAGGTCTATAAAATTGCTTATATCGCTCGTGCCCAGTCCGATTCGTTCGCTGCCTGGCTGGCCAATGCGGTGAAGGAGGAAGCGAAGAAGTATCCGGACATCAAGCTGGAGATCTTCGACGGCCAGGCTAATGATGACAAGGAAAATTCCATGATCGAGAATGCTATTACCAATAAATTTGACCTGGTTATCGTGCAGCCGAACAACGGTGAAGCACAGCGGCCTTATGTTGAAAAAGTAATCAAAGACGGCAAATTCGCAATCACAAAGAACGCGAGGATTACCGGAATTGAAGGCGCTTCCTCTGTGGACGCCGATCCGTACGAGCAAGCAGGCGTAAATGCCCGCGCCGCACTGGACCAGATCCCGCAAAATGCCAAGGTTGTCGTTCTGAACGGACCCTCCGGCAACTTTCATGCCGACAAGCGCAGAGAGAGCTGGCAGAAGGAGTTTTTTGACAAACGTCCCGATGTACAGATCGTAGGTGAGCAGATAGCCAATTGGAACAAGGACGAAGCGATGAAATATATGGAGGACTGGGTGCAGGCGAACGACAAGATCGATGCGGTAATCTCCATGAACGACAACATGGCGGCAGGCGCGATCGAAGCAGTGAAGGACAATAGCAAATTTGATGGTATGCTGGCCTATGGGGTGGATGGAACCCTCGAGGCTTTCCAGCTGATTAAGGAAGGCAAAATGACCTCGACCTGCCTGCAGAACGCTTTTGAACTGGCCGAGAAGCTGCTGGATACGAGCAGCAAGCTGCTGACCGGAGCGGAAAAGCAGGTGGATACAGATATCGGCAACCCGCTTATTACCAAAGATAACGTAGACGAATATATCGCATTGCTTGAGAAAGCCGAAGCGCTGAAGTAACAGGCTAATTACGGGAGGAGAAACCATAATGAAGAACAGAGCATTTTATATGACCGAACTCAAGAAAATGGAAATGAGAGAAATAGAGCTGCCGGTGCCATCTGATGGCGAGGTTATCGTTAAGCTGGAGTATGTGGGCATTTGCGGCTCGGATGTGCATTATCTGGAGCATGGCCGGATTGGAGATTTTGTGGTCGGGGGGGATTTTATCCTGGGTCATGAATGCGCCGGCAGGGTGGTTGAGCTTGGCTCCGGGGTGAAGCAGCTCAAGGTCGGAGACCGGGTAGCGCTGGAGCCGGGAATTACCTGCGGCCAATGCGAGTTCTGCAAGAGCGGTAAATATAATCTTTGTCCTGATGTCAAATTCCTGGCAACCCCGCCTTACCATGGCTGTCTGATGGATTATATCGCATTCCCGGAAAATATGGCGTTCAAGCTGCCGGACAACGTGTCATCGGAAGAAGGAGCACTGGTTGAACCGCTTTCTGTGGGATTGCATGCTGCGGCGCAAGGCGGCATCCGGCTTGGTGACCGTGTCGTAATTCTGGGCGCAGGCTGTATCGGGCTTGTCACACTGCTGGCCTGCAAAGCCTTTGGGGCTACGGATATCGTCGTGGTGGACATTATAGAGAAGCGGCTGGAAGCGGCTAAGCGCCTGGGTGCCACACAGGTTATCAATGCAAGAGAGGAGGATGTGCTCCAGGTAATCGCTGCACTGACAGATGGAGCAGGTATGGATAAAGTGATCGAAACGGCCGGTAGTGAGCATACGGTAAAACAAACGCCTTATCTGGTTAAACGGGGCGGCAGCATAGTACTTGTAGGTCTTGCGGCCAAGGATATCATAGACTTTGATTTTATGCAGATTATGTTCAAGGAGGCGGATATTAAGTCGGTATTCCGTTACCGCAACCTGTATCCGGCCGCAATCGGGGCGATTTCAGGCGGCAAAATCGATGTCAAAGGCATCGTTACACACGAATTCAGCTTTGAAGAGTCTCAAAAGGCGTTTGATTTTGTCATCGATAACAAGGAAGAGGTTGTTAAGGCAGTCATCAAAATGGGGTAACCCTGCACATCTGACCGTTCCATGATCTGAAGGCTCAGCCGTCCAAATGACGGTCTGGGCTTTTTGTGCTGAGGCAGGATTATGTGCTTGCCCTTTATGGAGATTATTTAGAAAAAAATAAAATAATATTGACATTTTTCTCTGGGTTAAATATATTGTACCTAAGAATAAAAGTTTCATCAGGGAAACAAAAATTGTACTAAGAAAGAAAGTTAACCTTTACAAAAATAGTTGTCCAAGAGAACATACTGGAGCAGGGCTGGTATAAAAATACTTCAAAACAAGCCCTTTGTGGAGACGGGAGACGATAGTGTGATCGAAATCAACAATTTGAACGTGGATTATTTCGGCAATCCGGTGCTGGAGAACATCGATTTGAATATCCCCCTAGGTTATTCTGTCGGCATCATCGGGCCGAACGGCGCTGGTAAATCAACCTTTATCAAGGCGCTGCTGGAGGTCGTCAAAAAACGGAGCGGATCTGTAAACATTAATGGAACGGACATATCCGGCTGGAAGCGGCGAATTGCCTATGTACCCCAAAAGAATGACATTGACCTGTCGTTCCCGATCACGGTACGCAATACGGTTTTGACAGGAACCTACCCTGGACTGAAGCTGTTCCGGCGGCCCGGTAAAAAGGAGCAGGAGACGGCTGAGCGGTGCATGGCTATGGTCGACATCAGTGATCTTGCGAACAGGCAGATCAGCAATTTGTCAGGCGGCCAGCTGCAGCGGGTCTTTATTGCCAGGGCACTCGCCCAGCAGGCGGAGCTCTTTTTTCTGGATGAGCCGTTTGTCGGCATTGATCTGGTCAGTGAGACCATCATCGTCAAGCTGCTGAAGCAGCTGCGTGAAGAGGGAAAGACGGTGCTCGTTGTGCATCATGACCTCCACGAGGTCGAGGACTATTTTGACAAAATTATCATTCTTAATAAGAAGCTCATTGCCTTCGGTGATGTGAAAGATACCTTTACCACTGAAAATATCCGCAGTGCATACGGCTCTTCACTTGGCAATGTGATGATCAGAGGGGCTGGGGGTGGCGCAGATGATTAACGCTTTGTCAGCTTGGCTCGATATTCCGGTCTATGCGCTTAATGCCGGCTTGTCGGCGGTGATTCTGGGCGTTGTGTCGGGGGTGCTGGGCAGCTTTATCGTACTCCGCAAAATGTCGCTGATGGGCGACGCCTTATCACATGCTGTTCTTCCCGGTGTAGCGCTATCGTATATTCTGGGCATCAATATTCTGCTCGGAGCATCGCTGTTCGGACTGCTGGCAGCCATTCTGATTCAATTTATAACCAGCCGCAGCAGCATCAAAAGCGATACCTCCATCGGCATTATTCTCAGCTCCTTTTTTGCACTCGGCATTGTCCTGATTACCTTTGCAAGAAGCGGCCTGGATCTGACTCACATTCTGTTCGGCAATATTCTGGCCGTTCCGCAATCGGAGCTGACCCAATCCTTTATCATCATGCTGGCCGTTATCGCAATTATTACCTTGCTGTACAAGGAGCTGCTGATCAGCTCGTTTGATCCGGTGGTCGCCAAGGCCTATGGTCTGAAAACAGGCTTTTATCATTATCTGCTGATGACGCTGCTCTCTGTCGTTACGGTATCCTCCTTATCTCAGGTCGGTATTGTGCTGGTTATTGCAATGCTGGTCATACCGGCGGCCACCTCGTATTTATGGACGAAGACGCTGTTTCACATGATTCTGCTGGCTTCATCTGCCGGGGCGGTATCCGGGATTGCCGGTGTAATCATCAGCTTCCGATATAACCTGCCGACAAGCGCCACGATTGTTCTGACCGGAATGGCACTGTTCGTGATTTCCTTTATTTTATCGCCTAAAAACAATTTCCTGAGGAAAGGATTGAAGACTCAATGAAAAAAATGCTGCTGCTTCCGCTGTCCCTGCTGCTTCTGCTGCTTGCCGCCTGCTCTAATACTAATAACACCAGCGGAGGTGGGGACGGGGATAAGCTGCAGATTGTAGCGACCTATTCTATCATCGCGGACATGGCAAGGAATATTGCCGGCGATAAAGCCGAGGTATACAGCCTGGTACCCGTAGGAACAGATCCGCATATGTACGATCCGCTGCCTGCTGACACCAGCAAGGTCTCGGGTGCAGATCTGATCTTCTATAACGGCTTGAATCTGGAGACAGGCAAGGGCTGGTTCCAGGATCTGCTCGAGGTAACGGATAAAACAGATGCCGCGTTTGCTCTGACCGATGCTGTGACTCCGATTTATCTGACGGAAAAGGGTAAGGAATCGCAGGTTGACCCGCATGCCTGGCTGAATCTCCAGAACGGCATTCTCTATGCCGATGTCATTACCAAACAGCTGATAGCAGCCGACCCGGATAACGAAGATTACTATCTCAGCAATCAGGAGGCCTACGTTAAAGAGCTGAACGAGCTGGACCAGTATGCAAAGGATGCGGTGCAGCAGATTCCTCAGGATAAACGGATACTGGTGACGAGTGAAGGCGCGTTTAAGTACTTTTCACAGGCCTATGGGCTAGAATCGGCTTTTATCTGGGAGATCAATACCGACAGCCAGGGAACCCCTGAGCAAATGAACCGCATTATCGGAATTATCGAGGATAACAGCATTCCTGCACTGTTCCTGGAGACAAGTGTCAATCCGAAAACAATGGAGACCATTTCTGCCGAAACGGGAGTGCCGGTTCACTCCAAGATCTTTACGGATTCAGTTGCCAAGGAGGGTGAAGAAGGGGATACCTACCTGGGCATGATGAAGTGGAATATCGATAAGGTGGTTGAAGGCTTGTCCGGGCAATAAATGCTATTAAAATATTCAAGACCGCGCGAAGGAATGCGCGGTCTTGTTGTTATGTCTCATGTGATCACAATGTTCGAATAGCCGGCTGTAATGTTCAGTGATCCTGTATTGGTATCGGCCCAGATTCCAATATATCCGCCGGGCGGGACTGACATAATGTCGATGTAATCGCCGATGAGCGGTACAGGGGTCGGACTTACACCATTCGGATTAAAGGAGGTGTTGGTGATTCTGGTATTGGTGAAGGTCTGGCCGCCGTTGATCGAGCGGGCTACGAATACATCAAGCAGGAAGCCGTTGACCTGATTACTGTAGTAAATAATATTCACTACACCGAGCAGAGGATCAACATCAATCGCCGGAAAGAAGTTCTGTGAGCCTGCAGGTGCGCCAGTGATGCTGACCGGACTGGACCAGTTCGTTCCATTAGAGTCGGAGAAGGACATCAGGATGTCGGAATATCCCTGCCGGAAATCCTGCCAGACGGCATAGACACGTCCTCTGAATTGGCCGACAGAACGGTCTGTCGATACGTTGGCGAAAGTCAGCACCCGGAAAGCGTAGCCTGGAACGGGCAGCACGGTCGGCACCGGAACAATAGGAGAGACCAGAACCGGAGGGGCAAAGGTTGTCGCTCCATCCCGTGAGACTCTGATGACAAACCGGAAAGTCGGGTTTACCGTAATCCAGGCGGCATAGACATTGCCGACAAGATCTACAGCTACATCGGGGCGTTCCACCTGATCCGCATCACTGGACAATAGTATCGGCTGGTTCCAGGTCGTTCCCCCATCCTGGGAGCGGCTGAGGAATGCGGTAGAGTTCCCTCCGTTAGCCACATTAAACTGATGATTATAAGTGACATAGATATTGCCCAGATAAGGGCTGGACTGGCCGACATCAATGATAACATTTGTCTCATCATTATTAATGTAGGTTCCAAATCCCCTGTTGACAATGACAGGGGGGCTGAAGGTCACTCCATTATCGGTCGAGGTATAGATGACTGATGTACCGTCCGAGGCACCCGGGAATACGTGGGCTGTTACTACAAAGGTATTGGGGAAACCGTAAGCGACATAAGGCGCTTCAGCTCCGGTGAACCCCGGGGGCAGCGGCAGAGTGGATGCTGTCCAGTTAGCCCCGCCGTCAAGTGAACGGTATACTCCGGTCTGGGGAGTTCCTGATGTCGTATCAACCGCAACGGCAACCATTACCTGGGGAAGCAGCAGATTGACGGCAATCGCCGGCTCGAATTTTGCAAATACCCCCGAGGTGACCGCAAAGTTAAAGTTCGTCAAGCGAGCACTCCTTTCTATGCGTTTTATTCTCTTGTTACATAGTATGGTCATCCGCAGATTTAGAGTGTGCATTTGAACAGCCGGATAAAATCCCGCGAAAGCCTTCATGTCTTCTGACTCAATCAGCGGCCGCCAGCAGGAATAGAATGATAGAAAACAGGAAGGGAGTGAATGAAGATGCCTTATTCATCAGGAATTATCACAAATACCCGGGTAACTGGAACAGCGGCCAGCTTTATTGCCGTCAGCTCACGTAATCTTAGCAGTGCGGCGGCTACAGTTGTCGTCGAGATCTTTGCGGTCCCGATGTCAACCCTTACATTGACCCCGATCTATGTCTCCAGCTATACCGTGCCTGCATTTTCTGCCGACATCAGAGAATTTTTTATCGCCGGTAACGTTGCTTATGAGGTGCAGATTGACAATACCGATCCCTTATCGGTGGTTGCCTTCTCTTCCTACGGTCTCGACGAATCAGGAAATCTGGTTATTGAGCAACGGGTGCTGCAGTCGGAGTTTACGGAAATTCCTGCATTCTCGCTGCCGATCTAGCATAGCCTCGTAAAGATCACTTTCAGCGGATACTGTTCTGAAGTCCAGACGGTTCCGCTTTTTTGGCATGCCCAGGGCGATTCACACAGGCAATCCGCCGATTCCGCAATAAACTAATAACAAAGCTGTTCAAAAAGGGGGCGGAAGGCTTGGCGGATGTTGGAGTTGTCATGCCGGTATATATCCAGAATCCGGAGTTCCTGCGGCTGGCGCTGGAATCCGTTTTGAAGCAGACCTTCAGCAGGTTCCGGCTGGTCATTGTCATAGACGGGGCACCGGAAATGGAGCCGCTGGTTAACCGTATTTATGCCGGCGACCCGCGGGTATTAATTATCTCTTATCCGGTTAATGCAGGAGTGGCTCACGCGCTGAATACCGGGTTTGATGTTCTGCTCGGAGATCCGGAAATCCGCTATTTGACCTGGGTTTCGAGTGACAATGTGTATGATCCCGCTTTTCTGGAGGTGCTGCGGACAGCACTTGTTAAGGGCCCGCCTGAGCTCGGGCTTGTCTACAGCTCGTTCCGGAGCATTGATAATGAGGGAATCCAGCTGGACGATGAGCATAAGCTGGCAGCACTGCGGCAGTATCAGGGACAGCCCAAGGCTAAGCTGCTCGATTCTTCAATCATCGGTGTTTCATTCATGTATAAGGCAGAGCCGGCACGACTAGCAGGCGGCTATCGAATGCAGCCCGTGGAGGATTACGATTACTGGCTGCGGCTGGAGGAGCACTGCGACATCCGGTTCCTGCCGGTGGAGCTGATGGATTACCGGGTTCGGTCCTCGCACAGCGTATCTGCCCAGTTAACCACCAAAGAGAATCACCGCAATTGGAGATATACCTTTCACCTTACCCGGCTGCAGGCCCGCTGCCGCCGCGGGATTCCTCCTGCCCTTACCATACTGTACGCCGTACAGGCGCCTGATCCGCATCATGATTATGCACTCGAGAATATATATGAGCAGACGTTCAGTAATTATATTTTCCGGATTATCGATGTGTCCCCGGATAATCAGGCCTCGGCAGGATTAGCTGGTATAAGCCATCCTATAACCGAATTTGCCTGGATGCCGGGCGCCTCGGTTCAGCATGCCTTATACCGGACGCTGCTGGGGGTTAGTACGCCCTATGTACTGCTGTTCGGCCCGGAGCTGTTTATATCTTATATGGATATTGAGTACCTGATGGCAGGTCTAATTAAAAATACGGAAACCTCCATCTCCAACTACTATACGCCGGATCATTCCAGAATCGGTTACCGCAGCAGGGGGGTCCCATCAGTGAAGCAGTCGCTGACCAATGAGCTGTTCAAGACGGAAGCGCTGGTGGAGCTGTATCAGCTGACTATGCGGCAGAATCCTGCGGGAAATGAGGGATTGCGATGAAGATTTTATTCACATTCTACAATCCCAGCGGGGGAATGGAGACCTTAAACAGGGTACGCTGTGAAGCGTTGGCTGCGCGGGGGATAGAATGTCATCTGCTCTATACCCATCCGGGTGAAGGACAGAAGAACATCCGTAACATTCCCGTCCATATCATCCGCAGTGATGAAGCGCTTGCGAATCTGCTGGCAGCCCAGGCTTTTGATCTGATTGTCGTTTGCACAGATATTGAGCTGGCCGCTAGAATCCGCCGGCACGGTTATACCGGCCTGCTCGTCTTTGAATTGCAGGGTCTAGGACAGATCGAGGAAGCTAGAGCCGTTATCGCTGATTTCTCGGGGAGAATCAGGCTGTATACCGATGCCCTGCTGTATCCGGAGACAGCCCATTTGCGCCAGCTGCTGCGGGAGCATCTGCCGGATATGCCGCATTACTGCTTCGATGATCCTGTCGGACTTGCTAATTTCGAGTATACAGCTTATCCTGCAAGGAAATACCCCGTGCTGGCGTGGGTAGGACGATTGCAGGCCAATAAGAACTGGAGAGAGTTTCTGCGGATTGGCCTTCAGCTGCTGAAGGTTCAGCCGCTGCTGTATCTATGGATGTTCCAGGACGATACGCTGTTCGATCCGGAGGAAAAAGCCGCATTTGAGCAATTTGTCGCCGAGACGGGTCTGGCCTCCCGGCTAATCCTGTACTCCAATGTTGCGCATGAGCATATGGCTGATTACATGAGCATCATCGGTGACTCCGGGGGGCTGCTGTGCTCGACTTCGATGCTTGAAGGCTTCGGCTATGCGGTTGCGGAAGCCATGCTGTGCCGCTGCCCGGTGCTGTCAACCGACTCAGATGGAATCCGCAGGCTGGTTATTCATAATCAGACCGGGAAAATATACAGGCTTGGCCAGGTTTCTGAGGCCGCTACGGCTGCAGCCTCCCTAATGTTTGACCAGCCCTTGAGGGCATCGATCCGCAGAAATGGCGAGCAGCATATCCGCCGCAACCTGAACCCGGAGCTGTATGTCACCCGGTTTTTGCAGATGTATTCCACGCTGTCCAGGAGATAGATTCCCTGGAAATCCTAAATATAAAGACATAAATTTCGCCCCCCTCCAGGCTGATGCTTAGAGCAGGGGGTTGTTTGGTTATTAATAGCTATCACAGAATGTTATTGACCGGAGCCGCAAGGATATCTACAATTTAATATACCGGACAAGACAGGGCATCATATGCAGCAGAAAGGGGCTCTTAACACAATGGACTGGAGCAGCATTTTCACACTAATCGTTTCTATTATTACACTACTTAATATCCTGTTGGCCGGAGTGGTCGTTTTTATCGAGCGCAGGGATATCGGGTCCACCTGGGCCTGGCTCATGGTCCTGTTTTTTATCCCGGTAGGCGGCTTTATCTTCTATGTGTTTTTCGGAAGACAGCTTAAGAAGCGGAACTTTTATGAGCTCACCGCGGAAGAACGGATCTACCTGCAGTCCGCCATTGATGAGCAGGTGATGACCGTTGATTATCAGGGAGGGCTGACCGCCAAGTATGCGGATCTGCTCAAAATGAACCTGCGCTCCTCCAACGCGCTGATTACGTCCGACAATGAAATTGAAATCTTCGATGACGGCGAAGCTAAATTCAATGCGATGTTCGAGGATATCCGTAATGCGACGAAGGAAATCAACGTACAGTACTATATTATTCAGCCGGACAACCTGGGCCGCAGGCTGCGGGACGAGCTGACCGCCAAAGCAAAAGCAGGGGTTAAGGTAAGGCTGCTCTATGATGAGATCGGCTCACGGCAGACCTCACGCGCCTTTTTCAAGGACCTGATTGAGCATGGCGGCAAGGTCGAGGTATTCTTCCCGTCCCTGTTCCGGCTGATCAATCTGCGGATTAACAACCGCAATCACCGCAAGCTGTGTATTATTGACGGAGAAATCGCCTATATCGGCGGCTTTAATGTCGGTGATGAATACCTTGGTCTGGACAAAAAAATGGGCTACTGGCGCGATACGCATTTCCGGATGAAGGGCAGCGCGGTGAATCAGATTCTTGGCAGGTTCCTGCTGGACTGGAACAAGGCCGCCCCCAGGGGCGAAGAGGAGTCCGAGCAGCTCCCTCTCCCGATGGAGAAGCACACTGGCAGCAGTGTGGTGCAGATCATCTCCAGCGGGCCCAATTCCCAGACAGAGCACCTGAAGAATATGTATCTGAAGCTGATCGCATCGGCCAAGAAAAGTGTCTATATTCAGACGCCGTACTTTATACCCGACGCCAGCTTCATGGATGCCTGCAAAATAGCGCTGCTCTCCGGGGTGGATGTGCGGATTATGATCCCGAACAAGCCTGACCACATGTTCGTCTATCCGGCTACACTGTCGCATGCCGGCGAGCTCCTGCCCTATGGAGTCAAAATCCTCCAGTATGAGAAGGGCTTCATGCATGCCAAAACCATTGTCGTTGACCAGGAAATCGCCTCAGTCGGCACTACGAATATCGATACCCGCAGCTTCCGCCTGAATTTTGAGGTGAATGCGCTTGTATGCGATGAAGGCATTGCCGGCGAGCTACACGAGCTGTTTCTTAACGACAGCATGTCCTGCACCGAGCTGACGCTGGACCGGTATGAAGCCCGGCCGAAGCTGCTGAAATTCAAAGAGGCGGTTGCCAGGCTGCTGTCTCCAATTTTATAAGCATTGCAAAAGGGTGTCCCGCGACGGGACACCCTTTAAATTTGCGTACAGCTAACCTTTAAGAGGCCTGTTCAAACTGGCTGTTGTACAGCTCGGCATAGAAGCCGTTCTTGGCAAGCAGCTCATGATGATTGCCGCTCTCCAGGATATCGCCGTCCTTCAGTACAAGAATGACATCCGCATTCTTAATGGTCGAGAGCCTGTGGGCAATGACGAATGAGGTTCTGCCTTCCATCAGCTGATCCATCGCCTGCTGGATCAGCAGCTCAGTCCGCGTATCCACGGAGCTGGTTGCCTCATCGAGAATAAGCATCGGGGCATCCTTAAGCATTGCCCGGGCGATCGTCAGCTGCTGCTTCTGGCCTGCGGAGAGATTAACCTTGTCATTCAATACAGTATCATAGCCCTTGCTCAATGTCTGAATGAAATGATGCAGGCCGACAGAGCGGCAGGCCTCTTCCATTTCAGCATCGGTCACGCCTGTTTTGTTATAGATGAGATTTTCTCTTACCGTGCCTTCAAACATCCAGGTATCCTGCAGCACCATGCAGAAGAGATCGTGAATGTTCTCTCTGGTCAAGCTGCTGACCGGAGTGCCGTCGATGTAGATTTCCCCGCCCTTCAGCTCATTGAAGCGGATCAGCAGGTTAATAAGCGTGGTTTTACCGGCACCGGTCGGTCCTACTATGGCAATCTTCTGGCCCGGCTGCACCTCGGCGGAGAAGTCCTTGATTACCAGCTTATCCGTTTCCTCATAAGCGAACTGCACATGCTCAAACACTACATGACCGTCAGCAGCGGTGAGTCTGGTGTCCTTGTGATCCTCATTATCCATTTCCTTGGCATCCAGAAATTCAAATACGCGTTTGCTGGCAGCAGAGGCTGCCTGCAGATTCTGTGCGGCCTGGGCCATTTGCGCCAGCGGCTGGGTGAAGAACCGGACATACATAATGAAGGCGACAATCACACCGAAGGAGATCGAGCCGTTGATCGCCAGGACAGCGCCGACGACACAGACAGCCACATACCCGAGATTTCCGATAAAGGTCATCAGCGGCATCATCAGGCCGGAAAGGAACTGCGCTTTGAAGGCGCTCTGCTTCAGTGACTGATTCAGGGAATCAAAGGTTCCGCGCATCTGCGCCTCACCGTTGTAGGCCTTTACTACAGTATGGCCGGTATAGACCTCCTCGACATGCCCGTTGATTTTCCCGAGGAATTCCTGCTGGCTCTGGAAATATTTCTGTGATTTCTTCATGATGACCGCCATCAGGCCAAAGCCGATCACAGTAGCGGCAATCGCGGTAAGGGTCATAAGCACATTCGTTTTGAACATCATGACCATCGAGCCGACGAACAGGGCGATAGCAGTAACCAGTGTGCCGACACTCTGGTTCAGCGCCTGACCGATTGTATCCACGTCATTGGTAACCCGGGACAGAATATCTCCGGTCGTAGACTTGTTATAATAGGAGATCGGCAGACGGTTCATTTTGTGAGACAGGTCTTTTCTCAGGCTCTTGGATACCTTTTGGGTAACCATTGACATGATAAGCCCTTGTCCCAGGGACAGAACGGCGCTGAGCGCGTATATAAAAATCAGGAAAAACCCGATTGATGCTACAGCATCCAGATCGATGCCTGTTACGATACCTGCAGTGATCAGATCCGTCAGCTCAGAGAGCTGATCCGGCCCGAGCAGGGTAAGAATCGTACCCGCGGCAGCGCTGATAACCGCGATCAGAATGACAGGAATATGCGAACGGCAATATTGGAGCAGCCGGCCCCAGGTGCTCGGCTGGTCTGGTTTCTTTTTCATTAGGCAAGCTCCTCCTTCGACAGCTGTGAATAAGCAATTTCCTGATAAATGCTGCAGGATTCCATCAGTTCATCATGGGTCCCCATACCGGCGATTTCTCCGGCTTCAAGGACGATGATCTTGTCAGCATCCTTAATGGTGCCAATCCGCTGTGCGACAATCAGCATCGTGGTGCCGCGTGATTCCTTCTTCAGCTCACTGCGCAGCTTGCGGTCTGTCTTGTAGTCAAGCGCCGAGAAGGAGTCGTCAAAGATCAGAATCTCCGGACGGCGGGCGATGGCCCGCGCTATGGACAGCCGCTGCTTCTGGCCGCCGGACAGGTTGGTTCCGCCCTGGGCAATGTGCGCATCGTAGCTGCCATCCATTTTCTCGACGAAATCGGCAGCCTGTGAAGTATAGACCGCATCGACTACATCGGAATTCAGGTCACGGCCGTTATCGCCGAAGGCAATATTTGAAGTAACGGTACCGCCGAACAGGACGGCTTTTTGTGAGACATAACCCATTTTATTACGCAGGGCGCTCTGCTCATATTGATTTACATTAACGCCGCCGACAAGAATTTCACCGGAAGAGGCATCATAGAAGCGGGGAATCAGGTTAACGACGGTACTCTTGCCGCAGCCGGTTGATCCGATAAACGCTACGGTTTCACCTTTTTTGGCGGTAAAGCTGATGTTCTTCAGCACATATTCCTCGGCATCCGGGTATTTGAAGCTGACATTCCGGAATTCCACTTCACCTGCATGCCAGGAAGGGGAGGCGGTGAGCGAACCGTCAGTCAGGCTTGGCTTAGTATCCAGCACCTCGTTAATCCGCTTGGCGGAAACATGTGCACGTGGCATGAGAATAAAGATAATGATCAGCATCATGAAGGCCATTACGACCTGCATGGCGTAGGAGGAGAAGACAATCATGTCAGAGAAAAGGCCCATTTTGGCGCCGGCACCGGCATTTTGAATCATGACCGCACCGATCCAGTATATCGCCAGGCTAAGGCCGCTCATAATCAGCGTAATGCTCGGCATCATGGCGGATAATACATTGTTGGCGAACAGGTTCGTCCGGGTCAGCTCATTGTTGGCTGCTCCGAATTTGTCCTCCTGGTATTTCTCGGCATTATAGGCACGGATGACACGCAGTCCGGTAAGATTCTCCCGGGCCACCCGGTTCAGATTATCTGTCAGCACCTGCAGCTTCTGGAATTTCGGCAGCACCAGCACGACACAAATACCGACAATAACAATTAACACGCCGACGGCAGCGCCTGTGGCCAGCGACCACTCCCAGCTCTTGCCGGTGATCTTGAGGATCGCCCATACGGCCAGCAGCGGAGCCTTGATCAGCAGCTGCAGGCCGATAACAATCAGCATCTGCACCTGGGTAATGTCATTGGTTGAACGGGTGATCAGACTTGCGGTTGAGAAGCTGTTGATTTCCTCCATCGAGAAGGATTGAACCTTGTTGAACAATTTGGAACGGACTCTGGCTGAGAAATTGGCGGCAATTTTTGCCGCAATCCCGGCTACGACAATGGAAGTGGCAAGACTGCCCAACGCACAGAGTAGCATCCAGCCGCCGGTGGCGGCAATCTCGGACATCTCACTTCCGGGGGTCTGAATCAGCCGGGTGATGTCGCTCATATAATCGGGCAGCTCCAGATCGAGCCATACCTGGGCGACAATGAAGAGGACGCTGATTACGAACAGGCCCCATTCCTTTGCTTCAAGGTTCTTAAGCAGTTTAATCATAAGCGTGACTCCTTTATGTGATGTTGCTATTAGCATAGCTGAGGAAGATAAACTGAACGTTAACTTTTCTGAAAACAAGCAGAAACTGCCCGATCCAACAAAAAGCCCTGAACCAACCAAAAGGTCGTTTCAGGGCTTATGTGAGGTCAGGCAGGCAAGGTTACAGTAAAGACCGTTCCCAGGGATGCAGGGCTCTCGCAGGTAATGGTTCCGGCGTGCAGGTGAACGATCTTGCTGACGATCGTTAAGCCGAGCCCGTTGCCTGCAGTGGAGTGGGAGGTATCTTGCTGATAGAATTTATCGAAGACCCTAGGAAGAGCCTCCGGGGAAATCCCTGGCCCGTTGTCACTGATGACAAAAACGATACGGCCATTCGTCTTCTTCATGCTTATTGCTATTTCTCCGCCTTCGGGTGTGAATTTGATGGCATTGTCGAGCAGGTTCAGCCAGACCTGGTTCAGCAGCTCTTTATTGCCTTCAAGCTGATAATCATGAAGATCCAGGTTCAGGGCAAGCTGCTTTTTCTCGAACTTTGCCGCAAGCAGCAGCACACACTGGCGGAGCTGCTCCCCGGCGTTGAAGCTTTTTTTGTCGGTCAGAATAGTCTGGGTCTCGATCTTGGACAGCTCCAGGACGTTCGACGCCAGGGAAGCAAGCCTGGCTGACTCCTCAATGACGATATCCAGATACTCATCGCGCTCCTGCCTGGACAAGTCGTCATACTTGAGCATTTCGGCAAAGCCCTTGATCGAGACAATCGGGGTTTTGAATTCATGCGAGAAGTTGTTCACGAAATCCGTCCGCAGAATCTCGATTCCGCCCAGCTCCTCGGCCATCCGGTTAAAATTCTCGGAGAGAATGCGGAATTCCGGCGGGCTTGTAAGCTGCAGCCGCATGGAAAAGTCTCCGCCGGCCAGCCGGTCTGTAGCATCAATAAAGGTACGGATGGATTTGACCATTTTGCGGCTGCTCACCGCGGATATGGCTGTGCCGATTATAATGCAGGAAATCAGTATCAATAAGGGGACAAGAGTGCCGTCCATGATAATCTTCTCATTGATCAGCCCAAAAACATCGGCAAGATAGAACAGGAGTCCTGTGACAATCACCGTGACCAGAAAGATCAGAAAGACTGCAAAGGAGAAGAGAAGCGGCAGACTGAGCCTGCTGCCCAGACGTGTGCCTATTTTACTGCCAATTCTGCTCAAGCCTTCTTCACCGCCTTATAGCCGAGACCGCGCACCGATATGAGCTCAAACTCGGGATACGCTTCAAACCGCTTCCGCAGCCTGTTAATATGCACATTGACTGTCGTATCTGCGCTCTCATTGTCCATACCCCAGATTTCATCCATCAGCTGGATGCGTGTGAAGATCCGGTCGGGATAGGACAGCAGCTTGTAGAGCAGGTAGAATTCCTTTTGCGGCAGAGTCTGGCGCTCCTCCTCCCGGGTCACCGTCAGCGCCTCATAATCCAGCACCACCTTGCCGAACGTGAGCTTGCGGGCAGTGGCAATCTGTGAACGGCGCAGCAGCGCCTGTATCCGCAGCAGCATTTCCTCTGTATCGACCGGCTTGGTCATATAATCGTCGGTTCCCAGCCGGAAGCCCTTCTTCTTGTCCTCCGGAAGATGCTTGGCGGTCGCCATTAGAATCGGGATCTGGCTGTTCGCCGCCCGGACCTCTGCCGCAAATTCATAGCCGTCCATATTGGGCATCATAATATCGAGAATAATCAGGTCAATATGCTGCATTTCAAGAATATCAAGTGCCTTATACCCGTCCTCAGCGGTCCAGACATTATAGCCCTCGCGCTTTAATACAGCCTCAAGCAGTCTTCTGACATGCTTATCATCTTCCACCACAAGTATGCTGATCATAATCTCACTCCGCTTTCAGGTTGAACTAATGAATCATCAGTGCCATCGTATCATCTTTATTTTGGGTTGAACAAGCTGCTGCATAAAAATCCTGAAGGCGAGTACCCTATTAGGGCAAAAGATGCAAAGGAGCTGTGTATAAGATGGGTAAACAGACGAAGGCAACACCGGTGACCAAGGATAATCCCAATAAGGTAGATCCGGCCATTCCAACCGGCAAGCGGGAAACAGAATTTGCTGACGAGCTTACGAACAGCGACGTTGAATCCGCGTTCAAAAATCCGGTGACCGGCGAAGAACGGATGTATTAGGAGTATTAAGCAAAACAGCTGCAGACCGGAAAGGAAAGCAAATCCGGACTTGCAGCTGTTTTTTTATCCGCTCATGAAGTACGGCTGGCTATTCAGCCTTTGCACCGGCGCTCAAGTGGGCAACCAGCAGCTCCGCAAAGCGGCTGGCAACCCGGATATCCTGCGGAGCAGTGCGGCTCCCGTCTCCCACAGTCATACACATCTTCTGCAGCAGGGCCATCATGGAGGTAAAGATAAAATGGGCAGTCTCCAGCAGCTCCGGGTCCGGCAGCAGGGATTGATCCTTAACTCCGGTCTCCAGTGCGTTTAATAAAAAATGCTGCTCCTTCTCCCGGCCGATAAACGCTTCATACTGCGATTTAAGTGCGGTTCCGGTTCCATAAGCCTCATAATGCAGGTCAAACAGCAGAATGAACCGGATGTAGCCCGGATTAGCGGCAGCATATTCAATCCAGGCGGTTAGCATGGAGACAAGCATCTGTTTGCCGGTCATTCCGGCTTCAGGGGCTTTTTTGATGTATCCGGTCATGTCCCCGAGAATTTCCATCTGCACCTCAAAGACCAGCTCGTCGATCGTCTGAAAATGCTTATAAAAGGTGACCCGGCTTATCCCCGCGAGACTGCATATTTCTTTGACATTTACTCTGAGAAAGCTTTCTTTAATAAAAAGCTCCTTCGCGGCAGCGATTAGGTCCTCACGGTTTCTGGTTTTGAGATTGTTGTGCCAGGTTTCAGTCATGGGCAGCCGTCCGTTCCGGTTTGTTATGTTGGGCATGAGCAGTTAACAGGAGGGCCGAAGCAAGAATGGCCGCGCCTAAAATATAAGGCATATGGATATGCCAGTCAAACAGCTGACCCGCAATAACCGGCCCCAGTATGCTGCCTATGCTTGTATAAGTGGTGTTCAGTCCTGCTGCATAGCCCTGGCGGTCACCGGCAGAGTTGGCGATAATCGTGCTTAAGGTCGGGCGTAAAAAGGCATTGAATGCAAAGAACATACCTGAGACTGCAAGCAGATACCCCAGATTCACCTTAAACAGCATAAGCAGGAGGGCGGCAGCGGTCATCAGTAGAGAGATGCGGATAAGCTTCATTTCACCGAGCTTTTTAATAAAGCGGTCCAGCAGCCATATCTGAACAATAATCCCGATCACCGCACCGACCGTAATCAGCACTGAGATCTGCGCTGCATCATAGCCATACTTCTGTTCCACAAAAAGGGCATACACGGTTTCATAATTCATCAGGCCAAAGGTAATGATTAAGATTAGCAGCAGGTACTGGAAATAGGAGGTGCGGAAGGAATTGCGGATCATGCTGAAAAAGGATTCTCCCTGGCCGCGCGGCTTAGCGGCTGTGCGTGCTGCCTTCGGCAGTGTTTCAGGCATGAAGAAGCACAGCAGCATTGCGATAAATCCCAGTCCTCCGGCAAAAAAATAAGGGACCCGGATACCCAGCTCTGCGATTAGACCGCCCAGCCCGGGACCAAGCACCATTCCCAGATTCATCGCTGCCCCCAGATAGCCCATGCCCTTGGCCCGCGTATCCGGAGTAGTAATATCGGCAACGTAAGCCATATTGGCCGGCACCATGATTCCGACTCCGATCCCGCCGATGAACCGGGCAATGTACAGAACGGCTAAGCTATCTCCGACTGCGAACATGAGGTCGGATATGACAGTCAGCAGCAGACCGGCTATCAGCATCGGCTTCCGGCCCAGACGGTCTGCAAGCTGACCGCCTATCGGCGAGAATATGAACTGGGCTGCCCCGAAAGCAGCAATGAGATAACCGGCAGCAGCCCCGGCTGCATTAAACAGCTTCAGGTATTCAGGTAGTATGGGGATAACCATCCCCTGTCCTAGCAAAGCGATAAAAAGATTCAGCATTAAGATAAATAACGGGAAATTGGCAGATTTAGATAAACTGCGCATGTTGATGCCTCCTTCATTGTTTACACGGTGATAATATTAACACAGTGTAAACCATAATAAGCGATATTCCGGGAACTTACAAGCCCGAATTTGGCCGGCAGGGCAATTCCGGATTATAAACCGCCTGATAAGGGTAAACATTGTTAATTCAAACGCTAACGCAATCCCAAATCCATTAACGGAGGCTGAATAATGACACAACTGAACAGTAACACCGGAGCAGCAATTCTCGGAATGGGTACAGCCCTGCCGCTGTACTCGATAGCACAGGCTGATGTAGCCGAGCTGATTGCCTCGTCGCTGCAGGACAAGCCGGAGCTGGCCCGGTTCGCCAGAAGAGTCTTTAAAGCCTGCGGAGTCGAGAACCGTTATACCGTTGATGACAGCTATCTCGGGACAGCGGATACCTGCCGTTATCTGCCTTCCGGAGACCGGACGGATATACCCACAACGGAAGAACGGATGAAAAAATATCAGCAGGAAGCACCTCCGCTGGCTCTGGAGGCGGCCAAAAGATCACTGCTGGATGCAGGACAGGCTCCCGGCGGGATTACCCACCTGATTACTGTCAGCTGTACCGGGCAATACCTGCCCGGCCTGGATGTGATGCTGATTAAAGAGCTTGGCCTGTCACCGCGGGTGAACCGGCTTCCGTTAATATTCCAGGGCTGTGCTGCCGGATTGAAAGCGATTCAAATGGCCCGTGATGTCGTTCTTGGTGCTCCCGGCTCCAGAGTGCTCGTTGTTTGCGTGGAGCTGTGTACGCTGCATTTTCAGCCGGTAAAGGAACGGGAAGCCTTGTTTGCAGCCTCCTTTTTCGGAGATGCTTCCGGTGCCTGTGTCATCGGTGAGCCAGAGGCCAACCACAAGCATTGCCTCAGCCTGGGCAAAGGGTATTCGGTGCTGCTGCCGGATTCTGCTGAGGATATGACCTGGGAGGTAGGGAACACCGGCTTTGACCTCTACTTATCCCCGCGGATTCCTAAGCTGCTGGGAACCCATCTTGAAGCCGAGCTTGGGCTGCTGATGGGAGACAGCCCGCTTCCGGAGCTGTGGGCCATACACCCGGGCGGACGGGGGATCGTTGACTCCGTACAGGAGGTAATGAAGCTAAGTGATGAACAGACGCGCTACAGCCGGGAAATTCTGCGGACAGCCGGCAATCTGTCCTCGGTGACCATTCTCTTTGTGCTTGAATCGATGCGCCGGGACATGGAAGCCCGTAATGAACCAGCGAAGCAAGGCGTTGCAATGGCCTTTGGTCCGGGCCTGACCGCCGAGCTCATGTCCTTCACCTATGTCCCGGCTTACTCACCGTCCTACCAGGAGGCAGGCCATGCCGTTTTTTAGGACATTGTCGGTCCGGGCCAAAGAGGATGAGCTGATGGATGACTTCTCCATGGGCGGTGAGGAGCTTAGTGAAGCATTAAAGCATCTGCGGCGGCTGAACCGGATTTTTGCAGCTCCCGGCCCCACCAGGGACGGGGTAGAACAGCTCTGGCAGGCCATCGGGCAGCCGCGGAAGCTGAGTATTCTTGATGTAGGCGCAGGCTCCGGTGATGTAAATGTCAAGCTGCTGGAATGGGCAGACCGGAGAGGAATTGAGCTTGCTATTACACTGGTTGATATGACAGAGGAGGCCTGCGCAGAAGCAAGGCGTCTGTTCAGACATGAGCCGAGGGTTAGCGTAATGCGGGCCGATCTGCAGGAGCTAGCCGATGCCTCAGCCGATATTGTGACAGGCTCGCAGTTTGTCCATCATTTTGACGGCCAGCAGCTGGTGGACATGGTGGCGCACATGCGGAGGGCCTCAAGGTATGGTGTGGTGATTAATGATATCCACCGTCATCCGGTATCCTATACGGCAGTGTGGCTAACGACCCGGATGATTTCCCGTAACCGGTATATCCGGCATGACGGGCCATTATCCGTGGCTAAAGGGTTTACGGACAAGGATTGGCAGGAGCTGAAGCATAAGCTTCAGGCCGAAGCGATGACCTATACCTGGAAGCCGCTGTTCCGTTATTCAGTGGTGATCCCTAAGCAGGTGAGCAGCCGATGATGAAGCAGGCAGATGTAATTGTAGCCGGCGCGGGCATAGCCGGGAGCAGCAGTGCCCTTCAGCTGGCCCGCCTGGGGCACCGTACAATCCTGCTGGACCGGCATGAATTCCCCAGACACAAAACCTGCGGGGAATTCATGTCCCCGGAGACACAGGAAATGCTGGAGGTGCTCGGCATCAACCTCACAAGCCGTACGCCGGCTCCGGGAGTGATGGACCGGGCACGCATAATCCTGCCCCACGGCGGGGAGATCGGGGCACCGCTGCCGGGAAATGCTACAGGAATTAGCCGGTATGAGCTTGACCGGATTCTTCATGAGAAGGCACAATCGGCCGGAGCTGAAATTGTAACCAAAGCGGTAATTACCGGTATCCGTAAGCTGGACAATAACAATTACGAAGTAGATACACGGCAGGGGGACAGCAAGGTCTCCTACCAGGCCCGTGCTGTCATCGGTGCCTACGGAACCAAGAAGCCGCGCGGCATAGCCCCGGCTGCAGAAGATACAAGAGATGATACCGTATATATCGGGATCAAATCCCACTACAGGGGTATAACAATCCCGAGGCAGGTGGAGCTGTACTTCTGTGAAGGCGGCTATATCGGGATATCGCCGATTGAAGAGGGGAAGGTAAATGTTGCGGCACTGCTGACTCTGGATTCTGTCCAGGGCAGCGGTAAATCTGTGCAGGAGATACTGCAGACGGCCGCCGGCGGCAATCCCCGGCTGGCCGTGAGGCTCGCAGAGGGAACTGCAGTGCCGGGCACCCAGGTATCCATCGCCCCAGTCCGCTTATCGGATACGCCTGAGCCCTGGTCGGAATTCCCGCATATCGGCGATGCCATGCTGATGATCCCGCCGCTCTGCGGGGACGGGATGTCTATTGCCCTGCGTTCTGCGCTGATCTGCTCAGGCTGGACCGACCGTTACCTCAAGGGAATGATCAGCTATGAGGAGTGGCAGACCGGATATTCGGCGGAAGCGGAAATGACCTTCACCCGGCTGCTTAGACAGGCGCGGAGGATTCAACGGCTGGCTTTTGCCAGAACCAACAGGCTGTACCCCGGACTGGCCCGGATCTTCCCGGGACTGGCCAGATATGTTGTCAAAGCAACGAGACTTCCGGAAACCGGAATGACCCGTTAATAGTCTGCTGCCGGAAGCCGCCTTCGAGGCGGCTTTTTTTGCTGTCATAATGTATTAGCAATAATAATATATTAATAATAAATACTAATTTATTGAATATCGATAAATATCGTGATAAGATACTGACAACCATATTCAAGAGAGGTGTTTAAAATCAGGAATTCCATTACACAGCTGCTGCACTTCGGGTACCATCAGGCGATGAGCTGTATTTTCCCGGTGGCTATATTCGGGACCCTGGCGCTTTCCGGTATTATAGACCTTCCGTTCATCCACCGCTATGATGCCATTCTGCTCATTCTGCTTGCCGTCCAATACCTGATGTACCGCAGCGGACTGGAAACACTGGATGAGATTAAGGTTATCTGTGTCTTTCATATCATCGGCCTGCTTCTGGAGATCTACAAGGTCAGTATGGGCTCCTGGGCATACCCTGAACCGGGCTTCAGTAAAATATTCGGTGTGCCGCTGTACAGCGGATTTATGTATGCCAGTGTGGCAAGCTTCATGTGCCAGATCTGGCGCAGGCTGAAGATGGATATGACCGGCTGGCCGGGCATCGTCCCGGCAGGACTCTTGGGCGGAGCCATTTACCTGAACTTTTTTACCCATCATTTTATTCCGGATTTCCGCTGGTGGCTTAAAGGGCTGGTGCTCCTCGTGTTCTGGCGGACCTGGATCATCTACCGTGTGCGGAATGTTACATACCGGATGCCGCTGACACTGGCGTTTGTAATCGTGGGCTTTTTTATCTGGCTGGCCGAGAACATCGCAACGTTCTTTAATGCCTGGAAGTATCCGGATCAGCATCAGGCGTGGCAGATGGTCGGCTTCGGCAAAATCAGCTCCTGGTTTCTGCTGGTTATTATCAGTGTCATTATCGTTGCTCAGCTTAAGCATGTGAAGGCAGGAAGGGGCAGCTGACTTTTGATAGCTGTCCCTTTATGTAGATATACATAACTTCCTATTACCAGATTTGAGTGGTATGCCGATATAGTCCTAACCAAGATTACTTCTGACTAATGCCAGAATGGAGCGGATATATCAACGAAATGACACTGCAAATTATATTATTATTTGTCCCGTTTCTGTTTCTGTTCGTCCTCGGATTCGAAATTTATCTGAAAAACCCCCGGAACAGGATGAACCGCCTATGTATGCTGCTGATGATCTCGTTCAGCATGTTTTTTCTTGGAGGCTTCTTTGCCAACATGGTTGACCTGGAAGATGCTGTTTATGTATTGGTGTATGTGAAATATATCAGTGTCTTTATTACAATGATGCTGAGCATCTATATGCTGTATTCAATCAGTAAGGTTTCAATTCAAAGGAAGCTTAAGCATATGCTCTGCTTAATGCCGCTGCTGGGCATTCTGCCGGTGGTCAGCAGTGCACCTGAAAGCCTTGTAACGATAAGTCCGGGTCCATACTGGCGGCATGAGCAGCTTGCGCCTGAGCTTCTGGCTGCCATCTTTGTCATTACAGGATATACCTTTATGTTGATGCTTCTGTTCATCGGGAGCGGAACCCGGCAGGGGGCGCGTAGAAAATGGCAGCCTAAAGAGCTTCAGCGTATGGAGTGGATCAAAAAAGGGCTGCTGTTCAGCCTGCTCTGGGCTCTGTTCTGGGCGGTTGTCTCAGCCATTAGTGACGCATTCAGCCCTGGCAGCCTGCTCGGTGAGCTTCCTTACGATACACTTCCGGCTTACTGTATCATGATCTGGGGATTTTTTATCCGGTATGCTGTTGTCCGGTTTGATTTTCTTGCTTCCCCCGGACGGCGGTACGAATTGCTGTTTGCGCTTTCTAAACAGGGGATCGCCCTGATTAACGACAAGGGAATCGCGGTGGAAATGAATAGCGCGTTCCGGACCATGTTCGGCATTATGCTGCTTGAGCCACAAGAGCGGATAAACGTGATGAGATTTCTTCCGCAGGAGCACAAGGCGAGATTAAAGGAAGTGTTCGATAAGTCCTTTGCATCGCAGACCCCCATGCATGCGGAGATGGAGATGATTAATTACGCCGGAGAGCAGATGTTTGTTGAGTTCGACAGCGATTATCTGGAAATTAACGGACAATTATTCTGCTATCTGGTTACACGTGAAATAACAGATAAGAAGCATACGGAGCTCAGGCTCCAGAAGCTAGCCTATCAGGATAATCTGACAGGCCTAGGTAACCGGCTGTTTTTCATGGAGAAATTGGAGGCTGTACTTAGCGAAATGGAAGACAGGGGCGGGCCGGTCGCTGTCCTGCTGCTGGATCTTGATCAGTTTAAGTGGATAAATGACACACTCGGCCATGCCGCCGGAGATATGCTGCTTCAGCATGTGGGGAAACAGCTTGAAGAGGCTTTGCCGCAGACATCGGTTGTAGCCCGGCTGGGCGGAGATGAATTTGCGGTTACGATGCCGGTTGCTGATACAGGTGAGGCCTTTAGCTTTGCAAAAGTGCTTTTGTCCGCGCTGCAGCAGCCAAATAATGTCCTCGGCAAATCCTACACCTTGTCCGCTTCAATCGGGATCAGCATCGCACCTGATGACGGGAGTACCGGCGGGCTGCTGCTTAGCAACTCGGATACTGCCATGTACGCAGCGAAGCAGGCCGGCCGCAACCAGTACAGCAAATATACGCCTGAGCTGAAAGCAATGGCCGAACGCAACCTCTCACTGGTGAACGGGCTGGGATCAGCGCTTACAAACAATGAGTTCTCACTGCATTACCAGCCGCAGGTTGATATCCGTACAAATAAAATCATGGGCGTTGAGGCATTGCTGCGCTGGAGCTCTCCGGAGCTTGGCGCCGTTTCACCGGCACAATTCATTCCTATAGCGGAAGAGACGGGGATGATTACTGCAATCGGTGACTGGGTGCTGAACGATGCCTTCCGGCAGGCGAGGCTGTGGATTGATCAGGGGCATACCGGCATCAAAGTGTCCGTTAACCTGTCTGCGCATCAGCTCAAGGAACCGCTATTTGCCGCGAATATAGACAAGCTGCTGAAGCATTATAAGCTTCCTGCGCACAATATCTGCCTTGAGATAACCGAAAGCACAGCCATATTTGATCCGCAGAAATCGCTGGAAATATGTGAGGAGCTGGTCGAGCTGGGGGTTGTGCTGGCTATTGATGATTTCGGAACAGGCTATTCCTCCTTGAATATGCTGAACCGTTTCCCGTTCGGTTACATCAAGATCGACCGTTCACTCGTCCAGAATATTACAACCCAGCCTAAGGATGCTGCTGTGATTCAGACGATGATCGAATTATCCGGCCGCCTGGATATGCAGGTCATTGCCGAAGGTGTGGAAACCCCGGAACAGCTGTCACTGCTGAAGGCGCTGGGTTGTCATAAGGTTCAGGGCTATCTCTGCGGACGCCCGATGCCTGCCGGGCAGATTACGGATACTCTTAGCGAAGACCTCATTCAGGCATAAAAAAGGCCTGCACGTAAAGTGCAGGCCGCGTAATACTGTTATTTATCAAAGAGTTTAATTCAAAGATGGACTTACATTAAGGCTCTCATCCCGGATATCACCGACGATTTCCTCCAGCAGATCCTCCATCGTCACAATACCGGTAATGGCGCCGGCTGCGTCCGTTACAGCAGCCATATGAACCCGGGTCTGCTGCATTCTCAGCAGCACATCCCGCAGGTTCTTAGTGGCTGGGAACTTCGGAATATCGTGGATATAGGATTGCCAGTTAGTTGCTCTGCCGGCGGCGATGCTGGTCAGCATCTCCTTGGTGTTCACATATCCGCTGTACCGTCCGCTTCCATCGGCAGCAATTACAGGATAACGGGTATAATCATGTACGCCAAGCACCTCGATCAGCTGCTCAACAGACATGCCAGCCTGCAGTGTAACCACGTTGGATACCGGTACAATAATTTCACCCAGCGTCCGCTCATCGAAGGCAAAGATGTTGTTCAGGTAGACCAGTTCCGTTTTGTTAATTTCGCCGCTTTCATAGCTCTGATCAACAATCCATTTCAGCTCTTCCTCGGAATGGACCGTTTCATGGCCGGCAGGCTTCACTCCGAAGATACGAAGCAGCAGCCGGGCGGAGCCGTTAAGAGCTGTAATGAACGGATACGTGATTTTACCGAACCAGAACAACGGGGGAGCCAGCAGCAGCGTCATTTTCTCGGCATACTGGATGGCAAGGGTTTTAGGTGCAAGCTCTCCGATAACCACATGCAAAAAGGTGATGATCGACAATGCAATCAGGTAAGACAGCAGGGTAGACAATGCCGCCGGGACGCCCATCTGGTCAAACAGCGGATGCAGAATCCGTTCAACCGTCGGCTCACCCAGCGCCCCGAGCACCAGTGCGGTAATGGTTATACCGAGCTGGCAGGCGGACAAATAGTAGTCGAGATCATGTGCCACCTTTTTGGCGGTTATTGCTTTTTTGTTGCCTTCACTAATTAACTGGTCGATACGTGACATACGTACTTTTAGAATCGCAAACTCGGCTCCGACAAAAAAAGCGGTAAGACCGATGAAAATCGCAACCATAATTAAATTTATCGTTATAACTCCGTCCAAAGTTTTCCCTCAGCGTGAGGGATTCACCTCCAAAGTAATAGATAAGACATTCTTAATGCTGTACCTGCGGCTGTTTGTAGTGGAGAATGACCTGCTTGATCTGGAAATTATCCATTTCCATGATCGTCCAGCTTTGTCCTCCGGCCTTGAATTCATATCCCGCTTCAACAGATGTGCCTTCACGGAACTGAATCCAGCCTCCGATGGTGTCAATTTCCTCGCTGTCCTCAAACGTAAAGCCGAACTGCTCCTCGATATCCTCCAGCAGCACACGGCCGCTGATGACATAGGTCTGTTCATCAATCCGCTGAATTTCCGACACCTCGTCAGCATCGAATTCATCGCGGATCTCTCCGACCAGCTCCTCCAGAATATCCTCCAGCGTAAGAATTCCGGCAGTACCGCCGTATTCGTCAATGACCAGAGCCATATGCATCTGCTCCTGCTGCATCTTCAGCATCGCTTCCTTGATCGGCGTTACCGAGGCTACAGTAGGGAGGCTGCGGACGAATTCCTTCAGGTGAGGCTCGCGGCCGGCAATAATATGCGGAAGCATCTTTTTCACATTGACCACACCAAGCACTCTGTCCTTGTTCCCGGTCTCAATAACCGGATAACGGGTATAGTTATTGGTGTCGAGAATGCTGATAATATCTTCAGTAGACATGTCATATTCCAGCGCTACCATGCCGGTTCTCGGAATCATGATATCCTTGGCTATACGCTCATCGAAGGAAAATACATTCTCAAGATACTCCAGCTTTTGTTCATTGATTTCGCCGCCTTCAAAGCTCTGGGCCATAATGATCCGCAGCTCTTCTTCCGAATAATGCTCCTCATGGCCGGCAGGCTTGACGCCGAACATGCGCAGAATGACCCGGGAGGTTCCGTTCAGCGCCACGATAAACGGGTGCATGATTTTACCGAACCAGTAAAGAGGCGGGGAGAGGAGAAGCGTAAGCTTTTCAGAAAATTGAATAGCCAGTGTTTTGGGTGCCATCTCTCCGACAACCACATGCAGGAAGGTTACAAATATAAAGGCAATTGCATAAGACGCTACAGAAGCCGAAGCTTCGGATACATCTAAATAATCAAAAACAGGGTAAAGGATGCGCTCAACCGCCGGTTTACCGATTGCACCAAGCCCCAGGGCTGTTACAGTGATACCGAGCTGGCAGGCTGACAGGTAGTAGTCGAGGTCGCCGACCACTTTTTTAGCTAAAACTGCTTTTTTGTTGCCTTCATCAATCAGCTGTTCAATCCGTGACATCCGCATTTTTACGGCTGCAAATTCCGAAGCTACAAAAAAAGCCGTCATTACAATTAATATTGCAAGGATAATTAGGTTAGTTAAGGTTATTAAATCCAATCCTTTCCCTCAAAAGAGGGATTCACCTCCAAGTTGAATTAAGGACGTATTTGTGAATCAAACGTAAGGGCCGGGTTACTCATACAGCCGTAGAAGCGGATCAATGTAGGAGCACAATCCATTTGCAATATCGCCTTCCCATTATTGTTCGCCCCCCTCCATAAGATATACGAATGAGTATAGCATAATTCAACCCCAACCATCCAGTTGCACGTCATGGTTCGGGTTGTAAAGTAACTGTATTTATGAAATTTACTGAAGCGGGAGAGACTATATTGATAACATGTATAATGAGGATTTCCTGATTTATAACCGCCGGAAGCAGCAATAAATCAGGAAAGGTGAAGGATCCGGGCCGGGGAATCTAAAAGCTGGATTTGACCGTCACAGAAAGTTCATACTAATCGTCTGCGAACGTATTAAAAAAGCTAAATAAGAACATAAGTAGCTCTTAACGGACCGTGAACGCCGACTACGAGCTTCATTTCAATATCCGCGGAATTGGAAGGCCCGGAGATAAAGTTGATGGATGAGCCGACCGGCTCGCCTGCCTCAATGCGGCGGTTCAGGTCAGCGGCAGCCTGTGTAGACCGCAGTACAATACGTTCCTTTTCAATAACGGCAATATAATGCTCAGGTAAAAAATGCAGCGAGCGCCCCTGATCAGGCCTGCTCTCAATAACGACGGTGCCTGACTCGGCAAGTACATAGTCGGCAAAAATAATGGCTGTATTGGCTGCTTCGGCGCGGCTGATATTGCCCTCACGGCCGGAGGCTTCAGTCCATACAGATGAGTCCGGAAAGCTGAGTTCATAGCGGTTAAACCGCGGGTCTCCCGAGGTCATTACCGGTCCGCCGCCGTTGGCTGCGATCAGATCATCAAGCGTCTTCTGCAGAAGCTCCGGTGTAGATTCAATAAGCTGGGTGTGGATGAAGAAGCACTGCTCCTTCAGCATATCTATCAGATCGTCACTGGTAAGAGTTCCATAGCTGTCGGGAATCATACCCTTAATATCCGGACGCTTAACGTCGTATGCGCGCTCCCGGCCGAGACTGGAAGCCACCCGGTTCAGAAAGGATTCCCTGTTGCTGTTTTTATTTATGGCAGTCATTGTTTTGTACCTCCCTGACGTTCCTTCATCCAAGTACGGAAGCTGTCCGCTTGCTTGACTGGCTGATTCAGATCGCGTACGCCAACCCAGCCCTGGATCAGGCCAGGTCCCCGGACGATTCTGCCGTGTTTGCTCATCATCCGGCTGCCCGGATTGGCTAGCCGAAGCACCTTGCCGAACATGGAAGGGGAGGAGAGCAGCCGGCTTGCCGCTTTCATCTGGAAGCGGTCGGCAGCGCCGGTCCGCTTCTCCTTCACGATATTTTGCCGGTGCATAATGAGCTGCTCGTGCAGCGGGATTTTGACCGGACAGACATCTGTGCAGGCTCCGCACAGGCTGGAGGCGTAGGGCAGCTCCTTATAATCATCATATCCGCCAAGCAGCGGTGTAATGACCGCACCGATCGGGCCGGGATAGATGGAGCCGTAAGCATGCCCGCCGATATGCCGGTAGACCGGGCAGACGTTCAGGCAGGCACCGCAGCGGATGCATTGTAAGGCTTCGTTGAATTCGCTTCCCAGAATCTCGGACCGGCCGTTATCGACGACCACGAGATGGAATTCATCAGGTCCGTCGCTTTCTCCCGCTGCCTTGGGCCCCATAACGGTGATATAGCTGGTCAGCTTTTGCCCGACAGCGCTCCGGCACAGCAGATTGTCCAGCACCTCCATTTCCTCCATGGTCGGTACAATCCGCTCCATCCCCATAACAGCGATCTGGGTCTTGGGAATAGCGGCAGTCAGATCACCGTTGCCTTCATTGGTTACCAGATTGATTGCCCCCATATTGGCTACGGCAAAATTGCAGCCGGTTATCCCGACATCCGCCTCCAGAAATTTCTGGCGCAGAACTGTACGGGCGTGACGGGCCAGCTTCTCCGGGCTTTCATCTCCTGTATAACCAAGCTTTTCTGTGAATACCCGCTTAATCTGGTTTCGGTCTTTATGAAGGGCGGGTGCCACGATATGTGAAGGCGGGTCCCAGTCATCGATCTGCAATATATATTCGCCAAGATCGGTCTCGATCAGGTCACAGCCGGCTTCGAGCAGCACCTTGTTCATTTCAATTTCCTCAGTGACCATAGACTTTGATTTGACGATTTTTCGGGCCTGCTTCGAGACGACAACGTCCCGGATATAGCTGCTGGCCTCTTCCTTGGTTGCGGCAAAATAGATATGACCGCCTTTGGCCTCAATGTTATCTGCCAGCTGGTTCAGATAGAAATCCAGGTTCTTCAGGGTATGCTGGCGGATGGTCTTGCCGACAAGCCTCCAGGCCTCCCAGTCCCCGAGAGCGGTAGCGGCAGTAAGCCGTCTGGTCTTAAGGCTGTCCTGTGCGGAGCTTACGGCACTGCGCATAAAAGCATTACCGATCCCGTCCGCCGTCCGTTCGCCGAATTCCCTTTTATCAGTCTTCAGGCTCATGAGGAGAGGCCTCCTTTGGCTGCGGCTGGTTCGCCGGTATGGTTCAATACCTCAGCAATATGCATGATTTTGATAGGGACCCCTTTGCGGGACAGCCGGCCGCCGATGTTCAGCAGGCAGCCCATGTCTGCGCTAATGAGAATATCTGCCCCTGTCTCCATTACACTTTCGCATTTTTCATCCACCATCTGGCTGGAGATGTCCGGCATTTTCACCGAAAAGGTTCCGCCAAAGCCGCAGCAGTTGTCGCTGTTCTTCAGCGGCTCAAGCTGCAGTCCGCGGACCTGCTCAAGCAGCTGGTACGGTGTTTCCTTTTCACCAAGCAGTCTGGTCATATGGCAGGAACGGTGATAGGTTGCCGTACCCTCAAGCCTTGCTCCTACATCCGTAATCCCCAGGACTCTGACGATGAATTGGGTGAATTCGTACGATTTTTCTTTTAAGGCAACCGCTTTCAATTCCCAGTCCGGATCTCCTTTAAAAATCTTCGGGTACTCATGGAACATGGCAATGCAGGAGCCGGAGGGGCCGACGACATAATCTGAATGCTCAAAGGCGAGCATCATATTTTTCATAGCCAGCTTGGAATCCTCCAGATACCCGCTGTTATACGTGGGCTGGCCGCAGCAGACCTGCGAAGCCGGAAAATCAAGCTCACAGCCAAGCCTTTCAAGGACTTCAACCATTGCTTTTCCCGCTGCGGGGGTCATTAGGTCTACTAAACAAGTCGAAAAGATGCTTACTTTCATTCCTGTTCCTCCAATCACGACGTTGGTATTTATAGCTTAACTCAAGAAGTCAATGAAAAACAACATAAAAACACATATAAAATGTGTATGTTGTTGACATAAAATGTTGTTAGCGTTTACACTGGAGAGGAAGTGATGGAATAATTTATCTTGAGGGGGAGTACAAGTGGAAAAGCATTTGATGTATATCAACGGCCAATTTACCGAATCAGAAACCCAAGAGTGGATGGATGTTACCAACCCGTCAACCGATGAAGTTATTTCACAGGTACCCAAAGCGACCAAAAATGACGTCGTGCGTGCTATCGATGCTGCTGATGCAGCACAGTCAGCCTGGGAAGAAACCCCTGCGGTAGAAAGAGGAAGATATCTGCACGCCATCGCGGACGGAATCCGGGCTGAGGCGGACAGCATTGCCAGGCTTATTTCCGAGGAAGTAGGCAAGACGCTGGAATTGTCCACAGTGGAAGTGAATTTTACGGCAGACTATCTGGATTATATGGCTGAATGGGCACGCCGCTACGAGGGTGAGATTGTCCAGAGCGACCGCGATAACGAGAATATTTTTGTGTTCAAACGGGCCATCGGGGTAACTACAGGGATTCTGCCCTGGAATTTCCCTTTCTTCCTGATTGCCAGAAAAATGGCACCGGCGCTGATTACCGGTAATACGATTGTAGTTAAGCCGAGTGTGGAGTCACCTAATAATGCTATAGCTTTTACCAAAATTGTAGATAAAGTCGGTCTGCCAAAGGGTGTATATAACCTGGTGACAGGCAGAGGCGGCGAGGTCGGCAACGAGCTGGCCAGCAACCCGAAGGTGGGCATGGTCAGCCTGACAGGCAGCGTTCCGGCCGGGCAAAAGGTAATGGAAGCCGCAGCCGAAAATATTATCAAGGTCAGCCTTGAGCTAGGCGGCAAAGCGCCGGCGATTGTAATGGCTGATGCGGATCTGGAGCTGGCGGTAAAAGCGATCGTTGATTCCCGCGTCATCAATACAGGCCAGGTATGTAACTGTGCCGAGCGTGTGTATGTGCATGAATCAATCAAAGATGAATTCACCTCACGGCTGGTTGAGGCCATGAAGGCTGTGAAGTACGGCAATCCGTTAGTTGATACCGGCATCCAGATGGGGCCGCTGATCAACAAGGCCGCCCAGGATTCCGTGCAGCAGAAGGTGGACCGGGCTGTCGAAGAAGGCGCGAAGGTTCTGCTCGGCGGCAAAAAGGTCGAAGGCACCGGCAGCTTCTTTGAGCCGACGGTCATTGCTGATGCTACTAACAAGATGGAAATTGTGCAGGATGAGATTTTTGGTCCGGTTATTCCGATTGTTACATTCGCGACACTGGATGAAGCGATTGAGCTGGCGAATGACAGCGAATTCGGCTTGACCTCGTCGCTCTATACGCAGAACCTGAACGTGGCGATGAAGGTGATCAAGCGGCTAAAATACGGGGAAACCTACATCAACCGCGAGAACTTTGAAGCGATGCAGGGCTTCCACGCCGGCTGGCGCAAATCCGGTATCGGCGGCGCTGACGGCAAGCACGGCCTGAATGAGTATCTGCAGACTCAGGTTGTGTACCTGCAGTATGATAAGTCGGTTAACTGATGTACGTTGAATGAGGAATAGTAAGTGATGCACAGTTAGGGATGTACAATCGTTGATGTGTGAGTAATGGATGATTTATGCAGGATGGATACTGCAACAGAATGGTATGCACTAATCTTATTTTAGCTACAGGTCCCTGGGTTTTCCGGGGGCCTATTTTCGTTCAGACAAAGGTAAGGGGATAGAGTAGATAGTGGGAATAGATAGTAGGGAGTAAATAGAAGATAGAAGATAGTAATAGTAGATAGCATGTGGTAAATAGTGGGGAGTGGATAATTTGTAGAATTGATGGAAAAGTAACTATCATCCCTTCAACCAGAGCAGGCGAAGGGATGAAACAAATCAAAGGCAAAAAGGCCCTTGATTCCGCTCACGGTGAGCGAATCGGCCAAATCAAAGGGAAAAAGGCCCTTGATTCTGCCCGCAGCAGGCGAATTGGCGAAATCAAAGGCAAAAAGGCTCTTGATTCCGCCTGTAGCAGGCGAATTGGCGAAATCAAAGGCAGAAAGGCCCTTGATTTCGCTCGCAGCAGGCGAATCGGCGAAATCAAAGGCAAAAAGGCCCTTGATTTCGCTCGCAGCAGGCGAATTGGCCAAATCAAAGGCAAAAATGCCCTTGATTTCGCTCGCGGTAAGCTTATCTGCGAAATCAAAGGGAAAAATCCAGACTGTTGAAAAACCATACATTCACACGACACCGCGTTAATTTGGTATAATATAGGTAACTCTGGTGGAAAGCGCGGTGTCCTAATGCTCAACGAAAAAGATCATGGCAATAGCGGCAGTTCTCAAATGGAATTGGTTTGTCTAGACCAATTGGTCCCTTCCGATCACCTTCTGCGTCAAATCGATAAGTACGTGGATTTTTCATTTATTACTGAAACGGTTCGTCCATTTTATGGTTCCAGTATGGGAAGGCCCTCTATTCCAGCCATCCGTTTATTTAAAATGATGTTAATTGGCTACTTGTTCGGCATTCGCTCGGAACGCCAGCTAGAAAAAGAGATTCATGTAAACCTGGCCTACCGCTGGTTTTTAGGGCTGTCCCTGACCGACCGGGTTCCCGACCACTCTACCATTAGCTGGAACCGGAATAACCGGTTTGAGGGTACTTCTGTTTTCCAGGATATTTTTGATGAAGTCGTACGTCTAGCGATCTCCCACCACATGATTGCCGGCCGTCTGCTGATTACCGATTCTACCCATATCCAAGCCAATGCCAGTAATAATCGCTACACGCTTGAGGTTCTAAAAGAGTCGCCGCAATCCTACCTGCAGGAGCTCGAACAGGCGGTCACAGAGAGCCGGAAGAATCATGGAAAAAAGCCTCTACCTCCTCAGTCGAAGGGGACTGAGGAGGCGGAATTAAAGAAGCAAAAACGGAGTGTGACGGACCCGGAGTGCGGCTTATTGAAGCGTAAAGGCAAACCGGAGGGCTTTTTCTACTTGGACCACCGTACCGTTGACCACAAATGTAATATGATTACCGATGTCCATGTGACTGCAGGAAATGTGAATGATGCGACCGTCTATATGGAGCGTTTGAACCGGCAGCTGGAGACGTTTGGATTTGCAGACACGCTGGAGGCAATCGCCCTGGATTCCGGGTATATGGTGCCGCATATTTGTAAACAAACGTCGTCCTGGATGACCGTGATTGCAGAGCGGAAAGGCCCGTCTAAACCCGGTTTTATTTCCAAAAAAGAGTTTGTTTTTGACTCGGAAAAAGAAGTCTATGTGTGTCCTGAAGGACAGTTGTTAACGTACCGGACCACCAGCCGTAATGGTTATGAAGAGTATGCCTCCCCTAAAACGTATTGCAGCGCTTGTCCACGACTGCCCTATTGCACCGAAAACCAAAGTTGCCAGCGCGTCATCCGGCGGCATGTGTGGGAGAGCTACAAAGAGCAGGTGAGCCGAAATAAGAACAGCGCCGAAGGCGAAAAGCTCTACAAATACCGCGCTCAAACCGTGGAGCGTAGCTTTGCTGATGCCAAAAATCTGCATGGATACCGCCGATGCCGGATGCGGGGCAGAGATAAAGTACAAGAACAGGCACTAATGACTGCAGTTGCCCAAAATTTGAAGAAGATAGCCAGGCATTTAGCCCAAAAGCAAGCTAATTCTCTCTTTTGGTGCAGAACTAACAGTCACATTCCTCCATTTGGCTATGTTTCAAGTAGATGTACGGTTTTTGCAGCTTAAAAGGAGACTTTCTCAACAGTCTGAAAAATCCCTTTGGTGAAGCCAAAAGCGGCTACTCGGATGAAATCAAAGGGAAAAGTCCCTTTGGTGAAGCCAAAAGCAGCGGCTCGGAGTGAATCAAAGGGGAAAACTCCCTTTGATTCACTCAATCCCAGTCTGACCCGCAGCGGCTCTCCTCCGAGCAGCAGTAAATCCCCCAAGAAACGGTCCTTAAAGCCGCTTCTTCAGATAATACTTCGTATGCCCCTCATTCGGGCAATCCTTGATCTCGCCGAAAATCTCATAGCCCTGCTTCTGATAGAAATGCGGCGCCTGCCAGCTCATAGTGGTGAGCTCACTTACTTTGCAGCCGAGCTGCCGGGCACGGTTTTCAATTTCTGCGAGCAGGGCAGCCCCTAGACCAGTCCCTCTGCAGGCAGGATCGACTGCCAGCAGGTGCACATTTAGAATGTTCCAGGCCACATCTCCTGTTACCCCGCCCATAAAGCTATCATTTTCGTAAGCCGCAAGGGAGAGCATTGTCCGCTCATAGGCTGGAATGCTGCTATCCGCACCATGGCGGTGCTCTTCCAGTAACCTCGTTATTTCCCGCTGATTGTGTACTGCATCCAATTCTACAATGTTCAAGTGTGCTCACTCCTTCTGCCTAACTATAACACATCATAACCGCTCTGTTAGCTACCCGGTTCGCTACTCACAGTACATATGCTTTCGCACCTGTCCACCATAAAAGTCCTTAAAAAAAAGCGGGAAAACCTGAAAAAGTCGCATACCAATCCCGGCACAGGTATCCTACAATGAAGTCAAATCCGCATACTAAACAGAGAAAGTAGGAAAAGAGACATGCTACAAAGTAAAGAGCGCATTTGGGTGGATTCCGTAATCGGGAAAATCACAGCCAAGCTGGATACCGTCAGTGAAAAATCAAAACACAAAATTCCTTATACCACCGTTAACGGAACGCATGATGACAAGGCGACACAAAATGTAAGCGGCTTCGATGCCGATGGCATCTGCTGGTGGACGAACGGCTTCTGGGGCGGCATGCTGTGGCTGATGTACCATGAGACCGGCAATGACAAATACAAGGAAATCGCAAATAGATCCGAGGAGCTGCTGGATAAGTGTTTTCAGGACTTCTACGGTCTGCATCATGATGTGGGCTTCATGTGGCTGCCTACCAGTGTTGCCAGCTACAAGGTGACCAAGAATCCGGATTCCCGCAAAAGAGCGCTGCATGCCGCCAATCTGCTGGCCGGCCGGTTTAATCTGGCAGGGGGCTTCATCCGTGCCTGGAATGACCTGGACGAGGGCGATACCAGAGGCTGGGCCATCATCGACTGCATGTTCAACATTCCGCTGCTGTACTGGGCGACCGAGGAGACGGGAGATCCGCGGTTTAAACAAATTGCCATGCGGCATGCCGACACGGTCATGTCTACCTTCGTGCGGCCGGACGGCTCCGTACACCATATTGTCGAGTTCGATCCTTTTAACGGCGGTGTAGTACGTACATTTGGCGGTCAGGGCTATGCGGACGGCTCCTCCTGGACAAGAGGACAGACCTGGGCGCTGTATGGCTTCATGATGAGCTATATCCATACCGGCAAAGAGGAATATCTCCAGACCGCTAAGCGGATTGCCCATTATTTCATGGCTAATATCCCGGAGGACGGTGTCATTCCGCTCGATTTCCGCCAGCCGGCCGAGCCTAAGCTTGAGGATGATACGGCTGCGGCCATTGCCGCCTGCGGATTGATTGAGATTGCCAAGGCTGTAGGAGAGCTGGAGCGTGAGCTGTACCTGAATGCTGCGCTTAAGCTGCTGCGGGCACTTGATGAACGTTCCGACTGGTCGGACGAGAATGACTGCATCATTCAAAGAGGATCTGAGGCTTATCACAAGCCGCGCAACCAGCATCATCATGCGATTATTTACGGGGACTATTATTTCATGGAAGCTATGTTCAAGCTGAAGGGGAATGACCTGTATTTGTGGTAGAAAAGCAGACAAAGCGGGCTGACCCGACTCTAAATGCAAAGTGAGGATATCTATACTATGAGCCACATGATCAAGAATCCGGTCCTGCGGGGCTTCAATCCCGATCCGTCCATCCTGCGGGTCGGGGATGATTATTATATCGCCACCTCCACCTTTGAATGGTTCCCGGGTGTGCAGATTCATCATTCCCGGGATCTGGTCAACTGGGAGCTGATTACCCGTCCGCTTAACCGGGTCTCCCAGCTGGACCTACGCGGCATCGGCGCTTCCCAGGGTATCTGGGCACCATGCCTGACTTATGATAACGGCACGTTCTATCTCATTTACACTGTAGTGAATTCCTTTTATGTCAAAATGTACGACACACCCAATTATCTGGTTACCACGGCGGATATCCGCGGGGAGTGGTCTGAGCCGGTCTACCTGAACAGCTACGGGTTCGATCCGTCGCTGTTTCATGATGAGGACGGCCGTAAGTACATCGTAAGCATGGTAACCGATCACCGGGTAACGAAACGCTATAGAGGGCATCTTGTCATCCAGGAGTATTCTGCTGAGGAGCAGAAAATGATTGGTGAGGTTGTAACAATCTATGCGAGCCAGGATACCTATCTGGAGGGTCCGCATATTTATAAGCGGGGAGGCTATTATTACCTGTTCGCTGCGGATACCGGAACAGGGGAAGGCCACGGCCAGAGCATGCTGAGAGCCAGAGAGCTGTTCGGGCCCTACGAGGCTTACAAGGGCAATTCCCTGATGACCTCCAGGGACAATCCCGATCTTCCGCTGCAGAAGGCGGGCCACGGTGATCTGGTCGAAACCCCGAACGGGGAGTGGTACATGGTGCATTTATGCGGCCGTCCCTTAGAGAACCGTACGGAAAAAGGAGAGCGGAAATATACACTCGGGCGTGAAACGGCGCTGCAAAAGGTAGAGTGGACCGAAGACGGCTGGCTGCGCCTGGCGAACGGCTCGGTACTGCCTGATACCGAGGTAGAAGCTCCTGACCTGCCGCTGCACCCGTTCCCGGTGAAGCCGGCAAGGGATCATTTTGACGGTGCTGAGCTGGATATCAGCTTTCAGTCCCTGCGGGTTCCGCTTGACGCTACCTTCTATTCCCTGAGCGAACGGCCCGGTTATCTGCGGCTGTACGGCCGCGAAGGACTTGGCTCGAAGTTCCGGCAGAGCCTGATTGCCAGACGCTGGGAGGAGCATCGTTTCACGGCAGCGGCAGCGCTTGAATTCGAGCCCTCCAGCTTCAAGCAGATGGCCGGCCTGATCCTGATCTATGATACCCAGAACTATTACTATCTCCATGTCACGCATCATGAGGACCTGGGACGGTGCATCAGCATTCTCTCCGCCGTCAACAACAGCTATTTGGAGCCTGCCGGATATGTACCGCTGCCGGATAACGCAAAGCGGATTCTGCTGCGGGCTGAGGTCGATTATGACAAGCTTCAGTTCTCCTATTCTGTAGATGGTGAAGACGGATATGAGGTTATCGGTCCAGTGCTTGATGCAAGTACTTTGTCTGACGAAGCCTGCCAGGAGGGCTGGTTCACCGGGTCATTTGCCGGCATCTGCTGCCAGGATTTAACCGGCTTCCGCCAGCCCGCCGATTTTGATTATTTTGAGTACTATAACAGGGTGCAGGCAGGCGCTGCTAACGGCCATGACTGATATTTTTGATGTGAAGCGGTACGGCGCCGCTGGCGACGGGGTAACGGTGGATACCCGTGCAATCCAGCAGGCCATTGATGAATGCCATGGGTCCGGCGGCGGGACTGCATCCGGAGGCAGCTGCAGAGAATTACTATCCCGACTGGAGCCGGACCACCTTCATGGATATCCGGAATGTGGAGCGGCTTACCGTCGACGGAATCAGATTCCATGCGCTGCGGGAGGATACACGGAATCCTATATAATAGAAGGAAGTAACACGCTTAAGCAGGATATTATGGAATATTAGCTGCGTCAAGACCGTGACCGGGCAGCATAAGGACAGCTGATAGAGGATGAGAATGTGAATGGATTTTACGACGGATGCTTATATAAAGGCCTTGTATCAACGGACAGAAGCGGTGAGAAACAACAGGGATTTATGCCTGACACGGGACGAACAGCGGGAATGGCTGATGGGCAGACTGAAACAGGCACTGGGAGAGTTCCCGGAGGCTTCAGCTCCACTTAATCCTGTGCTGCTGGAGCGTATTGCATACAAAGATTTTATTCTGGAGCGTATTTCTTATTCTACTGAGGAAGCTCTTCATGTGCCCGTTATCGTGCTGGTTCCCAAGACTGGCAGCGGGCCGTGGCCGGCAGTATTGGCCTGCCACGGACATGGCAACGGACAGCTGGATGCCGCCGGACTGAATTCGGATTACAGGGAATTAGAGGAGCCGGGTATACACAACCGGTTTGCTGTCCAGCTGGTTAAGCAGGGGATGATCGTCGTGATCCCTGAGATCCTGGGCTTTGGGGTGCGCCGGGTCGCAGAGGAGATGAAGAACGGTTCCAGTCCAAGCTCCTGCAGCACCCTGGTTTCACAGCTAATGTTATTCGGCAGGACGCTTGCCGGAATGAGAGTCTATGAAGCGATGCGGGCAGTTGATTATCTCTCTATGCGGAAGGATAGTGATTCTTCCCGGATCGGGATATTCGGCTTCTCCGGAGGCAGTCTGATTGCCGCCTATGCCGCCGCGCTGGATGAACGGATCAAAGCGGCTGTGCTGTGCGGCTGGACGAACACCTTTGCCGGCAGCATACTGGCTATGCATCACTGCATTGATAATTATTTGCCCGGGATCTTACAGGCTGCCGAGAAGCCGGAGCTGGTTGGTTTAATCGCCCCCAGAGCCCTGTTCATTGAATCGGGCGTCCATGATCCGATCTTCCCTGTGCAGCACGTGCATTCTGCCATCACCAGCCTGGAGCAAATATACTCGGCCCGGGATGCCGCGTCCCGGCTGTCGTATGATCTTCATCCCGGCAGCCATGAGATTTACGGAAAGCTCTCCGTGCCGTGGCTTTACCGGATGCTGACCAATGAGGCTGTAAATCAGGGTTAGCTATTGGAGTCGCCCCACAGCTTCATCCCACATGAAATCACAAAAAAGACTCAGCCAATTCGAGCTGAGTCTTTTTTAATACCGTAAGCAGCCCTTACGTCTCACACCGTCCCCGTAATCTCAATAAACTTGCTCGCCGCCGTGGTCAGCGGCATGTTGCGCATGGTCATGATGCCGACCTGTGCCGGGGGCAGCTGGACATCCAGCTTAATCTCGAACAGCGAGCCTTCCTCCAGTTCCTTGGAGACAAACTCGCGGGTTACGAACGAGATACCGAGCCCTTTGCGGGCAAATTCGATCAGCAGACCGACGCTGCCGACCTCGATTTCCGGCTTCAGCTCATAGCCGTAGCCCCGGAACAGGTCGCTTACCGCCGCACGGGCACGGCTTCTGCGGGAAAAGAGAATGATGGGATGGCGCAGCAGCTCTTCAATGGTAAGCACCTTATCATTCAGCTCCGGATAGTGGCTGCTGCCGGCGACAAAGCAGTCCTGCAGCTGGAGCCCCTGCCACACCTCAAGCTGGGGATCGGCAATCGGAATGCGGACGACGCCCAGATCGACCTGGCCCTCTTTTAGATAAGAGATGACTTCCGGGGTGGTTCCGTGGATCAGATGCAGCCGGATGCCGGGGTAATGCTGGTGGAAGGTTTCAATAAAGGGCAGCAGGTAGTGCTTAAACAGGGAATCACTGCCGCCGATCCGCAGCTCGCCGTTATCGAGATTTTTGAGCTCGGTCATCTTCTTCTCCGCCTGGGTGATGAGGATATGCGACTGCTCAATGTAGGAGTAGAGTGCGGCTCCCTCCGGTGTAAGGGTAACGCCCTTGGAATTGCGGTTGAACAGGGTAAGGCCAAAGCTGTCCTCGAGTTGCTTGATGGCATGGCTGACGCTCGGTTGGGTGATAAACAGCACTTTGGCAGCCTGAGAGAGGCTTCCGGTTTTGGCAGCCCAATAAAAAACCTTGTATAATTCGAAATTGTTCATAGACACAGTCTATAGCTCCTGTACAATATATTAATTACTTGTATAGCTCGTATTTGTATTATAGTGTAACAAGGAAAGATAAACCATAGCAGAAGGAGAATCGAGATGGAGGCGACCACATTTGTTTTATTCGGAGCGACAGGAGATCTGGCCCGTAGAAAAATATATCCTGCACTCTACAACCTGTTTCTCGACCGCAAGCTGCATGATTCCTTCGCTGTAATTGGACTCGGCAGAAGAGAAGTTGCTGATGAAGCTTACCAGGCCATGGTGGAGCGTTCGCTCCGGGATTTCTCCCGGCGTGAGGTGAAGGACACAGCGTCCGTACGCAGCTTCCTCCAGGCCTTCCGATATAATGTGCTGGATGTCGGGCACACCGAAGATTATGTGAAGCTGCTTAACCGGGTAGAGCAGCTGGAGACAGGCATGGGCAGTACTCCTAACCGGATGTTTTACTTGTCGGTGGGGCCGGAGTTTTTTGAGCCGATTGCCCTGAACATTGAGGCCAGCGGCCTCGGAGCAGCGAAAGGCTGGAAACGGCTTGTCATCGAGAAGCCCTTCGGGCATGATCTGCAGTCTGCGCAGGAGCTGAATCTGACGCTCAGCAAAGCTTTTACCGAGGAAGAGATTTACCGGATTGACCATTACCTGGGCAAGCCGATGGTACAGGAGCTGGACGTATTCCAGCAGACCAACCCGGTGCTGCATGCACTCTGGAACAACCGCTATATTGCCAATGTACAGATTACGGCTGCTGAAACCGTCGGAGTTGAGGAGAGAGCCGGGTATTATGACCACGTTGGCGCGCTGCGCGACATGTTCCAGAACCATATGCTGCAGCTGCTGATGATGCTCGCAATCCGCCTGCCGAAGGACAGCTCTGCTGACGAGGTACGCTTCAAGAAAAAAGAGGTAATGGAAGCCCTCGAGCCGCTGGATGAAGACAATATAGAGGCCAGTGTTATCCGGGGCCAATATACCGCAGGTGCAATTAAAGGCATACCGGTTCCCGGCTACCGTTCTGAACCGGGGATTTCCGCAGGATCGATGAATGATACGTTTATCGCCGCCAGACTGCAGATTGATGATCCGTTCTGGAAGGGCGTTCCCTTCTATATCCGGACAGGCAAGCGCATGAAGGAGAAGTCGACGCGGATCGTCATCGAATTCAAAGAGCCGCTGAAGCAAAGCTCAACCGTAGAAGAGGATGATATTCCTAATCTGCTGGTGTTCGAGATCAGCCCGAATGAAGGCATTACTTTGCAGCTCAAGGCCAGAGATCCGCGGAACAAAGGCAAGTTCAAGGCCGTGCATATCGACTTCCATACCAGCTCCATCGAGGTGCCGGAGGCATATGAGAACCTGATCCATGATGCGCTGAACGGGGACCCGTCGTTCTTTGCCCACTGGAATGAGGTAGAGCTGTCCTGGAAATGGGTACAGCCGATCCTGAACGCTTTTGCCGGCAATTCCGTGCCGTTATATTCCTATGCCGCAGGTTCACACGGACCGGCTGAGTCGGACCAGCTGCTGGCGCAGGACGGACATCACTGGTGGCTGGATGCCCCTGTTGACGCAGAAAGCGAGATTGCTCTGCCGGATGCTTCAAATTTTTAAATCAAATATTGATGAAAATGAACTTGAAGTATTTTATAGTTCAACTAAAAACTGGAGGTTACCACAATGAAATTTTTCATCGACACAGCTAATGTAGAAGATATCAAAAAAGCGTACAAAATCGGAGTCCTGTCCGGGGTTACCACCAATCCGTCGCTCGTTGCCAAAGAGGGCGTGAAATTTGAAGACCGCATTGCCGAAATTCTCCAGACTGTACCTGAAGTGGAATCCGTATCAGCTGAAGTAACGCCTGACGCTGTAACTGCAGAGCAGATGATTGCCGAAGCCGATGAGCTGATCAAGATCAACAATTATGATAAAAATATTACGATCAAGCTTCCGATGACCCTTGCAGGACTTGAAGCCTGCCGTTACCTGACTCAAAAAGGCGTAAAAACCAACGTAACCCTGATCTTCACGGTGAACCAGGCGCTGCTGGCTGCCCGTGCCGGTGCCACTTATGTATCGCCGTTCCTCGGCCGTCTTGATGATATCTCTGAGGATGGCGTTCAGCTGATCGTAAAAGTCGCCGAGCTGTTCCGCATTCACAAGCTGGATGCCCAGATTATCGCTGCTTCCGTCCGTCATCCGGACCACGTTACCCGTGTAGCCATGGCTGGTGCGCATATTGCCACTATTCCGTTCAGCGTAATTGAGCAAATCTCCAAGCACCCGCTGACAGATCAGGGTCTGGAGAAGTTCGCTGCTGACTGGAAAAAGGCTCCGCAGGTTTAATAATCCGGAACACGAAAGGGAGGTCTATTAAAGATGGGTAAACAGCAGATCGGAGTAGTCGGTTTAGCCGTTATGGGCAAGAACCTGGCAATGAATATGGAAAGCAAGGGCTTTTCGGTAGCCGTATATAACCGTTCGAGTGAGAAAACAGATGAGCTGCTGGCTGAAGCAGCAGGCAAAAACTTCGTCGGTGCCTACAGCATTGAGGAGTTCGTGCAATCGCTGGAGCTGCCGCGAAAAATCATGATTATGGTCAAAGCCGGCAAGCCGACTGATGATACGATTCAGCAGCTGGTTCCGTTTCTGTCGCCGGGCGACATTCTGATTGACGGCGGGAATGCATTCTTCCCGGACACACAGCGCCGCAACAAGGAGCTGCAGGCTCAGGGCTTCCGCTTCATCGGTGCCGGTGTATCCGGCGGCGAAGAGGGTGCACTGAAAGGGCCGGCGATTATGCCGGGCGGCCAGCAGGATGCCTATGAGCTGGTTGAACCGATTCTGACAGCTATCTCCGCAAAAGTGGACGGCGACCCGTGCTCGACCTACATCGGACCGGACGGTGCCGGCCACTATGTCAAAATGGTCCACAACGGCATCGAGTATGGCGATATGCAGCTGATCGGCGAAGCTTACCAGCTGCTGAAGGATGTGCTGGGGCTTGATACTGCAGAGCTGCATGAGATCTTTGCCGAATGGAACCGCGGCGAGCTGAGCAGCTACCTGATCGAGATTACAGCTGACATTTTTGCTAAGGCAGATCCGGAAACCGGTAAGCCGATGGTTGATGTGATCCTTGATTCCGCCGGCCAGAAGGGCACAGGCAAATGGACCAGCCAGAACGCACTGGATCTCGGCGTGCCGCTGTCCATCATCACGGAGTCCGTCTTTGCACGCTTCCTGTCTGCAATGAAGGAAGAGCGTGTTGCAGCCAGCAAGCGTCTGCAGGGACCTGAAGTCAAGAGCTTTGACGGGGATGCCAAGGAATTTATTGAAGCAGTCCGCAAAGCGCTGTATGCCAGCAAAATCGCCTCCTACGCCCAGGGCTTTGCCCAGATGCGCGTAGCCTCGGACGAATACAACTGGAGCCTGAACTACGGCAGCATCGCTATGATCTTCCGCGGCGGCTGCATCATCCGTGCCGGCTTCCTGCAGAATATCAAGGATGCCTATGACCGTGATCCTGAGCTGAAGAACCTGTTCCTGGATGAATATTTCAGCAATGTTGTCCATAACTATCAGGACGCATGGAGAGACGTAGTAGCTCTTGCGGTAAAACGGGGTATTCCGGTTCCGGCCTTTGCGTCCGGACTGGCTTATTACGACAGCTACCGTTCCGAAAGACTCCCGGCCAACCTGCTGCAGGCACAGCGTGATTACTTCGGTGCACATACCTTTGAACGTGTTGACAAGCCGGGCAGCTTCCATTTCCAGTGGATGAGCCAGGGCGAATAATCTGATCGTTGTAAGAAGTCCGGGTCTCTCAACCCGGGCTTTTTCCTTTTGAAGGGATCGAGACTTTAGATATGCAACTATGCTATGATCGTGTTACCACAGGCAGGAGAGAGGTTATTATGAAGAACGCAAATGCCAATCTGATGAAGGAAATCAATTTGAATAATGTGCGCCAGGTGATGAAGCGTGCAGGGACTGCAACCAAGCCGCAGCTGGCCGCGCTGACGAAGCTTAGTGTGGTAACGGTTAACTCGCTCGTTAAGGAGCTGGTGGAATCAGACGAAATGATTGAGGATCAGACAATAGCATCCGGCGGAGGCCGGCCGGCCCTCACCTACCGGTTCAACTATGATCACAGCCAGGCGCTGGTTATTTATTTGAAGGAGAATCAGGGGCAGCGTGTCGCTTCTGCAGCAGTTATCAATCTGGAGAACCGGACTGTCAGTCAGCAGGAATATGTGCTGCCTGCCTTTGAACAGCAGTATTTTGCTGAGATCATCAGCAGCTTTCTTATTGCCTGCCCGCAGGTAAAAGTAATCGGCATGGGCATTCCAGGGCAGATCGTTAACGGCAGAATTGTCGTGGCCAGCCACCAGGAGCTGGAAGGGGCCGCTTTGATTGAAGAGCTGGAGCAACAGTTTCAGCTGCCGGTTATAGTGGAGAATGATGTTAACGCTGCAGTGTTCGGCTACCAGGCTACCCGGGGAGAAGCAGACGGGCAAAGTATAACGGGGATCTACTTCCCGAAGAAGTATCCGCCCGGGATGGGCATATATCTGAACGGTACTATCATCAGAGGCAAAAACGGCATGGCTGGGGAAATTAAATTCCTGCCTCACCGGATTGACTGGTATGCTGAAAGGAGAGAGGAAGTGCTGCTGGAGGCGGCCAGCCGGATTATCCAGAGTGTGAACGCCGTTCTTGCCCCGGATCAAATCGTGGTCTACCAGGAGATAACAGCTGCTGAACAATGGCTTGATTTCTGGAAAAGCTATCAGGCCCGGGAACCGATGCCTCATGATCCCGAAGTGATTCTGAGCAATACCTTTCAGGCCGATTACGAAGCCGGGATGCGCAGACTAACCTTGCAAAGGCTTGATCCGGAAGCGGTTCAATTCTAGTAATGTATTGACAAATACCGGATGGTAGCGCATATTAAATAAAGATACTTTATAAAGTAGTTGTAATAATGGAGGGAGCAGAGAAATGAGAATTGAGCATGTGGCCATGTATGTCCACAATCTGGAATCAGCGAAGCAGTTTTTTGTTACCTTTTTTCAGGCTATACCCGGGGAATTGTATCATAATCCAGTCACCGGCTTACGGACCTACTTTTTAACCTTCGAGGGCGGTGCACGCCTTGAAATTATGAACAGGCCTGATATGGAGCAGGCAAAGGGGCTGAAGCGCACAGGGCTCATCCATCTGGCGTTCAGCGTTGGGAGCACAGCCAGGGTTGACGCTTTAACAGAGGAGCTGAAGGAAGCCGGCTATACCGTTCTGAGCGGTCCCCGTACGACAGGAGATGGCTATTATGAGAGCTGCGTTCTCGGATTTGAGGATAATCAGATCGAAATTACGGTATAACAGGCAGCAGCTGCCTTTATTCTAAATTTATAAGTTAAAAGAGGGATGGTATGGCAACCTGGTTTCTTGTCATTATTTATCTGGCCTTTATCAGCCTGGGTCTTCCTGATTCTCTGCTTGGCTCAGCGTGGCCGGTCATGCAGCCTGAATTGAATGCATCATTAGATTCTGCGGGGCTTATCGCCATGATTATCGCCGCCGGCACCATAGTATCCAGTCTGGCCAGCGGGAAGATGATTGAATGGCTGGGCACCGGTAAAGTCACATTAATCAGCTGCTTTATGACGGCAGCGGCGCTGCTCGGCTTCTCAGCGGCACCTTCACTAATGTGGCTGCTGCTGCTGGCTATTCCTTTGGGGCTCGGGGCAGGCTCGGTTGATGCGGCGCTCAACAACTATGTAGCAGCCCACTATAAGGCGCATCACATGAACTGGCTGCACTGCTTCTGGGGTGTAGGGGCAACAATGGGGCCTATTATTATGTCCTTCTATATGGCGGATCAGGGCTCCTGGCGCGGCGGTTATGCAGCGGTTGCGGTAATCCAGTTTGCGCTGGTTGTTATTTTACTCGTAACACTGCCGCTATGGTCCAAGATAGCAGCTGTCCATGAGCAGAACAAGGCGGGCGATGATACGGAAGCGGAGCCTTACGGTGCTGATCCGGGTGCCGGTGGTGCATCCGCCAAGACCAATGTGTTTGGATTTAAAGGGGTAAAAACGACCCTGATCGCTTTTCTGTTCTATTGCGGGGTGGAGATGACCGTCGGGTTATGGGGAGCCAGCTTCCTGGTAGGAGCTCATGAGCTGGATGCACAGACTGCTGCGGCATGGATCTCCATGTATTATGGAGGGATTACTGTCGGGCGGCTGATTTCCGGCTTCATTACCCTGAAGGTGAGCAACAAGCTGCTGATCCGTTCAGGACAGCTTGTTGCCCTGGCGGGAGGAGTGATTTTGCTGCTGCCGCTGCCGGATGCCTTTCTGCTGGTCGGCCTGATTCTGATCGGTCTCGGGCTGGCTCCGATTTACCCGGGGCTGCTGCATGAGACACCCGCACGCTTTGGCAAGGAAAATTCTACACGGCTGATGGGCTATCAGATGGCTGTAGCCTATACAGGAACGACGCTGCTGCCGCCGTTATTCGGCTTTATTGCCGCTAAGACTACCGTAGCCATTTTCCCGTTTACGGTTCTGCTGTTCCTGGGCCTGATGTTTATGAGTGCCGAAAATGTTAACCGGGTAATCCGTGCCAAGCGGACCGGAATTTAATATGGAGAGGAAGCTGAGAAGCTATGAATCAAAAGGAACGTATGCTGGCCGGACTGCCGTATAAAGCATGGCTGGATGGTCTGACGGAAGAACGGACCCGGAACAAACTGAAGGTCCAGAAATTTAATCAACTCCGGCCGGATGAACAGGTGGAGCAGGAGGAGCTTATCCGCAGCATTCTGGGAAAGGCAGGCAAAAGTGTACACATCGAGCCGCCGTTTTATTGCGATTATGGCCTGAATATTGAAGCGGGCGACCATTTCTATGCCAATTTCAACTGTACCATTCTGGATGTCGGTAGGGTTAAGATCGGCAACAATGTAATGTTTGCGCCTAATGTATCTCTCTATACAGCGGGCCACCCGATTCACCCGGATTCACGGAACTCCGGTTATGAGTATGGCATTGCCATCACAATTGGTGACAACGTCTGGATCGGCGGAAATGTGGTCGTGACTCCCGGTGTTACTATAGGCAGCAATGCAGTAATCGGGGCAGGCAGTGTGGTAACGAAGGATATTCCTGACAATGTAATTGCAGCAGGGAATCCTTGCCGGGTCATTCGTGAGATTACAGAGGATGACCGGAAATATTATTTCAAGGACAGAGAGTTTGATGTCGAGGATTACCGGTAAGTATAAGTCGAATTTTAAGGCTACACTGAAGTGCATCTGTATTGTTGGCGGCAGGCTGACGGGCGGATGCACTTTTTTGTATGCTCAATTGTTGTATTTACAACAAATAAAAGATATTATAAATAGTATTAAAAAGGATTGGAGCTACAGCCATGAAGGAGATTCTGCGTGAAATCGGGATGATTGCCAGAGCCCTGGATTCGATCAGCAATATAGAATTTAAAGAATTTGATCTGACGAAGGGGCAATACCTTTACCTTGTCCGTATCTGTGAGCATCCGGGTATCATCCAGGAGAAGGTAGCAGAAATTCTCAAGGTTGACCGTACAACGGCAGCCCGGGCAATTCAGAAGCTGGAGCGGAACGGACTGGTCGAAAAGAGGGATGATCCGCATAACAGGAAGATCAACCTGCTGTTTCCCACTGCCAAGGGTGAACAGGTTTTTCCTTTTATTCTTAGGGAACACTCGCATTCGGACAACGTTGCTTTGGCGGGATTATCCGAGACGGAGACAGATGTCTTGTTTCAGCTTTTACAGCGGGTCAGAAAAAATGTGGAGATGGACTGGGAATCCGTAAAGAAGGGCAATAAACGCGAATATTGATTGTATAAAAGGAGCTAGCAACGAAATGGAAATAACGATAAGACAATGCAGCCTGGCAGATTTAAAGGAACTTCAAGCCCTTAGTATCGAAACCTTTAACGACACTTTTAAAGATCAGAATTCCCCTGAAGTTATGCAGGACTATCTGGAAAAGGCCTTTAGTGACGGAAAACTGGAGGAGGAGCTGACCCGCACGGGTTCGGAATTCTTTTTTGTCCTGGTAAACGGCGAGGCGGCTGGTTATCTGAAGCTGAATATAAACGAGGCCCAGTCCGAAGAAACAGGAGCTGACACACTCGAAATTGAGCGGATCTATATCAGCAGCAGGTATCATGGAAAAGGGCTGGGCAAGCACTTGATAAACCATGCACTGGTTAATGCAGCTCAGCATAATAAATTCCGGGTCTGGCTCGGCGTTTGGGAGAATAACGGGCCGGCGATCGGCTTTTATGAGAAAATGGGGTTTGTCCGGACCGGAACGCATATCTTCCAGATGGGCGATGAAGCACAGACAGATCTGATTATGGAAAAAATGCTGTAAAAGCCGGAATTACTGTAATGAAAAGGCTTGCGGAAACGCAAATGTTATGGTAAGTTTTAGGAGTCATATGAAATCTAAACGTTTAAATTGCTAATGGACGATGGTTCGGATGCTTAGACAGGAGAAGCCTATGAGGAAAACCAGCATCAAAGACATTGCACTCAAGGCCAATGTTTCCATTGCTACTGTCTCCTATGTGCTCAACGGAACCCGGAATGTGCGTCCTGAGACTCACCGGAGGGTAACGGAGGCCATAGAAGAACTGAATTATAAGCCCAATGATATTGCCAAGAGCCTGAAACGCAACCGGACGAATACAATCGGGGTCATTGCCGAGGATATCACGGTGTTCAATGCCCCGGAGATTATCGACGGTATCAATGATTACGGAGACCGGCACGATCTGCAAATTCTGCTCGTCAATCTCCGGCTGGATAAACGGATTGGCCGTAATTTCGGCGATACGGAGGTTTACCGCAAGTATGCCGAGAATGCCGTCTCCGAGCTGCTCCGCAAACAAGTGGACGGAATCATTTACATCGGGGTACACACCCGCGATTTGACCGGACTGATTGATGTTGAAGGCAAGCCCATTGTGTATACCTACGGCTATACGCAAGACAACTTATCCATCCAGTTTAATGATGAACAGGCTTCCTATGAAGCGATGGCTTATCTGGTCAGCAAGGGACACAGACGCATCGCGATAATCAGCGGTCTCATGGACTCTATTCCGTCCAGACACCGGCTGAAGGGATATTACCGGGCTGTCACTGAATTTGAACTGCCGTTTGATCCCATGCTAATCAAAATGGGGGACTGGGAGCGCGAATCAGGCTACCGGCTGACCGGTGAGCTGCTTGAGCTGCCTGAGCCGCCGACGGCGATCCTGTCGATGAATGATGTTATGGTCGTCGGTGTACTGCAGATGGCGGGCGAACGCGGCGTCAGTATACCCGGAGAGCTCTCGGTCATCGGCTTCGACAACCGCGAATTCAGCGATTATCTCCAGCCGAGTATTACTACGATGGGACTGCCGCTGCATGAGATGGGCTTTCAGGCAATGGAATCGCTGTACCAGATGATCAAGGGAGATCCGGTTCAGCAGCTGAAGATGCCTGAATGCCAGCTGATTGAGCGCGGCTCCGTGAAAGACCTGCACAGTGATGTGAAACACAGCTAGAAACGGCAGCGCCGTCCTGAAGAGGACGGTATCCGGTTCTGCGCGAAGGATGAGTGATATGCGAATTCCGCAATTTCTTATCTTTTGAATACAGATGTGGTTTCACATCATTTCTTTTGCTACTCAATTTAAACGTTTAAATTGGTATCAGGATATGAAAGAGGTGATGGCGTGACTGCTGTACTGGGCAATGAAAAATATAAAATATCTCTAAACAGACGGGGAGCAGTGGAGTCTCTTGTCCTGCAGGATGACCCGTATGGTATGAACTGGGTCATTAACCCGCAGTATCTGCAGCAGGCGGGATACGAGGAGGACGAAGATAAGCTGTTCGGTGAGTGGGAGCTGAAGCTGGGCGGGAAGACGCTGCACAGCAGCAGCTATACCCCAAGCGTAAGTCAAGAAGGTTCCGGGCAGGCTGTTGTAGAATGTAATACTGGAAGCATTAAGCTTAGCATGGTATATACTCTGGAAGATGAACAGCTGCACTGGGCGGTCCAGCTAAGGAATACCTCCGCCGCGACAACGCAAATTGAAGGGCTCCATCTCTGGTTCTCATTGGCTTATGTCATGTTCCGGGATGATAATGTTCTGCGTAACATGCGTGAATCGTGCGCAGTCTATCCGCATTTGGGCGGAGATTTCGCCAAGTTCGCCGCAGTTAGGCGCAGCAATGAAGGTCCGCATCTGGGAATCTACGGTATGGACGGAAGAACTGTGGCAGCTGGTTCTTACTGCCGTTATAGTAACCGCTTTCTTGAGCAGGTTTCACCGTCTCTTGACGGATTGCTCTACCACCGGCTGTCCCTTGTTGAAGACGGGACATCCATGAGTGGTTCAGCGGCAGCAGACTGGATCTACGGTGATGAATACAAGCAGCTATGTCTCGCTCCGGGAGAGCTGAAGGAATGGAAGTATACCTTCCAGCCGTTTAATGACATGGAGGATTTCTACCGCCAGGGTGAAGGACTTGGACATCCGCACTGGAGCTACACGCCCGTGCTGCCTGCCGGAGGAGCGTTTCAGGCGTCACTACATATACCGGATGGCCTTGCTGCTAAGGAGCTCCGCCTTTACAGTGCGCCCGGGCATTCAGAAGATATTTTGCTGGAAGATGTCTCAGCAGAGCTGCAGCTGATAGCCGCCGATAGTAATGGAACCCGTTATAAGGTAGCCTTCAGACGCTATGTTCCGGGTGAGCATAAGCTGGAGCTGGTGCTTGAAGACGGCCGCAGCGATATTCTGGTATGGAACGTACTGGAGCCGGTAAGCAAGCTGCTGGGGAAACGGGCGGAGTGGCTGTGCGTGAACAGCTATGCAGGCGCAGACGCGGCAGAACGTCCCCACGCCTTCCGGCCGCTGTCCAATCAGGGCGAATCCCTGGGAAAGCTTGCCTTTCTGCTGATGAATAACATGATGACGGACCCGGTGCCCGGACAAGTAGCCATTGCTGAAAAAGCTGCCGCTCTGGACATGCGCTTCCATTGGTTCGAGGAGGGTGATTTCTCTCGGCCGCGGGCGTTGTATGGAGACTTTTACAGGATCTATGACTTTGACTATATCGCACATGTATTCTATTTGCTGTCCCAGATGGACGATGAGCTACTAGAGCTGCATTCAGCTCAGACCTATCTGCAGTGGGCGGCTGAGGTGATGTGCATGCGGCTCGATCCGGAAGCTCATCCCGGCAGCCGTGAGAAGGATGAATCCCGGTTAAACGGTGTGTTTATCCTCTATATTGAGGAACTGATCTCCGCTCTGCAGGCAGCTGGCCTGACAGCCTGGCATTCCCGGCTGCAGCGTCTGTGGGAGTCCTTCGGCCGTACCATGAACATAGGCGTACGGCATTACAGCGGGGCGGTTACAGAGCATTTTTATGATAATGCAGGTTTTGGCCCGACCTGCCAGGCTTTATGCCGGCTGGGGAATACGGCGGAAGCTGCGCGCTACGGCCAGCTGATTCTTGCCAATATCGGCTTCAGCAACGATTACCGGCTGCAGAATCCCGACCGCTGGTGGGAAGCCCTGTCTCCTATGATTCATTCCTTGTGGGGCGGGCTGGTAGCTTCATCTGCGCTGGTGACTTATGAGCATTTGGGAGATCCAGCCTACCTTGAGGCAGCTTACCGCGCTACAATGGCTGTGTTCAACTGCTACGACTGGAACGTGCGGTCAACTCCGCGCCGCCTGGCACCCGGCGAAGCCGCCTCAACCTATAGCGTTGCTGCTCCGAACCTGAATATGCCGGAGCTGTCGCGGAACCGTTTCGGACAGTCGGTGTTTGTAGGTGCCAGTGATCCGCTGTTTGCTGCCCTGTTCGCAGATGTGTCAGGCGATGACTGGGATATGGGAGAAGAGCTGGCAGCCTATCTGCTTGGCTTTGGAACCACGGCATACCTGTACCGGGACAGCAGCGGCCGGCTGAAATGCATCAATGGGTTCATTACCGGGGAGCAGGAAGATCTTATGATTACCAGCTATGCGGCCTATCCTTCCAGATACATGATGCTGGAGGATAACCTGGAATTCCGTGCGCCTGAAGGCACGCTGCAGCCGAGTATCCGGCTTATACAGGGGCAATTCACTGTTTAGCAGAAGAGTTTGGCTTGCCTAACTGCAGCAGCGCACGCTTATGACGCTCTGCTGCATAAATCCAGTTTTTAAGTTAAACGATTAAACTCGTTTATCTTAAATTATATAGCTCTATCCAAAGGAGGAATAGAAGATGAAGGTTGGCAAGCGTACGCTGATGCTGTCCATGGCAGTGACAATGGCACTTACAGCGCTGACAGGCTGCACAGGCAATTCGGACAACCAGCAGGGCGGTACAAACAAGGCGGCGGAGGGCACCAAAGCACCGGCAAACACCGGAGATAACAACGAGACCGCCGCAAAGGACATCACACTGGAGCTGCTGTATTGGGGGGATGATGTACAGAAAAAGCTGGTTGAAGCGGCGACAGAGAAATATACAGCCGATACCGGAATCAAGATTAACGCGCAGGTGCTGCCGGCGGACGGTACCTTTGACACCTTTATCCAGACCCGGCTGCAATCCGGCGAGCTGCCTGACATCAGCTACATGGGGGAAGGGGATATCCAGAAATATAATGAAATGGGCATTCTGGCCGATATTTCAGATCTTTTGACGGACGGAAGCATTCCTGAGAAGCTGTCTGCCATAACCATTCATTCTCCTGAGCAAAAGGTAATCGGTGTGGGCCTGTCTAATCAGCTGGAGCTGCTTTTTTACAGCAAGTCCAAGTTTGATGAAGCAGGAGTTGCCTATCCGCCAACAAAGGTGGAGGAGGCGTGGGATTGGGATACTTTTGTAGCGAATGCCAAAAAGCTGACCAAGGATTCCAAAGGCAAAACAGCTGCTGAGGAAGGGTTTAATGCAGACCTGACCGAGAATTACGGGCTGGGCTTCACCGCCGGGCGAGAATTTCATCATTTCTGGGCGGCAAATGCGAACGGCGGCGGTATCGTATCCCCGGACGGGAAGGAATTTCAGTGGGATTCCGCGGAAAGTGCAGAAGGCATTCAGAAGCTGGCTGACCTCGTCAATAAGGATAAGGTAGCCTCCCCGTTCACTTACACCTGGAGTACAGGAATTGGTTCGGCGGTTGATGCACTCAGCGGCGGATATGCTATGGCAGTCAGCGGCTCCTGGGACCTGGCCAATATCAAGGGGAACGAAGACATCGGTGTCGGCGTACTGCCGAAAATGAAGAAAGCGGTAACAATGAATGCCGGCGCTCCGCTTGTCGTATACAACACCTCCAAGAACATAGAAGAAGCCAAAAAGTTCTACGCTTATATGGTTAATCCGGAGAACAGCCTGGAGCTGCTGCAAAGCGGGGCATGGCTGCCGAATCAGGCAGACTGGTATACCGATGCTGCACTGGTTGATAAATGGAGCTCTGAGCTTCCGGTAAGCGCCAAAGAAACTATTCTCAGCTACAGCACCACCAAGGATTCTATCGTACAATGGCCTGCTTATTACGTTCCTGCCTATCTCAAGATGAACACGGAATACGAGAAGTCAATCGACCAGGCCCTGTCCGGCAGCAAAAGCGTAAAGGAAATCTACGATTCCATCATGCCTGTCATCAAGTCTCTGTGGGAAAGCGGCAAAGTCTCCTAGCACTTATTATTCTCTTTATTTGAAAAGAGGGCTGTACAGATGAACCCAGAAAGCAAAACCAGTCCGGCACCCGTCCCTGTCCCGAAGCAGGCCAAAGGTGCCGTCAAGGAAGCCGTTGCCGGTTATTTGTTCGCTGCGCCTGCCATCATCGGTTTCCTCGTATTGACCTTGTACCCGATGCTGGCCAGCTTCATTTACAGTTTTCATAAAATAACGATTATGAGCGGTAGTCAGATCATGGAATGGATCGGACTGGATAACTACATCTATATCTTCAGCAACCCCAGCTCCGAGTTTAAAAAATCCATAACGGTAACCCTCGTTTACGCTTTTGTGAATGTGGTGCTCGTTATTGTATTTTGCCTGATCGTTGCGCTGCTGCTGAACCGCAGGTTCATTGGCAGGAATATGCTGCGGGCGGTTTTCTTTCTGCCATCCGTGGTGCCGATGCTGGCGACAACCATTGTCTGGCAGATGCTGCTGCAAAATCAGGCCAAAGGCGGACTTGTCAACTGGATTCTGCTGCAGCTGGGTATAGCACCCATAGAGTTTCTTACAGACCCGGTACAGATTTTTAGTACCTTGTTCATTATGAGCCTGTGGACCTGCGGCGGGACCATCGTGGTCTTCATCGCCACCCTGCAGGATGTTCCCGGCGAGCTGCTGGAGGCAATCGAGATGGACGGGGGGAATGCCTGGCACAAGTTCCTGAAGGTTACTTATCCGACGATCAAGCCGGTGCTGTTCTTCCAGCTGATCATGTGCATGATGACCTCCATTCAGATCTATACCCAGAGTGTGGTGCTGTCCAGAAACGGAGCACCTGACCGGATGACCTATTTCATTAACGTCATGATCTATGACCATTCCTTTGTGCAGGTCGGCATGCGCGGGCTGGCTTCAGCCGAAGCCTGGATCGTCTTCCTGATTACGCTGGTGATTACCATTGTACTGTTCTACTTCCAGGGTGCATTGAAGCGTGACGATTCCATGGGCAAAAGGAGGAAGGTGAGACCATGACAACGGCTACAGCCTTGAAATATTCCAGCATCAAGCGGGCCAAAAGCAAGAGCAAAGCCATCCACCTGGCTTTAATAGCGCTCTCCTGCCTGCTTGGCATAGTCTTTGCATTTCCGCTCTATTGGCTGCTGCGCGGCGCTTTTGTCAGCCATACAGAGATTCTGGCCCGTCCGCCTGTGTTCTTCCCCAAGGAGCCCGGAATCGATAACTTCCGGCTGGGCCTTGAGCGGATTCAATTCCTGCGTCAGCTCTGGAACTCGGTATCCATTGTTGTCCCTTATGTCATCGGTACTGTGCTGACAACCAGCTTTGCCGGTTACGCCTTTGCCAAGCTGAGATTTCCGCTGCGCGGGATGTGGTTCGTGCTGGTCATCAGCAGCATGATGCTGCCAAGCGCCGTTACGCTGCTGCCGCAGTTTTCGCTCTACACCTCGCTTGGGCTGGCCGGCAAGCCCGCACTGATTATACCGGCCTTTTTCTGTGCCGGCGGTAATGCCTACTTTGTATTCCTGCTGCGGCAATTTTTCATGACAATTCCTGTGGAATTAAGTGAAGCAGCCAAAATCGACGGTGCCGGCCATTTCCGCATCTACTCCAGAATTATGCTCCCGCTGATCCGTCCGGCGATGATCGTGGTCGCACTGTTTAGCTTCATCAACTGCTGGAACGAGTTTTTCTACACGATGATTTATCTGAAGACGGAAGCAGATTATACGCTGCCTATGGGTCTTTACATTGTTAATGGTATGCGGATTCCCAACTACGAGCAGGTCATGGCCCTTGCATTGGTCGTTACCGCTCCCTGCCTGGTGTTTTTCCTGATCGGCAACAAATATTTTGTGGAAGGTATTACGTTGACAGGGATTAAAGGTTAGAGAGGAGACTAAGCAACTATGGCAAAGAAGAAGTGGTCACGCAAAATGTGGGTAGCAGCTTTATGTACAGCCGTTACCCTGAACGCGGGAATTGTCCCGGCATCGGCGAATTATACAACGGATTTTGTGCATGAAGGGGTAGGAACGGATTACGGTGAAGCCCAGTGGAAGCAAGGCAACCAGATCACCGCACAGCCGGTGGATTTCAGCCGGGAGACGATCGGGCAGATGATGCAGGCGATTGAGGATTTTGATTTTGCCAAGTTCGCTCAGGACAACAAGGATTTGCCGTGGCTGGATTCCTTACTGGTTAATACAGGTGTTATTCCGGACGATGGCGGTGACGACGGGGGAGCGAACACGCTTTACAGCCGCGGCAGTGCGCTCTATATGAAGACCCAGGATAATTCGAAGCTGGGATTTGTCGGTACAGTGCATTATGCGGATACGCTGAACAAAGACACCATGTACAGCATTTCACTCTCAACAGGCGGGTTATCCGAGGACAAAAGCAAGCGTAAAAATTATCCCAGCCACGGTGATCAGACCTACAGCAGCGGCGGACTGGAGATCAATCAGCGTAAATTCATATCCGCGTACAACAGCGCTGTAACCCTTCTGAAGCTGACCAATAAGGGCAGCCAGCCGGTTACGGTCAAAATGACGGTGAAATCCCCTTTTGTCAGCAAAGCGGAAGGCAATGAATTAATCGGTAACCGGGTTGCTGCCCCTTTAATGGTTGGACGAGCCGGCGAGCAGTATGTGGAAGCTATGTCTTATGTCGATGTGCATCTCAGCGGGGAGGGAATGAGTGCCGCCGGCAGCGAGCTGGTTAAAGAAATTACTGTTCCGGCAGGCGGCTCTGTGGATGAGAAGGTGGTAATGGGCTGGCTGGCCGAAGAGATTCCCGCCTCCACAACACAGTATGCCGCGTTTAGGGAAGCTAGTAATGACCAGGCTTTTGCCGATCAGGTCACGCAGTACAATGAGTGGTGGGCCCAGAACATCCCTTATATCGACATACCGGATGAAAATGTGAAAAAAGTGCTTTACTACCGCTGGTGGTGTAACCGCTTTAATCTGCTCGAGGCCAACATTCCGGGAAATGACTGGCAGTTTCCGATGAACATGGAAGGCGTGCTTGGCTATAACAACGGCATCACAGTCAGCGTGCCTTGGGCGATGCAGGATCTGAAGTGGCTGCGTGATCCGTCCTATGCTTATGGTACCTGGCTGGCACAGGGCGAATATTCCGAGAACGCCAACTATAAGAACAACCCCGGGCGGCCTAACATCTGGACCTGGGATATGATGCAGAACTCGTCGCAGGTCGGCTGGGAGGCTTATAAAATCTACGGCGGCGGCGATAAGGTGCTGAAGAAGTTTGCTGATTTTTCGGCGAATGATGTGACCGGCACACTGGCGCATTTTAAAGGCAATGATCCGAATCTTGTCTATTACAATCACGGCCCGATTACCGGCAATGACGGCGATACCGTCTCCATGCACTGGAAAGGCAGCGGCAATTATGCCCGTCTGGACGGATCGGCAACAGCCTATGCCAACGCAGTGGCTGCGCAGCAGATGTACGAGCAGCTCGGAGATACTGCAAAGGCTGCACAGATGAAGGAGATTGCCGGTAAAATCCAGCAGGCCGTGCTGACGGGGATGTGGTATGACGAAAGTGATTTTGACGGCGACGGTATTGCGGATACGAACGGAGAGGGCAGCTTTTTACACAAAAAAATGGAAGGCAGCAGCGATGTATTCAACCCGTGGCGTGACAATAATATGTTCGTCTTCAACTTCGGTGTAGTGCCAAAAGCAGGCGAAAGCGGCTATGATCCCAAATATCTGACCCAGCTCTATGATTATGCCGATCCTGATTACTATCCGATCTTCCCGTTCTTCACGGCCGACCAGAACAGCATCATGAAGCGTGTGGAAGCGTTCAAAAAAGGGGAGACCAGCGCCTTCGGCACAGACCAGTTCGCCTGGTGCAATTTCGGCAATTATATCAATACAATCCGCGCCTCCCTGCGCTATTATCCGGTTAATAATATTGACAGCAGCACTTATAAAACATTGTTTGACTGGGGCGCTTGGCTGCATACCGTCGAGCCGGGCAATACAGACCATCTGGATTCCAATGAATTCTTCTGGCTGGAGGATTATTTCTTCGGCACCCCTTGGACCCCGGAAACCCCTCCGAACCCGAGCGGCAAAATGGTGCGTGCCTGGATTCACCACGATACGCTGGGCATGATGAATTACACCGTGCTGGAGGACATGGCCGGGCTGCAGCCGCGAACCGATGATATTATCGAGCTGTGGCCGGTCAATGTGGATTATGATCACTTTGCAGTAGACAATGTGCGCTACCATGATGCCGACCTGACAATTGTCTGGCAGGACCCGGCCAAATACAGTGACAGCAAGCCTTACTACGAAGGTATTCCCGTTGGTTACTCCCTGTTCATTAACGGTGAGCGCGTGCTGACCACTAATGAGATGTCACATATCCTGTTTGATACAGCTACCGGCAAAGTAACCAAACCGGAAGGGGATGTTCCGGGTGCAGTCGGGGATAACACGAATACTAAAATTCTGTTTGAAAAAGGCAGTGCAGTCACACTGGCATCAGCTGATGAGACAACCCTCGCCGCTAATGCTAAAGCGGTAGACATGTTCAATAAAGCGGGCGTTGATGTCGTTCATAACGGCGATAACCTCGCGCTTGCAGCAGACACCAGGATTGAGGCAAGTTATATCAGAAGCGGTTCTGATGTGAAAAAGCTCGCTGACGGCTCGACCATTGCCTCCATCACGCATACCTCCAATACGGCGCTGTTCGGCAGCTCCCCGAATCCGTCAGACACCGTAACCTTTGATCTGGGTAGCAGTAAGACGGTAGACAATGTAAAGGTTTACTTCTACAATGACCGCCGTCCTAACGGCTATAGTGCGCCTCAAACGTTCGGTGTGGAGTACTTGGATAAGGATGGGACGACCTGGAGACCCGTAGAGGGACAGTTCCGGTATCCGGATTATGTTGCCGATAACTACAATAATGTTGAGTTTAAGGCGGTGGAAACAACAGCCCTCCGGCTAAGCTTCACTCATGCTTCCGGTTACTCAACCGGTATTAAAGAAATTCAGATTTACAACAATAATCTGACTGTAACGCCTGCGGCCAACCGTGCTCCGAAGGTTATTCTGGAGACACCGGTCAAGGTAGAGCAGGATGCGCCGCTGACCCTTGTACCAGTCATTCAGGATGACGGCATGCCAAGCGGCAAGCTCACTTATGAGTGGAAGCTGATCTCCGGTGAAGGCGCAGTTGAAGCACCGGTGCTGGATCAGGCCGTCCTGAAGGCGAAGTTTAAGGCAACCGGAGAGTTCAAATACGAGCTGACTGTCAGTGACGGGGAACTGGCGACTACAATCGAAGTGCCGGTCACGGTATTTGTGGCGACAGCAGATCTGTCAGCAATGATCTCGCAATTTGCGTCCAAAAATACACCGCTCGGCCCGCTTGTGCGCAATCAGGATGACTATACGCCTGAATCCTGGCAGCAGCTGCAAACGGTCCTGACTGATGCGAAAGCGCTGCTTGCTTCTGCAGAGTACAGCCTGCAGGAAATTCAGGACATGACAGGCCGGCTGCGGACAGCTATTAATAGTCTGCGCTATCGAAATGCCGCACTGCTGGCTGTGCCAAGCGCATCCTATACTTCCGCCTGGGAGTCGGTCTATGCCGTTAATGACGGTTTTATTCCGCGAAACTCCAATAACCTTAATGATAAGGCTGTTGAAACCCAGTACGGGAACTGGGGAGGGCCGGGTAACAGCCATTGGGTTCAGTACACCTGGCAGCGTCCGGTAACCCTGTCCGGCAGCTCGCTATACTTCTTCGATGACGGAGGCGGTGTAATGGTGCCGTCCGACTACCGCTTCGAATATTGGGACAGTACGGCTGGTGCGTTCAAGCCGGTGAGCGGTCTGAGCGGGAAGAAAATGGCCAAAAACGCATTTAATGAAGTAACCTTTGATGAAATCACAACCGACAGACTGCGGCTGACCATGGATAAGCAGGGCGGCTCGTTCACAGGGCTTAAGGAGTGGCGGGCGATTTCCGCAAAAGCAGGCGGAGAGGAGCCATTGCCCGCTGATCATGGAGCCATCACGGCGATTGAACCGGTCTCTGTCAGTACTACCGTCAATGTTATGCCGGTTCTGCCAGGCAAAGTGACTGTAACTTATGCAGACAACACCAAAGGGCAAGTGGATGTGGTCTGGGACGAAATCCCGGAGAACAAGCTGACAATTGCGACGGATTTTGTTATCTTTGGCAAGCTTGAAAGCAGTGATTTGCGGGCAAGCTGCCGGATCTATGTTAAATACGACAAGTCACGTCTCAAGACTGCAATCGATACAGCTGCCGATCCGGCGGTAAATGAAGAGAATTACGACGGGACTGCAGCGCAGTGGGAGGCGCTGGTAGCCGCCCTTACAGCGGCCCAAGCCGTATACGGTAATGATGCTTCGACCGAAGGGGATATTGACTCGGCATACAAAGCACTCAAAAATGCATATGAAGCGCTGACACCAGTGCCTGATCACGGCGCAGCTATAAGCGGCATTACGGTTCCAGGAGGCTCACTGGATCAGGTGGCCAAAGAAATTGTTGTGCCTGAAACGACGACGCTTGATCAGCTGAAAGAGGGATTAACCGTGCGGGCCGGAGTTACCTTTGCGGTCTATGAAAGCGACCTGAGTACCTTGGCAACGGATCTGAAAACCGGCTATAAGGTAAAAGTAACAGGTACAGATCGGGTTACAACGTCAATTTATACGCTGGCGCTGACAGCAGTTCAGGCTCCGGTCAACACCGTGCAGCTTGAAGAACAGCTTACTGCGGTAAAAGCATTGAAGCAGGAGCTGTATACCGAAGCCAGCTGGAGCTTGCTTGCTGTAGCTGTAAGTAATGCCGTAACACTGCTGGAGAGCGGGACTGCAGTCCAGGCGGAGATAGATGAGGCTTTGGGCAGGCTGAAGTCAGCTATTACCGAACTGCAGCTGCTGCCTGAGCCGACAGCTACGCCGACTCCAACACCAACACCATCTCCGACGCCAGCGCCAACAGCTACACCGGCAGTAGCTATCCCTGGTGGTACGAGCACTAACACCGCCAGTCCTAAACCGTCGCCGAGTGCGGCACCTGCGGTGGATAAGGGCACTATCCGGCTGCAGCCTTCCGCAGCGGCGGATGGCAAGGCTGCTGTTAAGGTGACTGCGGGCGAGATCGAAGCTGCCGTGAAGGAGCTTACAGATAGTACGCTGACTGTATTATTGAATTTAGGCGGGGCTGCTGCTAAGCAAGTGTCTATAGAGCTGCCAGTTAAGGCACTGGCAGAAGCTGCTGCGGTTACTAGAGTAAAGGTGGACACCGGTTCAGCTGTCGTAATCCTTCCGCAGAGCTTCTGGAAGGCATCCGCAGGCAGCAGTCTGACACTGCTGGTTCAAGCCGGAAACAGCTCAGACGCACATAACACGATCACACTAAGTATTGACGGCAAGGCTGTTCCGCCAGAAGTGATGCAGGACCAAGGTATCCGCCTGGCACTGCCATATTCGTTAAAAGCGGGGGATAAGGCACATCAAATAGTAGCCTTCAGCTTACAGGAAGATGGAACAACCAAAGCTATTGCCGGAGGCAAATACAATACAGCTTCGGGATTGCTGGAAATCAGCATGAAGCAGAATGGAACCTATACTGTACACAGCTCAAAAATTGCATTTAATGATTTGGTTAATGCAGGCTGGGCTGCCGAGGGCATTGAAGCTCTTGCAGCGAGAGGGGCTATCTCCGGAACGGAAGAAGGGACCTTTAAGCCTGGTGCCAATGTGACACGCGGGGAGTTTATTAAGATTCTGATGAATGCGTTTGATCTGCTGGATGAGACGGCAGTTTCTACATTCAGGGATGTTAGCAGGGATGCCTGGTACAATGAAGCTGTGACCAGCGCACAGAAGCTGGGAATCGTGAACGGCAAAGGAGACGGCAGCTTTGGGGCCAATGACCAGATCACCCGCCAGGAAATGGCTGTAATGATCTACCGGCTTGCGAATCTGTTGAAGGTTCCGTTAACTGCTGATGCAGGTGCTCTTTCAGCTTCGTTTACCGATACGAAGCATCTTCAGGCGGATGCTCTGCAGGCTGTGGAAGCCGTACGCAGTGCAGGCCTGATCAACGGCTTGCCGGACGGCCGCTTTGATCCGCAAGGTAAGGCTACACGCGCACAGGCGGCAGCTGTGATTTATCGGCTGCTGTGGCAAGCAGAGTAGCATCGATTTTTAACGAGAAGCAGCCTGTTGAGAATCCCTCAGCAGGCTGTTTTTTTGCAATCAACTAGAAAAGACTTGTCATAAAAACAATATTAACATAAACTGTTGATACATCAACGTTGATATATCAACAAAAGGTGGAGCGCGAAGCGCTGAAGCAAAAAAAGCCCGCAAATAAAGGAGAATCACTGATGACCAAAACAGCATTAGTAACTGGTGCGAACAAAGGGATCGGATATGAAATTGCAAAAAAATTGTTAGAGGAAGGGTATCGTGTGTTAGTAGGTGCGCGCGATCAGGAGCGGGGAGATAATGCAGTAGCTGCTCTTCGAGCCTTCGGTGATGCACATTTGCTGCTGTTAGACGTAGCTGATTTGAACAGTATTAATAATGCAGTGGGAGAAATTACGCGAAATTTTGCAGAATTATCGCTCCTGGTGAATAATGCCGGTATTCCAGGTGATATGCACAAAGTGGGTTGGGAATTTACGGTTGAAGAGCTTCAAAGTACTTATGAAGTTAATTTTATCGGTCCTTTTGCGCTCTCGAAAGGCTTGCTTCCGACCTTAATTGCGAATAAAGGTATTATAATAAATATTAGTATACCTATTGAGCCGTTACCATACTTTAATGCATTCTCTTATACAACCTCAAAGGCTCCACTAAATGTTATGACTAAATCATGGGGGATGAGTTTTGAGAAGGAGAATATACCGGTGGAAATTTTTGCAGTAATGCCCGGTGCGGTTTCAACGGATTTGAACGGACATATGACAGGGGATTTTGTCAAAACAACTGTTCAAGCAGCGGAATTAATTGTTGACTTTGTTTTGGATGGTGAGAACCACAATGGACAAGTGATAAATTATGACGGTACACTGTCAGTATATTGACGAAAAATGTATAGAAAGGCCCTCTTTCCACTTGGGGAGAGGGCCTTTAGGTTTAAGATGGGAGCGAGACGGTTAAAACGAAAAGTAAGCAAGTACTTGCAGTGTTACAGTGCATGTTACTTGTAAAAAAAGAAATTAAGTTGTATATTGTCTAGTACATTGCAAGCACTTGGCAGAAAAATATAAATATGAAAGATGTGATGGTTTTGAGCAAGGATTGGTCACAGGAGTCGAAGTTGTTATACGAAATGTACCGTGTAAACAACGCCATAAATACTACATTTGATGCTTATATCAGCATCAGCCAATCTCGCTTTGAAATACTCGCATTAATATATCAAGAGATTGAAATCAGCCAGGGTGACTTACAAAAGAAAGTGACCCTTGACAAGGCGGCAGTCGCCAGACATCTCAAACAGCTTGAAGACAATAAGATCGTAGCCCGAAGAAAAAAAGATGGGGACAACCGTATAATCTTAGTACAATTAACTGATTACGGAAAAGAACTAATTGAATCTTCGCAAAAGGAAAAGGAGTATTTTGCCAAGGAGCTGTTAAATGATATTAGTCATACAGATCTTACAGCTTTAAGAAAAATCTTAATACAACTGAACAATAATGTTGAACGTATGAAGGAAAATGTTTGAGTGATGGTAAATCACAATTTCTTAATAAACCATTGCGGAGCCGCTATTTTAGCGGTTTTATTTGTTTATCCGCTCAACTTCTACTACAGACTACAAATGCTTTATATGTCCATCTCTACAAACTGCTAAACACAATATTCCGCAGCTTACGGGTGATGGGAAGGGTGCCGGCGTCTTTTTTCTGGACCATAAACAGTATCGTCAGCGCATCCTGTGGGCTGTTCGCGAAATAAGTGCCAAGCCAGCCTTGCCAGCCGTATTCACCTTTGCTGCCGATGTTTCCGGCCTGACCGGGCTCGGTCATAATGCGCATCAGATTGCCATAGCTGTGACCGCAGCGAAGGTGCCACAAGGCGAAGCCCTTTTGCTGTGGGGGCGTTAAGCCAGGAGAAGTCATATATTGCACGGTTTTTGGTTTGAGCAGCTGGTACCCGTCAATACTCCCGTTGTTCAACAGCATGGTGGTGAATTTGGCCGCGTCATCGATCGTAGAGGCAAGTCCGGCTCCGCCGGATTCAAATGCCGGATCACGGTCAAAGTGGTGATTAACTCCCAAGGGACTGTCAGCATATCGCTTGAGTCCGCCTTCCCCGTTGTCTTGATAGGTTCTGGCGAGCCGGCTTCGCTGCTCATCAGTCAGCCAGAACCTGGTATCGGTCATGCCGAGCGGCCCGAATATTTCCGTCTGCAGAAATTCCCCGTAACGCTTACCGCTTACTGCTTCCACAACCGCCCCGAGTACATCGCTAGAGGTTCCATATTGCCAGGACGATCCCGGCTCAAAGGCGAGTGGACCCTGGCCCAGTCTGTCTGTAAATTCCATAGTGGTCATCGGATTGGCTCCGTGCAGCCGGCTGCCCAGCTCCTGAATCAGCGTTTCTGTATATTGTCCGGCTGGACCGGGTCCGCCATACACAAGTCCTGATGTCATGTTGAGCAGATCATGGAGGTTGGCTTCTCGTACTGGAGATGTCAGTCCGCCTTCCTTAACTACTTTTTGCTGAAGGAATCCGGGTATGTAACGGCTTACAGGATCGAACAGATCTATTTCTCCACGTTCCAGCAGCAGCATAACGGCTGCAGCTGTTACCGGCTTGCTCATCGAGTACAGCCTGAAGATGGTATCCCGGGCAATAGGACGTCTCATTTCTATATCTGCCAGGCCGTCCGCATGATAAAATACTTCTTTGCCGTTTTTAATAACCATAAAGTTAGCACCGGCAATCTCGTTATTTTCAATACTGGTGCTGAGCGTTTTGGTCAGCAGTGCGGTTGTGCCAGAATCGAGCATAGTGGTCTGTCTCCCTTTAGTAGATTTCTATGAGTATATTAAGCACTATATGAAGCTTGTTTAGTGATGGTACATGTGCTTGTAGACAGATAAGGAAAATAATAACTATTTTACGACTAGGAAATCATTGTCACACGCGGCGGGCAGCGGATTGAGCGCCCCTGCCTAACGCTAACCTCAGTCAGTGGGTTCAGGGTCATATCAGGTTAAGTGTACTTTGTACAATTAAAACAGTGGAAATGAATCATTATAAGAAAATAATGGTATTCTGTACATCTATTTTCCTCGAAAAAGCCGGTTTCGGGCGTTTTTAGCAAATATAAGTGTACAGACTGCAGTTAAAACCTGCAGCGGAGCCAATTCGTCGGGTTTAGTTGCAGAAAGTACAGTTATTTCGGCTCGGCTCATTCTATATAGAGTGAACTTGAAAATATCTTATAAGGAAAGGGGGCGGAGGAGATGTTTGGAACTGTAGGAGTGACAGCGTCCGCCTTGCGGTAGGAAGTTCAGACATTCACCGGAGTCTCGCTAATATTGATTTTATAAAAAAACGGCAGACAAGACTTTTCAAAAAAGTCTATGACTGCCGTTTTCATATATCACAGTCCCTACAAACTGCTAAACACAATATTCCGCAGCTTTCGGGTAACAGGGAGGGTGCCGGCGTCTTTTTTCTGGACCATAAACAGTATCGTCAGCCCATCCTGCGGGCTGTTCATGAAGTAGGCGCCAAGCCAGCCGTCCCAGCCGTATTCGCCCTTGCTGCCGATATGTCCGGCCTGCCCGGGCTCGGTCATAATGCGCATCTGGTTGCCGTAGCTGTGCCCGCAGAGGGATTGCCACAGGGCAAAGCCCTTCTGCTGCGGAGGCGTTAATCCCGCCGAGGTCATATATTGTACGGTTCTTGGTTTGAGCAGCTGTACACCGTTGAGGCTTCCGTTGTTCAGAAGCATGGTGGTGAACTTGGCCGAATCGCCGATCGTGGAGACAAGTCCGGCTCCGCCGGATTCAAACGCCGGCTTACGGTCAAACTGGTGATTAATTCCGAGGTGGCTGTCGGCGTAGAGCTTTAATCCGCCATTTTCGTCATCCTGATACGTTTTAGCCAGCCGGGTTCGTTGCTCTTCTTCCGTCAGCCAGAACCCGGTATCCTTCATGCCCAGCGGCCCGAAAATTTCCTCCTGCAGAAATTCCCCGTACCGCTTACCGCTTACGGCCTCTACAACCGCTCCGAGTACATCGCCTGAGGTTCCGTATTGCCAGGATGATCCCGGCTCAAAGGCGAGTGGACCCTGGCCCAGTCTGTCTGCAAATTCCATTGTGGTCATCGGATTGGCTCCGTGCAGCCGGCTGCCCAGCTCCTGAATCAGCGTTTCTGTATATTGTCCGGCCGGACCGGGTCCGCCGTACACAAGTCCCGATGTCATGTTGAGCAGGTCATTGAGGTTAACTTCGCGTTCCGGAGCCGCCAGACCGCCGTCTTTTTCTACCAGCTGATTGCGGAATCCAGGTATGTAACGGCTTACAGGATCAAACAGATCTATTTCTCCACGTTCCAGCAGCAGCATAACGGCTGCGGCTGTTACCGGCTTGCTCATCGAGTACAGCCTGAAGATGGAATCCCGGGCAATAGAGCGTCCATTTTCTACATCAGCCAGCCCGTCCTCAAGATAGAAAACTTCCTCGCCATTTTTGATCACCATAAAGTTAGCGCCTGCGATTTCTTTGTTTGCAATACTGGCGCTGAGCGTTTTTGTAAGAAGTCCGGTAGTGCTTGAATCCAGCATGGGTTGTCTGTCTCCTTTATCATCGTTTTCTATGAGTATATTAAGCGCTTTTATGAAGCTTGTATAGTAGTTTTGCTGTGACGGGCCTCAAAGAGAGTCTGCCTATTTTTTGATTCGCATAAGGTTCAGCCTGGAATATAATAAAAAATACCTCTGCCGCCAATGAAAAGATAACGATAAACCCGTACGGCATGTTAATATATTATTTATGCTGTTAAGGATCAGAAAAAAGAGGGTAGATGAATGAAAAACTTTTTTAGGCATAAGGCTTATTTTATTGGCGTACATGTTTTAATGTTTGTTTTTTTGTTTTCAGCATTGTATGCCTATTTCCCATGGATCCAGGTAAAGGTCAAGGAGATCATCGATCCTCCGGATAAGGTCGTTACGATTGCTCACCGTGGTGCTATGGGGTATGCCCCGGAGAACACCATGCCGGCAATTGAGCTGGCAATAGAGATGAAGGCAGATTATGTAGAGCTGGACATTCATCTAACCAAGGATGGGATACCGGTCGTGATCCATGATGAGACAGTGAACCGGACTACAAACAGCAGGGGATATGTGAGAAATTTGACCCTGGAGCAGATCAAGCAGCTGGATGCGGGAACCTGGTTTAATGAAGCCTATCCGATGTTTGCAAGGGAGCAATATGCGGGTGTCACCATCCCCACGCTGGATGAGGTGTTCGAGACATTCGGGGACAAGACCCGTTACATGATCGAAATTAAGCAGCCCACCGCGAACAGCCAGATCGAGACCTTGCTAAATGAAGCTGTCCTAAAATATAACCTGGAGGATGCAGTGTCTGTCCATTCCTTCAGCAGTGCCAGTCTGCGCAAGCTTCATGCGATCAACCCTGACATCCCGCTGTACCAGCTTGTATGGAATGACTATACCGCAACAGGGGCACCTGCATCTTATCTGGAGAATGTGAAAACCTATGCCGTCGGAATCAGCCCTAACTTTCAGGGAATCGGAGCGGCTTATGTGGCTCAGGTTAAGAATGCCGGGCTTAAAGTGATGCCGTATACGGTTAATTACCAGGTCAACATGAATAAAGCCTATCTGTGGGGCGTGGATGGAGTCTATACGAATTACCCGGACCGTTTCAAGGAGGTCATTGATACCAACAGGGAAAACGGGCAATGGTAGGCTTATTCTTTTGAACATATGATATATTGATAGTAACACAAGCCTGAAGGGCTGCAGGGAGAAGCTGGGTATGGAGAAGCTGACGGAACTGATTACCGATGATTTAATGTTAAAAGCTGCTATTGAGAGTATTGATCCGCAGGAGCCTGTAAAAGTCAGCAATGTACCGTATCCCTGGAGGCTGCTGGGCTGCGGCAATTATGCCGCTGTTTTTTGCCATCCCGGTTATGAAGCTTATGCGGTGAAAATCTATGCCCCGGGCAGACCCGGCCTGGAGGAGGAAGCAGAGGTTTACAAGCTGCTGGGACAGCATCCGGCATATGCACGGTGCTATTATATCGGAAATACCTTTCTTATCCTGGACCGGCTGCGCGGCGTTACGTTTTACGACTCAATGAAGCAGGGAATACTGATTACTGAGCAGGCCATCCGCGATATTGACATCGCACTGGATTATGCCCGTTCCCGCGGTCTCCACCCGCATGATGTCCATGCCAAAAATGTGATGGTCAAGGACGGCCGCGGCCTGATAGTCGACGTGTCTGATTTTTTGAAGCAGGAAGACTGCAGCATGTGGGAGGATTTCAAAAAAGCGTACTACCGGCTATACAAGCCTATTGCCTCACGATGGGTATTTCCGGTTCCCAAAGCATTATTAGAGCTCGTCCGTAAAGCCTACAAATGGCGCAAAAAGAAGAGCTGAATGAAATAACAGGCAGGAAGCATGGAACCTTAAGGGGCTCCGTGCTTTTTTTGCGTTTAAGCTGAAGGGCCAACGATGATCATTTCATCATATGAAAAATTCACATTAGTACAAAAAAATATATATTCGCACCCGCAAACTACAGTGGAACACCAAACAATCACACTCCATCACATCAAAATGACAGGAAAAAGTCCAGAGCCTCGCGTACCTCACATCTGATGATAGTTACACTCTGGTAATATCCGACGCCTCCGATTATAATAAACGACAATCAATGAAGGAGGTGCAGCAATGAACAAACCAATGATAGGCGTCCTGCCATTATACGACTCCGGTAAAGAGAGCTACTGGATGCTCCCGGCTTACATGAAGGCAATCGAGAACGAAGGCGGAATCCCTGTGATGCTGCCTCTTACAACGGATGAGGATATTATACCTGCTCTGGCCGGCAGGTTTGATGGCTTTCTGTTTACCGGCGGGCATGATATCAATCCAGAATTATATGGGGAAAAAGCAGAAGCGGTCTGCGGGGAATGGTGTGATGAACGCGACAGAATGGAGCAGCTGCTGTTTGACCAAGTAATTGAACTGGACAAGCCCGCCTTTGGAATCTGCCGCGGATTACAATTGTTTAACGTTCTGTGCGGCGGAACCCTGTATCAGGATATTCCATTGCAGATGAATACAGACATTACGGTCAGCCATAAGCAGAAGCCGCCTTATGCCGAGCCGTCCCATTCTGTACATATCCATACAGGTACTTTGCTCCACCACATATTGCAGACAGCTCAAATAGACGTTAACAGCTATCATCACCAGGGGATCAAAGCACTGCCTGCGGGCTTGACTGCTGCGGCAGCAGCGGAGGACGGCATGGTTGAAGCAGTATCTCTTCCGGACAAAAGATTTATTCTCGCTGTTCAGTGGCATCCGGAATTCAGTTACGGGACAGACAGCAACAGCAGAAAGCTTTTTTCGGCATTTGTAAATGCTTGTATTCCTGCACATTAGCCTTCATTCCTTCTTCGGCGGCTTGATCAGCAGGGTTCCGCCCAGTAAAAAGAAGCTGCTGGCATAAAAGACGGTAATCAGTCCCAGCGACGCCCCAATCATCCCGAACAGCAGCGGAGCTGTGAACTGTGAGACTCTGTTGATTAATAGACGCAGCCCCAGTACCTCACCCGTTCTCGAAGCAGGGGAAGACTGATACGCAACCGACATGGAAATAGGCTGCCCGCAGCCCAGGCCGAGTCCCATCAGTACACTCCAGACTCCAAGCCACACAGGATTAACAGTTAAGGAGACCAGCAAAAACGCTGTCCCGGATGCGGCAATCGAGCCTATCAGGATGGCATCATTTGAATGCTTACGCTGCAGCCAGGGCATGAACAGGCGGACCAGCACCATGGACAATCCCTGAATCGAGAGAATCCAGCCGATCCCGGTTACAGAAATGCCTTTACTTACCGCATACAGCGGGAAATAGGCGGCAAAGATTTCTCTGGAGTACAGTGCGAGCGCATTGCCGATCAGCGCCCTGCGGAGGGCGGGGAGCTTAAGCAGGCCCAGGGAGTCCGCCAGTCCGGTTTTTACGGCGGCAGCAGTAGGCTTGCCGGAGGAGAGCTTCCATGCAAATACAAAAGTAATCAGAAAAACAAAGAAGGCTGCGGCAAAAACCGCCGGATAGGACAGGTGACTGATAAGATAGCCGGCGGTCACCGGACCGAGCAGGGCGCCAAGGGAATTAGCGGTGCTGAACCAGCCGTAATAATCGTTGCGCTTGCCTTCAGGAGCGGCGTGCCCGAGTACATTTTGCAGGGAAATAGCAATAAAAATACTGGAGAAGCCTGTAATCAGCTGGGACGCATAAAGCGCCCAGAGGGAAGGAAAACACCAGGGCAGGGCCATGGATAGGCCTAATCCCGTCATTCCGGCCAGAACCGGGAGGCGGTCGCCGAAACGGTCGGCCATTTTGCCTGCGGAAATAGAGAAAAACATGGGGAGGAAAGCATAGCAGGCGGTCAAAACACCTATCTCGAGCGTGGATGCCCCCAGAGAGGAAGCGAACAAGGGCACTGCAGGTCTGGTTAAGTTAAGAATGAGCTGAAAAGCGATACCTAGAATCATGACATTAATAAACATACGCGGCTACCCTTCTGTCTGAGCTTTTTCTTCATTGTAGCTGCAGGCGCAGAAGCGGAAAAATCGTATTTTTCTATGGATTATCATAGAGAGAGGGTATGGAAGCCCGGTAATGCTGCTGCACAAACTGAACAAAGGCTGAAACTGCCGGGATGTCCAGCAGCTCCTCCCTGTATAATAACCAGGTGGACCAGGTAACGGCTTCGCTGTCTGCTCCGGTTAATGCGGTCCGGTACAGCTGATTGTCATCCTCAGTCAGGACGATGGACGGAACAATGGCGTAGCCCAGTCCGTTTTGCACCATCCGTTTGGCAATTTCTGCATTGTCCACATGCATCAGTACATTGGCCGGCTTACTGAACTGCTGCTTCCACCAGCCATCGATGATCCTGCTTAAGGAAGGGTCCGTTGTAAAGGTAATCCGGCGCAGCTGCGGAAGCTCCTCCACAGCTACCGGCACCGCTGACAGAATACATACCTGCTCCTGTTCAAGCATCTCTTTTTGCTCCAGCCAGTGGGGTATGCCCCGGATAATCCCGATCTGCTCCTTCTGTGTAGCTACTGAACCAAGCAAATCCTGGCTGATCGCGGTAGTAATATCATATTCAATCAGCGGATAGGCCTCTGAAAATTGCCGGAGCACCGCCGGAAGGCGATACAGCGCCACGGACCGGGAGACGCCAAGCCGTAGCGTGCCGCTTAGATCACCGCGCTGGCTGACCAGCCTGCTTTTGACATCGGACAGCCGCTCCAGCATTTCCCGGGCATAGGCTACCATCGTTTCACCCTGCTCCGTGAACTCGATCCCCCGCCGTCCCCGGTAGACGAACAGGCTGATGCCAAGCTCCTTTTCCAGCTGCTGCAGGCGGTGGGTCAGAGTAGGCTGCGAGAGATAAATCTGCTCCGCGGTCCTCGTAATATTACGTTCAGTGCCCAAAACGTCCAGTATGCGCCAATCCTTTTCATCCATCTACGACGCCATCCTCTCAATCGCCCAGAAAAACAATGCTTCTGGCGGGATCATACATTTCCTTCAATTGCTTGACATCGGAGCGCGGCGGCGAGCCGAACATCCGGGCATATTCACGGCTGAACTGGGAAGCACTCTCGTAGCCGACCCGGAACGCAACCTCGGCGGCCTCAGCCGACTCCGACAATAGAATACGGCGCGCTTCCTGCAGCCTGAGCTGCTTCTGAAACTGGATAGGGCTCATGCCGGTCACCTCCTTAAAGTTACGGTGGAAGGTGGACAGGCTCATGCTTGCTGCTTCGGCAAGCTGTTCCACGCGAATGGACTGGTCATAACGTTCGGTAAGCTGATCAATCGCCTCTCTAATCCGGTATGAATGGCTGCCCTCCATGGCAATTTGTCCGAGTGCGGCACCATAGGGACCTTTTAGCAGGGTATACAGGATTTCTTTTATGAATAAAGGCGCAAGAAAGTGGATATCATCCGGCCTGTCCAGTAATTCTATCAGTCTTAGGGTCGCGTTCATCAGGGAAGGCTCAGTCTGGCCGACAAATAAGGCACGCTTCGCGTTCTCGTTCGGCACAATCCGTACATTTGCCCCGTTCATGACCTCCAGAATCTGTTCATAGCTAAACTCCAGTTTGAAGCTGAGATAAGGCCTGTCCGCTGCTGCTCTGATCACCTGGCCGACGACAGGCAGATTCATGGAAGCGACCAGATAATCAGCTGAGCCGTATTCAAATCGCTCCCCTGCCAGGAATACCTCCTTAACCCCTTGGGCAATCATGCAAAAAGACGGCTTATACACCCGGTACGCAGGCTCAGATACCTCCGAATACCGGATAACAAATAAATTGGGTACCGCTGTCTCAAACACGCCGTCCCTCGGTGTAAAGCGCTGAATGAGCTCTGCGAGCTCTATTTGCTGCTTCATGCTGCCAGCTGGCATAACGCTATCCCTCCCTTTTGTAGTACTCGATTCTAAACCTTATGAATTCCTATAGTAAGCTCCGTGACAGAAATAGGCAAGCATTCAGTACGATCGGGATAACGGTTATTAGTGAAAATCCGGCATAATAAGTAAGACGAGTATGAGCTACATGACAACAGAATGGGAGGAACACAGAATGGAATATGTTAAATTCGGGAATACCGGTCTGGATGTCTCACGGATCTGTCTGGGCTGCATGAGCTTTGGGGAGGCGCTGCCGGAATGGCACCAGTGGGTGCTGAATGAGGAACGCAGCCGTGAAATCATCAAGCGGGCGCTGGAGCTGGGGATTAACTTTTTTGATACAGCCAACATTTATGCGAACGGCACCAGTGAGGAGTTCACCGGGCGGGCGCTCAAGGATTATGCAGACCGGGACGAGATCGTGCTGGCTACCAAGGTCTGGGGACGTATGCACAAGGGTCCTAACGGCGGGGGCTTGTCCCGGAAAGCTATTTTGAGTGAAATAGACAAAAGCCTGAAACGGCTCGGAACCGATTATGTCGATCTGTACATCATTCACCGCTGGGATTACGATACGCCGATCGAAGAGACCATGGGGGCGCTGCATGATATAGTGAAGTCCGGCAAAGCCCGCTATATCGGTGCGTCAGCCATGTATGCCTGGCAGTTCCAGAAGGCGCAGCATACCGCAGAGAAGAATGGCTGGACCCGCTTTGTGTCCATGCAGAATCACCTGAATCTGATCTACCGGGAAGAGGAAAGAGAAATGCTGCCGCTCCTTAAGGATCAGCAAATAGCTTCAACGCCGTACAGTCCGCTGGCATCCGGAAGACTCATCCGCGACTGGTCCGAAACCACGCTGCGCTCAGAAACAGATCACATCCAGAAATCCAAATACGATGCGTCTGCTGAGGCTGACAGGCTGATTATCGAGCGGGTAGCTGCACTTGCCGAAAAACGCGGCGTACCGCGTATTCATATTGCCCTTGCCTGGCTGCTGCAGAAGGACACAGTAGCTGCTCCGATAATCGGGGCAACCAAGCTGGCACAGCTTGAAGATGCTGTGGGAGCGCTATCCGTAGCATTAACTGCAGATGAGGTTGCTTTTCTCGAGGAATTATATGTACCGCACCGCGTAGTCGGAGCCCAATAAGGAGGAATTAGAATGGAATATGTAACACTTAATAATGGCGTTCAAATGCCGGTACTGGGATACGGGGTATATCAGATCCCGGATGCTGAGGAATGCGAAAGATGTGTATCGGACGCGATCAGCGCCGGTTACCGCTCGATAGATACGGCACAGGCATACCGCAATGAAGAGGCTGTCGGACACGCAATCAAGAAAAGCGGAGTAGCGAGGGAAGAGTTCTTCATCACCACCAAGGTCTGGATCTCCAACGCCGGCTATAAACGTGCCAAAGCATCTATTGAGGAATCCATGCGCAAGCTGCAGCTCGACTACCTCGATCTGGTGCTGATCCATCAGCCGTTTAACGATTATTACGGAACCTACCGGGCGATGGAGGAGCTCTACAAGGCAGGTAAGATCAGAGCCATCGGCGTAAGTAATTTCTATCCGGACAGATACATCGATCTGGTGAAATTCAGCGAAGTCGTTCCGGCCGTCAACCAGGTGGAGACCCATGTCTTCCATCAGCAGACAGCAGCCCATGAGATTATGAAAAAATACAACACACAGATCGAGTCCTGGGGTCCGTTTGCCGAAGGCAGGAACAACTTCTTCACCAACGCCACCCTTCAGGAGGTCGGTGATCAATATAACAAATCCGTAGCCCAGGTTGCTCTTCGTTATCTGATCCAGCGCGGCATTGTTGTTATTCCAAAGACCGTCAGCAAGGACCGGATGGTGCAGAATATCAATGTGTTCGATTTTGAACTGACTGCCTCAGATATGGATACAATTGCGGCTCTCGATACAGGGGAAAGTGCGTTTTTCTCCCACGCAGATCCGCAAACGGTAGAATTTATGACGGATTACGGTAAAAAAGGTCTGGAATAAGAACAGACAATTGTAGAAGAGCCTGCCGGGTGCAGGCTCTTTGTGTTTCTTGCTATAATGGTACCGGATCAGATAAGGGGAAAGCGGATTGGGGAGATACAGAAGATGATGAATATATACGGGGCAGAACATCACCTGCTCGTCCTGTCGGACACCATTGATGCGGATGAACATGCGCATTCCTTTGTACAGGTAACCATAGCGCTTCGGGGCGAACTCGACATTGCTCTGGACGGAAGGACGATTCACTGTAACGGAATTGCGATGGATTCGAACGTCTTACATCGTTTGAATGGAACGGGGACACCGCTAATGCTGCTGCTGATCGACGGAACCTCGGATATAGCAGCCGGTTTCAGGCAGCAGATTGACGGCTGCGGTTACTGTCTGCTCCCGCCTGAGTTGGTGGAGAAGATAAGCAGATTTGTTCAGGAGCAATGCACAGGAATCACAGACAGCAGCAGCTACAGCCTCTTTTTCCGGCAGCTAATGAAACTGTTCGGGCTGGACAATGTGCAGACAGGTATATCGGACACAAGAATCCAGGATTTGATTACACTCATTAGGGATTGCCGTGATTCTGAGCATTCTGTTGGTGAGTTCGCCAATCAGCTGGGACTTTCGGGCAGCAGGCTGTCCCATCTGTTTAAGGAGAATACGGGAACTTCCCTGAGCGGATATATCGTGCTGCATAAGCTGCAAAAAGCAGTTTATTTGATTTTTAACGGAGCTCCAATTACGGAAGCAGCGATGGAAGCAGGCTTTGACAGTCCTTCACACTTTGCCGCGACAAGCAAACGGATGCTGGGAATGTCGGCGAGGGAAATCCGCAGGGATAGCGTTTTTTTGAAAGTTTCCTGCCTGCACTAACCGTACAATAAGTACAGGAGGTGTTAAACCATGACTGTACACTTGTCGGAGACAGCATTATTGAATTACTCGCATCCGCAGATTAAGCAGCTGATTCATGAGCAAGGCTGGCTGCAGCTTCCGGTCAAGGAGCAAATACTGCAAATCTATAACTACGTCCGTGACGAAATTCAGTTCGGCTATAACCGTGCAGATGCTATTGCGGCTTCTGAAATTTTAAGAGACGGCTACGGGCAATGCAATACTAAAGGGATTCTATTCATGGCTCTGCTCAGAGCCGTTGGAATTCCGTGCCGGATGCATGGATTCACCATTCATAAGGAGCTGCAAAAGGGGGCGATGAAGGGCTGGTATTACCGGCTCTCCCCGCAGGAAATCGTCCATAGCTGGGTTGAAGTCAGGTATAAGGACATGTGGCTAAATATCGAGGGCTTTATCCTTGACGTTCCTTATTTAAGCAAGCTTCAGGAAAAATTCGCAGACTGCCCGGAAGGGTTTTGCGGCTACGGCGCTGCCACTGATAACCTGCTCAACCCCTCAATATACTGGGATGAAAACGATACGTATATTCAAAAGGAAGGTATCGTTCAGGATTTCGGAATATTTGACAGTCCCGACGAATTCTTCGCGGTGCACCGGCAGGAGCTGGGCCCGCTGCGTGAGGCTGTATTTGTACATATTGTCCGTCATCTGATGAACCGCAATGTCCAGAAGATACGGCAAGCTAAGGCCGAATCATGAATTGCAGAAAAAGCCACTCATTGGATGAGTGGCTTTTTCTCCTGATATCTCCGGTACACCAGCCCTTCATAAGGCTTAAGGGAGCCTTGCCGGTGGCATTTCGGCTCAGCCTCATCCGGATAGTTACCGAACAGAAAGTCTGCGCCTTCCAGCCGCTCGGCTTCTTCCTCCGGAAGCTCCCAATGCGCCTCTTCAGCTGTGAAGTTGAGCAGAATCAGCCACTCCTCATCCTCATCATGGCGGGAATAGGCAAAGATCTGCTGATGCTCCTTTAGCATGAGGTCGAACTCACCATATACCATTACCGGATGGTCCTTACGCAGACGGATCAGCTTTTTGTAGAATTGGAATACCGAATCCGGATCGTTTTTCTGTTGAAGCAGATTAACCTCCTCATAATCCGGATGCACCGGCAGCCATGGCTGTCCGGAAGTAAAGCCGGCGTTCGGGCTGCTGTCCCACTGCATCGGGGTACGGGCGTGATCCCGTGATTTGCGGCGGATGCGCTCCATAATAAGCTCCTCCGGTTCACCCCGTTCTTTAACCATTACATCATAATACGAGTGTGACTGCTGGTCGTTGAAATCCTCTATGCGGCGCAGTCCGGGATGATTGGTCATGCCAAGCTCTTCACCCTGAAGAATGAACGGGGTGCCCTTTAACGTATGCAGCAGAATGGCCAGCATCTTGGCCGATTCCACCCGGTATTTGCCCTGATCCCCAAAGGTCGCCACCATCCGGGGCTGATCATGGTTACTGAGATACAGCCCGAACCAGCCTCCCGGTTCACCGACATCCTTTTGCCACATAATCATTACCTCACGCAGGTCATCCAGATCCCACTCCTTGCTCTGCCACTGATCCTCCTCGCAATCAGCCAGCTTGGAGGCCTCCGCCGATAGGACCATGCTCAGCTCCCGCCGCTCCGGCCTGGTGTACATCAGCACATCGTCTTCATTGACCTTGGAGGTTTCACCTGCAGTGAATATCTTATATTTCGAGAATACCTTATCATTCATTTCCCGCAGGAATTCATGGATGTGCGGACCATTTTTGGTATAGGGCTCACCGTTTGCCTGCAGCTTGGTCTTGTCCGTATCCGGAAACCGCTGATCCTTAGAGATCGAATTAATTGCATCCATACGGAAGCCGTCAATGCCCTTATTCAGCCAAAAGGTCATGATCTTATGCATTTCGGCCCGGAGCTGAGGATTGTCCCAGTTCAAATCAGGCTGCCTGGCGTTGTATAAATGCAGATAATATTCACCGCTGCCTTCGTCGAAGGTCCAGGCAGGCTTGCCGAGATAGGACGTCCAGTTGTTGGGTGGACCACCGTCTTCAGCAGCCGGGCGCCAAATATAGTAATCCCGGTATTTGCTGTCCCTGGAGGACCGTGCATCTATGAACCAGGGATGCTCATCCGAGGTATGGTTAAGCACCAGATCCATGATCAGCCGGATGCTCCGGCCGTGCAGCTCCTTAAGCAGCCGTTCCCAATCCGCCATCGTTCCGTATTCAGGCTGAATCGCCAGATAATCCTTAATGTCATAGCCATTGTCCACATCCGGGGACAGATAGACAGGAGACAGCCAGATGGTATCGATTCCAAGCTCGGAGAAGTAGTCCGCCTGTGAGATCAGGCCGTTTAAGTCTCCAATCCCGTCGCCGTTGCTGTCTTTGAAGCTGCGCAGGTAGACTTCGTATACTACGCTTTCTTTCCAGTAGGTCTTGTTCATAAGCAGCTCCTTTCACTATCTTTCTCGTAGTACATTACCCGAAATAAGCGGCTAAAAACTTCAAATTTTATGAGGTCTATCAGCGATTTATCATTGAACACAGGTAGAATAAATCTATGAAAATTGCTTCAAACCGTACATATTTGTTTGTTTCAGCTTCAATTGTAAAGATCATACAACCAGAAAGAGGGTAGCACATGAGTAACGTAGAGAACGCGGCGGGTGGAGAGACTGCTTTTCCCGAAAGGGGACAAGAGGAGGCTTTGATAAAAAAGTGGGTGTTAACCGGATTTAATCTGTGGCGGGATCTGTCGGTCAGGCTCAAGCTGTATCTTATGATTTCCATCAGCCTGATCTCCTTTGCCGTAGCGATGATTTACATGGTTGAGACCGGAAAACGCGATATAAACAATATAACTACTGTTCTGTACAGTGTAACCATACGTTCAGCTGCCGAACTGTTTGGTGCGGACAAAAATCTGCAGCATATCGTGCTCGAGCACAAAAAATTCAGTTTTACCGGAGGCGCCTCAGGAACAGAAGTAACGGCTGCGGCAACAGGGGCAATTATTAATAAAATTGATATTGCCAAATCTGAGCTGAAGCAGCTTGGTGTGCTGGACAGCATCCTGTACAGGGATACTGATACAACACTGAATATGCTGTTCGCCGATCTGTCCGCCCGTCTGCAAAGCTGGTCTGCCGATATCACACAGCCTGCTGCAGCTGCCCCGGCAGAAGAAGTCCTTGATGCCCAGTTGTCCGAAATAGGCGCTGCGATTGCCAGGATAACCTCCTCGTTAGAAAACTACTCTAAGGTAAGCATTACTGCAGCCAAAAACGAGGCACTGCGTAAAGAACGCTTCGGCTTCGTGATGCTGCTCCTGGTTGAGGCTGCCACATTAATTCTCGCAGGGCTGACGATCCGGCATATTGTCACCACACTGCGAAGCGTTAATATCAAGCTTTCGAACGTGACCCAGGGAGATCTGACCGCAGTGCCTTCTGCCAGCTATCCAAAGGACGATCTCGGCCGGCTGTCCCGTTCGGTTGATACAACCATCAGTGATCTAAGACAGCTGATCTCCAACATTGCAGCGAGTGCATCCGTCACAGAGCAGGCTATGCAGGCGGTGCTGCTTGGATCACAGACTGCATCTGCACAAACGGATAATGTGGTTGGGAATATGGAGGGGATGTCCTTTCATGTGAAAAGCCAGTTAACAGGCATTATTGAGACGAGCCGCGCAGTGGAAGAAATGGCGCTGGGGGTCAACCGGATTGCCGCTACCGCAACTCATATTGCTGATAATTCCTCTGTCATGCAGTCTTCCGCCGCACATGGCCTGGAGTCGATCACTTCTTTGACGGATCAGATGTCTGATCTCGCAAAGGTAATTTCAACATTAGAAGCGGTTATCTCCTCACTAAACAGCAAGACCATACATATGAATCAAATTGTGACAAGCATAACGGGGTTCGCACGGGACGCCAACCTGCTGTCGCTTAATGCCTCTATTGAAGCCGCAAGGGTAGGAGAGCATGGACGCGGATTTCTGGTGGTTGCCACGGAAATGAGACGCTTATCCGATCATTCCAGACAGGCTGCTGAGGAGGTAAGCGGGATCTTGCAGAAGACAGTCAAAGATATTACACAAGCATCGGAACTGATGCACCGGACCACTGAAGAGCTTAAAACAGGAAACGCCGGGGCAGGAGAGGTACACACGGTATTTCAGGAGATAATCTTATCGATTGGCTCTATAACAAGCCAGCTGCATGAAGCTTCCGCTGTGACCGAGCAGCTGTCGGCTTCTTCTGAGGAGGTTGCGGCGACCATGGGCGAGCTGACAGGCGCAGCCGAATCGGTTTCACATAGGGTAGGCTCGGTTAATGACGAGGCTGCCGGGCAAAAGAAAATCCTGTCAGGCGTAGTCCAGTCCTCGGATAATCTGGAGCAGGTCGTCACGGAGCTCCGGAAATCGGTGGATTCCTTCAGATTATAGCTCCTCCTGCACACAGTTAAAGTGTAATACCAGTTTTTGGTCACCGTTTAAGTCTCCTTCGATACGGGTAAAAAAGAGACAAATACCTCCTCAGGAGAAAGGTGGTACCTCTTATGCTATGGGGCTTAATCGCACTAGTAGTTATTGCATGGCTGTTCGGCTTTATCTTTGATGTTGTCGGTAATCTTATTCACCTGTTGCTCTTTGTTGCCGTGATCCTTTTCCTCGTCAACCTGTTCCGCGGACGGTCACGGGGTTAGCCAGTACACATTATTTGCCGAATAGAACCACAGCCGCCGGGTAAGCCGGGGCTGTGGTTTTTTGTATGCAATGAAGGACAGCATTAACTGTTAGTACGGTAGATACAAAGCATCAAAGCAGCTAGATAGTGTCTGCTGCAAAATTCCACCCCATAGCAAATTCAATTAAATCATTTGTTCCTATGACGATATTCTTTTGGCCGATTTGCCGGCCGCCCTGCCGGGTGTAAAAGGCAAGAGCCGGGTTATCCCTTAGCACCCAAAGCATCATCGATGAGCAGCCGTTGCTTTCCAAATGCCTGGTCATCGAGTTAAAGAGCAGCTTGCCAATACCCAGTTGCTGATGTTCCTGTAACACATACAATGCATACAGTTCTCCCCCGTACTGATATTCCTCATTACGATTATGGCCGCCATGGGCAAATCCAACCATTTTCCCTTTTAAGTCCTCCGCGATATATACAATTTCATCTGCACGCTGATTTTCAAATACCTGTACCCAGTTCTTAGCACGGCTTTGGACGGAGAGAGCAGCCAGGTATGATTCCGGTATAATGCCTGTATACGTTGTTTTCCAGCTTTCAACATGCACAGCAGCTATTTCTTCGGCATCGTTAATAGACGCTTCCCGTATTTTCATAAGGCAGGTCTCCTAAACATTAATTGGTAATGTATCATAAATTCTACTATACAGCTAAGCTGTTCTAGTCGCAGGTTGTTTTTTAAAACGGCAGGATGATAAGATGCATAGTATTAAAATGGTCATGAACCTTTTGTTACACTTACTTGGAAGGGCACGAACAAGGTTTGGAATATGAATTTTTTATAATAAATGGAAGGAAAGAACCTGCTTACAACCATGAACAGCATGTTTTTAATCGGGGAAATGGCTAAGCTCTTTCAAATCGATATCCGGACGCTGCGCTATTATGATGAAATTGGCCTGTTCACACCGGCATCTGTGGATGTGCACACAGGATACCGTTACTACTCTATAGAGCAGTTTGAGAGCCTGAATACGATTCTTTATCTAAAAAAGCTGAGAATACTCCACCCTCGATAGGGTGGGGATGAATCAGCGGTATTTGACCTAAACCCGAACGTATGTGCTATAATATGAATAATATTACCAAAAATGAGGTGTCGCACATGCTGATACATCAAGCCTATAAATACCGGATCTACCCCACACCGGAACAACAGCAACTCATAAGGCGTATGTTTGGCTGCTGCCGCTTTGTGTTCAATACCTTTTTGGACACTTGGAATCAAAGCTATGCGGAAACGGGAAAAGGCTTGTCCTATCACGCTTGTGCGACAAAACTCCCTGTACTAAAAGCGCAATACGACTGGCTGAAAGAAGTCGATAGCATCGCTTTGCAGTCGGCTGCCCGTCATGTGGCGGATAGCTTTGATCGCTTTTTCAAAAAGCAAAATCAAGCGCCACGCTTTAAGAGCCGGAAGCATCCGGTTCAAAGTTACACGACCAAATTCACGAACGGGAATATCGCCATTGAGGGGAGTCGCTTGAAGCTCCCAAAACTCGGCTGGATGCGTTTTGCAAACTCCCGGAAGCTGGAAGGCCGGATATTGTCCGCTACCGTGCGTCAAAACGCCAGTGGGAAATTTTTCGTTTCGCTTGGCTGCGAAGTTGAAAAGAACCCACTGCCGCAAGTGGACGCACATATCGGAATCGATCTGGGTTTGAAAGAGTATGCTGTAAGCTCAAATGGTGAACGGTATGCCAACCCCCGCTTTTACCGCCAATATGAGAAAAAGCTGGCGCTTTGGCAGCGGCGGATGGCTCGGCGTACTCCGGGCGGCTCCAACTGGAAGAAAGCGAAGCAGCATGTCGCTCGCATTCACGAACGTATTGCGAATAAACGAAATGATTTTCTCCACCAACTGACAACGAAACTGATCCGTGAAAACCAAACGATTAGTATCGAACATCTGCGTGTCGCGAATATGATTCAGAATCCCAAGCTTTCAAAATCCATCGCGGATGCGTCTTGGGGGGAGTGGGTACGGCAACTGACGTACAAAGCCCTTTGGTATGGACGAACCCTTCGGATCGCTGATACGTTCGAACCGACCAGTCAGCGGTGTCACGTGTGTGGCACGATTCACCCGGAAGTAAAGAATCTTGCGGTTCGGGAATGGACGTGTACCGTTTGCGGTACGCTTCATGACCGTGATGAAAACGCCGCTCATAATATTGCACAAGTAGCGGTTTAACCGCCACCTATCCAAATGATAGAACTGCGGGAACGCAGGAATCGCTTGCTAAATAAGAAGAGGTTACTCTTCTGTTCGCAAGAATCCGCCACTTCAAGCGTTAGCTAAGTGGGGGAGAATTCAATTAAAAGCACTGAATATTCCTTTAAAGGATATCAGGGATTTTGTACATAACCGAAACCTGGATGATATTTTAACCATGTTAAAGGAACAGAGGACCCGAACCGAAGAAAAAATCAGAGAATTTGAGCAGATTCACCGGAAATTAGAGCAGCGGATTCACCAGATTGAAGATGCTGCGAAGAAAGAGGATATTTTCAAAATACGGCCGGTTGAGTTCCCTGAGCGGACAATTATCATGCTCAAGCAGCGAATCCATAATAGTGATAATCTGGAGATGTTGATCAGGCAGCTAGAGAACAGCAGCGCGCTCAAATCCAGCGTTTTCCTGGGACAAGTCGGGTTAATGCTATCGCTCACGGGTCTCGCCGAACACCGCTTCGATCAGTATGATGCCATATTCCTGTTCATCGATGCGGATAAGCCATCCCTGCCAGATCAGATTGTAAAAACAATTCCCCGGCAGACCTGTCTGACGATCTGGTTTGTCGGTACCCATGCAGATGCGGCAGTACATTATACAAATTTGCTGAGCTACGCCCGGGAAGAGGGCTATACCCTAGCTGATGATGCGCTCGAAATTACGTATATTGATTATGGGCTTACACAGGATACCTCCAAATTTATAACCGAAATTCAATTGCCGGTAACGAAACATTGACCCTCCAGCTGCTGGAGGGTTTATTCTTGTAGCAAATGAAGAGTAGGAGAGATAAAAATGATTGGAACGGTTGTGAATACTGCTGCAATTATTGTCGGCAGCGTTGCTGGCAGTGTATTTAAAAAAGGGCTGAAGGAAGCTTATCAGGATATTCTTATGCAGGCTATGGGGCTGGCCGCTGCCGCTCTGGGTATCAATGCAATGCCATCGCTCAGCACTTACCGGATAGTGAATACCCTGTATTATTTATTGTCAGCCTGGCTCTTGGGGGTGTAACCGGGCAGATGCTTAATCTGGAGCAGCGCTTCAAGAATATAGTTTCAAGATTTTCGTCGGGCAAACTGGCTGAGGGGCTGTCCACAGCAATCCTGCTGTTTTGTGTCGGAACAATGTCGATTATTGGTCCCATAGAAAGCGCTTTGAACGGTAACAATACGTACCTGTACACGAATGCCATCCTTGTTGGAGTGACTTCAATCGTGCTGGCTTCCACATTCGGAATCGGGATTATTTGGGCCGCTGCGGTGCTTTTCTTCTGGCAGGGTTCAATCTATCTTCTGGCTAATGTGCTGACTGACTTTATATCATCTGCACTACTAACAGAAACCTCAATTGTCGGTGGAGTGCTAATCTTATGTGCGGGACTGAGCATTCTTGGAGTCCGAAGCTTTAAGACGATTAATCTGATTCCCGCGCTGCTGATACCCGTTATCTTTATTGCTGTTAAAAGCGGGCTGGGACTATAAAGGGAACAAATCCTAAATGGTTTGGAGCTACGCTTAACTAAATTACTGCATTTTTATTGATATTCTATATTTCAGCATAAAAAATCGTTAAATTATGATATAGCTCACATACTCAATTAGGTAAAATAAGGAATAATAATTCCAGGAAATAGCATTTAAAGTGTCTTTTAGGGGATTTTTTAGTCGGATGTATGTCAAAATGGAGGGAAGGATGAATCATTTTGGAGCTGGATCTTAACGGGTTTAATGCAGACTCACTGGTACAAATGCTAAAGGCTTCCTTTACTTTAGAGAATTGGGACAGCATGCTCCTTATCGCTGATAAACTATACACCGAGATTAATACCTTCTATAAAATTAACCAACAAGAGCAGCTTTCCGGGAAACGAGTAAGCGGATTTGGTTTAAACCGCAACATAGTCTATTACTTCGGATATAGTATGTGCCTTAAGGGAATTGCATTAGAGAAATTAGGACGTTTTAACGAGGCGAGAGATTGTATTGCAATGTATAAGGATTTGGGCTGGATTAACGGAATAGACGCGGAGGGACAGGAAGAAGTTAACTATTATCGTGAAATAGCCAAAGGGAATCAGTACATCATTGAGCTTAATGAAGGAAATGTATCTGTTCTACCTGATTACCTCGCTTTTCTACGTAATACCAAAGAAGAAGTGATGCCTGGTGTACTCTACATTCTAGATTCGGCTATTAAGTATAGATTCAACGTTGACCATGTTCTGGAGGAGTTCAGCGAACAGATAACAGCTATGGCTGAATACTATGAGACACAAAGAAATATTCGATATTACATAGATTATTCCTACTTAAAAGCAAGATATTTTTCGATCAATGACAGAATTGACGATGCTTTAAATATAATTGTTCAGTCTTTAGCAACCTCAGTTAAACTAAAGGATGATAGAGGATTTAAAAAATCCGCTGCTCTATTTGAGACACTCCGGGGACAGGCAACCTCTGAGCAGCTGGATAAGTATCTCGGAATAATGAAATATATACTAGACTAGGGAGGATTCATGTTTATGAAAAAGACATTTATACTCGTTGTCACAGTACTCGTATTGCTTAGCGTAAATGCTGCTGCAGTTAGTGCGGAATGTGGAATAACCGTTACTAATCCCAGCAACAGCAATGGGTTTGTTCTTCTTGGCCACGGTGTTGATCATTAATTTAACATGAAATCCGGACAAGCCCTGCAATCAATGCAGGGCTTGTTTTTATTTTCACCTGATAACTAAACAAAATAAAAATATCAAAAAAGCAAAATAGTCGATTTTAAGCTTAATCTGCATTTTTTTGCTAAGAATGCGCTCCCAAACTTTGTTACACTTGTGCATAATTAGAGGCGGGATATAGTAATGCAGCATTTTCACAAGCTTCTAATTGGAATCCCGCTCATATACACGCAGTATCGAAGGGAGTGATCATCCTTACAATAGTCTGACGTTTCCTGTTTAGATTTCCCCTGATTTCTAAAATTGATTTTAGACAAATAGGAGGAGTTAAGTACATGGGTATAAACGTTTCCGGCAGGAAAGCAGCACTTGCATTCTTTATGTCAATTCTGATGATTATTTTGTTAGTGATTCCCCCGGCTCCGGCACATGCCGAGACATCGGGCAGCCCGCCTGCTCGTCAGGCTGAATATCTTGACCGCGGGCTGGTGGCCGTACTGACCAGCGGTGGTGTGTATTTGAGCTGGAGATACTTAAATACGGATTCGGATGAAATCGCTTTCAACATTTATAAGAACGGCTACAAAGTAAACAGCACCCCTGTTAGCGGTTCTACAAACTATGTAGATACTACAGGAGCTGACAGCTCACAATATCAGATTTCTACTATTATTGCGGGAAAAGAACAAATCCAGCCTGAGACCGTTTCGGTCTGGCATAACAACTATCTGCCGATTCCGCTGGATAAACCTGCGGATGGACGCACCAAAGACGGCGGGACCTATTCCTATTATGCCGGGGATGCATCTGTAGGGGATCTTGACGGCGACGGAGAATATGAAATCGTTTTCTTATGGAGCCCGAGCAACTCCAAGGATAATTCCCATGCCGGATACACCGGCAATGTCTATATTGATGCGGTTAAGCTGGACGGCACCAAGCTGTGGCGGATTGACCTGGGTGTCAACATCCGTGCCGGGGCGCATTATACCCAGCTGATGGTGTATGACCTGGACGGCAACGGCAAGGCTGAAGTCGTGGTCAAAACAGCGGACGGCACAAAAGACGGCCAAGGCACTATCATAGGCGACGGAAGCAAGGATTACCGTAATGACGGCGGATATATCCTGACTGGTCCGGAATACCTCACCTTGTTCGACGGTGAAACCGGAGCTGCCGTATCCACCGTGGATTACATTCCGCCAAGAGGCGATGTAGCCGCATGGGGCGACGGTTACGGCAACCGTGTGGACCGGTTCCTGGGCGGTATCGCTTATCTGGACGGCGTGAAGCCAAGTGTAGTGATGGCCCGCGGTTATTATACACGTACTGTGCTGACAGCCTATGATTTTGTTGGCGGACAGCTGGTCCAGCGCTGGACCTTTGATACCAATCAAGTCGGGAAACAGTACGAGGGACAGGGTAATCACAATCTGAGCGTGCTGGATGCCGATGGCGACGGCAAGGATGAAATTATGTACGGCGCACTCGCCATTGACGACGATGGGACTCTGCTGTACAGCACGGGGCTGGGCCACGGCGATGCCATTCATGCCGGCAAGCTTGATCCGAACCGTGACGGCTACCAGGTGTTCAGCGTACATGAGCATACCAACGCCGAATACGGACTGGAGATGCGTGATGCTGCAACAGGAGAAATTATCTGGGGCCAGTATACTGGCAAGGATACCGGACGCGGCATGTCGGCGGATATCGATCCCAACTATCCAGGGTACGAATCTTGGGCCTCCACGATTGTAGATGGACAGATGGACCCTTTATCTAAGGGATATGCTGCAAACGGTGACGTTATCTATGAGCAGAATGAGGTGCCAAAGAGCGCCAACTTTGCAATCTGGTGGGACGGGGATCTGCAGCGCGAGCTGTTTGACCATGACTGGAATAACACTACCGCACAAGGGATTCCGCTTATATATAAGTGGGATTATGAGAACAAGCAGCTGAAGGAAATCTTCCGGGCGGCAGGCACTCTGACAAATAACCACACCAAAGGAACACCGGCCCTTCAGGCGGATATCCTCGGGGACTGGCGCGAGGAGCTGCTGCTGCGCAGTGAAGACAGCTCAGAGTACAGACTCTACACTACAACGATTCCAACGTCCTATAAAATTCCGGCACTGATGCAGGACCCGGTATACCGGCTCGGCATTGCCTGGCAGAATGTCAGCTACAATCAGCCGCCTCATACCGGATTCTACCTGGGAACTGAAGCCACTGAATTCCCGAAAGCGAATCTTGCACTGACCGGATCACAGCAGCTGCCTGAGCAGGTCTATCGCTTTGACTTTGGCACAGATGCAGCAGCCGGAACTACAGCCGTACAGGATATGCTGTATTCACAGGAGTCAGGCTATGGCTTTGAGAGCATCAACGGCATTACGGTGGGTACAGGGCATGTGGCCCTGCCTGAAAACGCCAAGTTCGCAGTTGACCTGCCTGATGCCAATTATCAGGTGACGCTCAAGCTGGGCGACACTGGCCGCAGCTCCAATGTGGGCGTGAAATCTGAATTCGTGCAAAAGCTGGCCGTGACCAGCCTTAATGCCGGGGAAACCCGCGAATTCTCTTATGATGTTGCACTGGTGGATGGCCAGCTGGAGTTTATTTTCACCGGAACGGCTATTGATGTGCAGGAAATTATCATCTCACAATACCCTGACAAAACAGCCGGAGATGCAGTGACCCTCTATATGGCCGGCGATTCAACCATGCAGTCCTACAGCAGCATTCAGGCTCCGCAGGAGGGCTGGGGCCAGCAGTTTGGCCGCTATTTTGCCAATGGCGTGGTAGTCCAGAATGATGCGATCGGCGGCAGAAGCAGCAAATCCTTCATGGTCGACGGCCGTCTGGATTCCATTCTGCAGCGGATTAAACCAGGCGACTATTTCTTCATTTCCTTCGGCCATAACGACGCCAGCGCAGGCATTCCTGAGCGTTACGCTTCGCCGGAGGATTATAAAACCTATTTAGCCCGTTATGTAAACGGTGCCAGACAGCGCGGTGCCGAGCCGGTGCTTCTTACCCCGGTAGGTCGCAGAGATTTTAATACCGTAACCCAGGAATTCAACGTCAGCTTCCCTGAATATGTGAAGGCTGCCAAGGAAGTAGCCGAAGAGCTTAATGTGAAGCTGATTGATCTGAGCCAGTTGAGCATTGCTTTTTATGACAAAATTGGATTAAGCGCTTCTGAGAAAGTGTTCCTCTATGCGAATCCGGGGGAATTTCCAAAGTACCCGAACGGCGTAGGCGATAACACTCACTTCAGCAGCTACGGTGCACAGGTAATCGCTGCACTAGTTGCAGGAGCGGTTAAAGAAATGGAATTAGGCATATCCCCATATGTGATTGATCCGGATATCACTGAGCCTGAACCGGAACCGGAAATTCAGGTGTATGAGGAGGATTTTGAAGGCGATCCGGCAGCAGTCCAGTATGCGCTGGTAAATGCGACAGGTATCGCCGGTACGATGTCGGGAACCGTTGCTGACCAGAATGGTAACAAGGTGCTGGCCGTTACAGGATCGGGCTCCGGTAACCGGGCAAAGACGTTCCGGCTGTTCGATGCCGTTAACGGTGACATCGTCAAGGTGAACTTTGACTGGAATTCCGGCAATGTCAGCGCGACTCCGTCGGAGGGCCATCTGTCGCTGCTGGACGCAAATGAGAATATCATTTTAACGCTGCTGACCAAGACAGGAACGGCAAGTCCGGGTACCAAAATCCATTACTTTGTAGGCCCGTACACACCAGACTATGGAACCGGAACTACAGCTGTACCGGACGGCGGAATTGCCACTAATCTGCTGAAGAACCAGTGGGTTAACGTGGATCTCACCATTAATTTTGCCGGAAAGACCATGGATTTGACTTTAACCAGCCTGGCAGATCCAAGCGTTACACAGACTATCGAGGATATTCCAATGAATCAGGGTGTTTATGCGGACAATGTAAGAGCACTCCGCTTCCTGGGAACAAGAAAAGGCGGGGGCGGTACACTGAACTGGACTACACAGATTGATAACGTGCATATCGAGGGCAAGGAGCTGCCGCCGGTCGCAGGTGACCAGAAGGCCTTGGTCGCACTGCATACTGAGGTAAAAGGATTGGATCTGGCAGCTTATACCGAAGCCTCCAAGGCTGTTCTGAATAAAGCGCTGGCGGCTGCCGAAGCCATTATCGGCACTGAAGCGACGCAGGCGCAGGTCGATCATGTCTTTAACATGCTGACCGTTGCGAAGGCTTCACTGTCAACTGAAGCCACAGGTGAGATCAGCAGCTATAAGTTTGACTTTGGCTCCGGCAACGCGGCTGAAGGCTACACGAAGGTAGACAGTAAGAGAGCTTATGTGGAAGGCAACGGCTACGGCTTTACGGACACCGCTCTGGTGCAGGATGCAAACCGTGAGACAGGAAATGATCTAACCGGAGATTTCACTAACGTGAACGGCAGCTCCTTCCTGGTGGAAATGGAGCCGGCCAACTACCGGGTTACGCTTACCATCGGTGATGCACAGGAAACGACAAATGCCGGAGTAACCGTCGAACAAATGCCGAAGCTGCCAGCTGCGGCCATCGCAAAGGGTGAATTCAAAGAGGTTAGCTACGATATTGCGCTGATTGACGGCATCTTTACCTTTGAATTCACCGGTGCCACTCCAAAGATCAACGCGATGACGCTTGAACGCCTGCCTGATAACGGAGCGGGTACTCAGCCGGTTATTTACCTCGCAAGTGATTCAACAGTGGCGAATTATTTGGAAAGCTATCGTCCGCAGGCAGGCTGGGGTGAAAAGCTGGGCGGCTACTTCCACCTGGAGCAGATCAGTGTCGATAACCGTGCAGTCAGCGGGCTCAGCAGCAAAACCTTCCTGGTTGGCGGTTATCTGAACAATATCCTGCTGAATATTCACGAAGGCGACTATCTGTTCATGCAATGGTCGCACAATGACTCCACACCTTCCCGTCCGGAGCGTTATCTGACGCCGGAGCAATTCAAGGTGTACCTGAAGGATTACATTAATGGTACATTGCAAAGAGGAGCAACCCCGGTTCTGGTGACTCCGGTTAACCGGCGTGATTTTACGGGCGAAGTGCTTAACAAGAGCTTCCCTGAATATGTGAAGGCGATGAAGGAGACTGCACAGGAGACCGGAACCCTGCTGATCGATCTGAATCAGGTGAGCTGGGAGTACTTCCAGGAGCTTGGTACTGAAGGGACTAAAGACATCTTTATGTGGGTAGGAGCTACCGAAGACAACACGCATCTTCAGTTGAATGGTGCAGCTAAGGTTGCGGAGATGGTGGCAAGGCTTGTACAGGAGCTGAACATTCCGCTCTCAGCACTCGTTAATCTGGATGCTCCTTCGGATAATGAAGCACCGCGTACAACCGCGGCAGTGGAAGGACAGCTTAATAACGGCTGGTATACCTCGCCGGTTAAAGTAACCTTCACCGCGACAGATGAGGCTCCAGGTGTAGAGGCTACCTATTATCAGGTAAACGGCGGTGAAGCCGTGACCGGATCAGAGCTGAGCCTGGGTGAAGAAGGCACACATCTCATCACTTACTGGAGCGTGGATCTGGAAGGCAATAAAGAGAATGCCCAGACGCTGGAGGTGCGGATCGACCTTGCACCGCCGGTTGTTGAAATCCAGGGCCAGAGTGAGTATACGATTGACCAGCAGGTTGTAATTGGCTATTCCACTGCCGATACCGTCTCTGGAGTAGAGCAGCCTAATGGTGAGGTATTGAATACCCCGGCTTATACACTGGAGCCAGGCTTGAATACAGTAACTGCCCTGGTCTATGACCGTGCAGGCCAGGAGACCGTTGTAGACTTCAGCTTTGGTGTTACCGCTACCTTCCCAAGTCTGACGGAGCTGACACGCACATTTGCTGCAGGTTCGGAAGACCCGGGTGCAGCAGCACTTGCCGGCCGGCTCGCTGCGAAGCTGCAGGAAGCGGAGCAGGCGGCAATTGCCCGTAACGGCGCCAAAGCCCGCCAGCTGCTCACTGCTTACATCAGCGATGTAGACGCGGCTGCCAGTTCGGCATTTACCGCTGAGCAGGCAGCTGTACTGCACAAATGGGCTGCATGGCTCAGCGAAGCAACTCCGCTGGCGAACAGCGCTCCCGGAACCCCTGTCCTGTCCGATAATAACGGTCATGATACTGGACTCAGAGACGGGGATTTCACCATCACGATGAATCTCTGGTGGGGAAATAACGGTACCAAGTTCAAGCTGTACGAAGACGGCAAGCTGGTCAAGGAAGTTTCACTGTCTGACCAGTCCCCGGCTGCCCAGTCCGTGCAAATCGACATTACCGGGAAGAAGAACGGAACGTACGTTTATACCGGCGAATTAATCAATGCACTGGGTATTACGAAGAGTGCACCACTGACAGTGAATGTTACGGATGCCTCGCCAGGGCAAGCTGTTTTGTCTAATGACAACTGGGATGGAGACGGCAGCTTTAACGTGACTATGAATTTGTGGTGGGGTACCAACGCTACTGAATACAAGCTATATGAAAACGGCAGGCTGGTGGACACTCAAGCCCTTCAGTCCCGTACGCCGGGTGCACAGTCAGCCGTAACGGCCATTTCAGGCAAAGCTGCCGGAACCTATGAGTATGAGGCCGTGCTAAGCAATGCAGGCGGGGAAACCCGGACTGTGAAGATGCTTGTGACGGTTAAGAAATAAGCTTAGGCAACCAGAACAGCATATCAGCCCGAACTAAGCCCAATGGAACGGCATTACCGTTTCATTGGGCTTTTTAAATGAATGTCATTTACTGTACAAATGTATACGGGATTGCATGCTTTCTTTAACCTCTCCCGGCATTTCTCTAACCTTGATATCTTCCCCCAGGAATAACAGCCAGCTTGTCATTTCAGCCAATTCATCAGGCTGATTCACGTTAATAAAGAGCTTTAGCATAGCCGTTGTCTGATATGGATTCGTATAAGCGATCGAAGCATGAACAGGATGATATTTTTTGAACTGGGCAATTGCCGTTGGACCAAGCTCAAGAACAAGATTGACGGCTTCGACCTGTCTGCTCAGCTTTTCAAGCATCTTTTTCCTGCTTAATCTCCGCTCCGGTATAAACGGCTCAACGTTTTCGAGATGGTCAACCGGATAAAGCTGTATTTGTTCACCTTGTAAATCAAAGCCCTTAATCATCCAGCGGCTCTTCTCCCGGTAAAGCTGCAGAAGAAATATGGGATAGCTCTGATCATAAATGGTAATGAATAAATAGCTGTCTGCAAGCAGAAGCTGAATCAGCTTGTCCAGCATGGGGTGGGGAAGGTCTGTAAGCTCGAGGAGATCCGGATTATGAGGGTTAGTTCCTTCAAACAGCAGAAGCTGATTTAACAGAAACAGATCCTCCTGCTGATTCTCTGAGATCAGGCCGAGCAGCTTCTCTGTCAAAGACTGACGGCTCTTCAGGTAAGGCAGCTGCTGGTTTCGTGTAGCCATAAATGCAATAAAAAGCGCCTTGACCTCATTATCCGTGAACCGAACAACGGGCAGAACAGAGTTGCGCATGACAGAATAACCGCCGTCTCTACCGACCTCAGCCACAAGCGGCATCCCTAAAGCTTCAATTTCCCGGACATCCCGGATCGCAGTTGAACGGGAGATATTGAATTCGCGCATCAGCTCAGTAATGGTAAAGTGTGCCCGGTTGTTAATATAGCGCATGATAATGTTAATCCGTTCAACTTTTTTCATAGCAGCCCCTAAACAGTATCATTTTTTGACATGGTTCAAGGTTATCATAGCCTTATCAGATGAGGAAGACAATCATTTGATAAATCCAAACAAAGAGGAGTTTTCCGGAATGTCAGATTATAACTTTGAGCAAAAAGAAGGCTTTATCGTCATAGGACTCGGCACCGAGCTGAAAAGCGATTACACCGATTATGCCGGCATCAATAAGGAAAAAGCGGATTTTTGGCAGGAGGCCGGCCGGGATGGAAGACTCGCTCATCTTAAGAGCATAGCTTCTAATGAATACATTTTTGCCGTGAATGAAGCGGTTAACAACAAAATGATGCATTATGCCGGCGTTATGTCCGAGCAGACTGCACCGGAGGAAGCAAGAATCATTCAATTTCCTGCAGGGGAATACCTGGTAGTCAGAGGGGAAGACCAGAGCGCGGATGCCTTGAACAACAAGCTCACCGGTATTGCCTTTGGCCAGGCTTTGCCGGAATCAGCAGAATTCGTTTATGTCGGCGGACCTAATACGACAGTTGAGATGGGGAGCAGAAACGGCCTCGTATACGGGGAAATGTGGATTCCTGTCGTCAGAAAATAATGCAACCCTTCGCGGTATCCCGGCGTTATAGTTAGAGAAAGCCTGACTATGATGGTTATGAAACGGAGATGAGCATGAGCGTGAAGATAAGCAATTCAGGGTTAACCCGTAACAGTGGTTCAGGGTCGATGATGGCGATGGTTTACGATACCTATGGAACAGCAGAGGTCCTCCGGATTGAATCCGTAGCTATCCCTAAGCCCAAGGACCATGAAGTGCTGATCGAGGTGCATGCCGCTTCAGTTAACTCCTGGGACTGGGATCTTCTGCGCGGGAAACCTTTTGTAAACAGGATTGGCGCATTCCGTTCTCCCCGATACCGGATACTTGGTGCAGACATTGCCGGCAAAGTGCTTGCAGTCGGCGGAGCTGCCGCACGGTTTAAGCCGGGGGATGAGGTGTTCGGCGATCTGTCCGGCTGCGGCTGGGGCGGATTTGCCCAGTATGTATGCGCGGCAGAGGTAGCTCTAACCCCAAAACCGGCCACACTCAGCTATGCAGAGGCTGCGGCTATACCCCAGGCGGCTGTTCTGGCCTTGCAGGGTCTGCGTGACAAAGGGAAGCTGCAGCAGGGGCAGCATGTTCTGATTAACGGCGCCGGCGGAGGCGTCGGGACGTTTGCGGTCCAGTATGCCAAGCAGCACGGGGCTGAAGTGAGCGGAGTTGATAGCGCGGACAAACTGGAAATGCTGAAGACAGTCGGTGCTGACCATGTTATCGATTATACGAAGGAGGATTTTACCCAAAGCGGGCCTAAATACGATCTGATCCTCGACGTTGTCGGGAGCCGCTCCATATTCCCCTTGAAGCGTGCGCTCAGAAAGAAGGGCACCTATGTTATGATAGGCGGCCCCCTCACGCGCATCCTCCTGAATCTGCTCAGTGCTCCGTATATTTCTCTGCTTGAAAAGAAAAAAATAGCCGTGCTGGTCCATAAACCGAACCATGCCGACCAATTACTCTGGAAGGAGTACGCTGAGGCCGGAACAGTCCGGCCTGTAATTGACCGGGAGTACCCTTTAGCGGAAGCCGCCCAGGCGGTCCGTAAGATCGGCGAAGGAACGGTGAAGGGCAAGGCTGTCATTAACATGATGCTCTAAACTGTTATATAAGGAAAACAAGAAAGAACCTGATCTCTTGGTCAGGTTCTTCTTTATTGCATATGTACAGAAGCAGTGATATAATCAGCCTACCTCTATTTTTTCGAAAAATAGACATAAAAATCTTATCTTATAATTTAAATTTACTACAGATAGCTGCTTTTGTCAAATGTTATTTTTGAAAATCACTCGTTAGGGGAGATGCGGATGCATGCTTCAGTTCTCAGCTTAAAGGAATTAACAGCTTCACAGCTTATGCTTGCCGGCGGAAAGGCAATGAACCTGGGCAAATTATCCGATATAAACGGGATTCACGTGCCCGAAGGCTTTTGTGTTACCACCGGCGTTTTCCGGCAAGCGGTAGCAAATAGCGGGCTGTACCAGTCTCTGCTCGGACAGCTGAAGACACTATCACCCGGTCACCGGGAGCAGATCGCTGAGATCAGCCGCCAGATTCGGCAATTGATCATTGAAGTCCCATTTCCTGCAGAAGTAACGGAAGCTGTAAAGAAGCAGCTGTCACAGCTGGGGGAGGAACTCTCCTATGCTGTGCGCTCCAGCGCAACTGCCGAAGATTTGCCGCATGCCTCTTTTGCCGGCCAGCAGGACAGCTATCTCAATATAATCGGAAGCAGCAACATCCTCGGGCATATCAGTAAATGCTGGGCTTCACTGTTCACAGACCGAGCAGTAATCTACCGGATGCAGAATGGCTTTGACCATGACCAGGTGTATTTGTCTGTCATTGTTCAGAAGATGATCAAACCGGAGGTTTCCGGGATCATGTTCACTGCTGACCCTGTATCCGGCAGCCGGAAGGTGGTGTCCATTGACGCCGGCTTTGGGCTTGGCGAAGCACTGGTCTCCGGTCTGGTGTCTCCCGACAGCTATAGAATTCAAGACGGGGTGATTATTAGCAAACTAATTGCCGCTAAACAGCTGGCTATGTATAGCCTTCAGGAGGGTGGAATCCAGACTCACCGGCTCGAACCGGATCAGCAGACGTTACCAGCGCTCAGCGATCCGCAGATAATTGAGCTCGCGCTGCTGGGCAGGAAGATCGAGGCTTATTTCGGCTGTCCGCAGGACATAGAGTGGTGCCTGGAGAATGGCGTCTTTTACATCGTACAGAGCCGGCCCATTACGACTTTATTTCCAATCCCGCAGGAGGCAGATCAGACTAACCGTGTTTATCTGTCCGTCGGCCACCAGCAGATGATGACGGATGCCATGAAGCCGCTGGGCTTGTCTTTTTATCTGTTGACTACTCCGGCACCTATGCGTACCGCCGGCGGAAGACTATTTGTCGATGTAACCCCTCATTTGGCTTCACCGGACACAGGGGCAGCAGTCCTTAATGCGCTCGGGAAATCTGATCCGCTGATCAAAAACGCCCTTATGTCTCTTGTGGAGCGCGGAGATTTCATTCAGGACTCATCGGAGAATCATAAAGTACCCCATTCACTTAAAAGCAACGAAAACACAGATCCCGGATTATTTAATGCACGAATCGAATATGACCCTGACCTCGTGCCTGTATTGATTCAGCGTAATCAGGCATCCGTTGAACAGCTGAAGCAGCGTATCCAGACCCGGTCAGGGACGGCTTTGTTTGATTTTATTATGGAGGATATGCAGGAGTTGAAGAAGCTTCTGTTCGATCCGCAGAGCTCGGCAGTCATCATGACCGGTATGGACGCCTCCTCATGGATCAATGAACGGATGAACGAATGGTTAGGCGAAATTAACGCAGCAGACACGCTGTCCCAGTCGGTAGCAGATAATATCACCTCTGAAATGGGCCTGGCGCTGTTGGACGTTGCGGATATAATCCGCCCTTTCCCGGAGGTTATCGCTTATCTGCAGCACAGCGCAGCAGAAGGCTTTCTTGATGAGCTCACTCCATTAGCAGGGGGACGGGAGGCCAAGGACGCCATCTGTTCCTTCCTGGACAAATACGGCATGCGCTGCAGCGGTGAGATCGACCTGACCCGAACGCGCTGGAGTGAGCAGCCGCATACGCTGGTCCCGGTAATCCTGAATCACATCAGGCATTTCAGCCGGGGCGCCAGCAGGCAGAAATTCAAACAGGGCCGGCAGGAAGCCATAAAGAAGGAGTGTGAACTCCTGGACCGCTTGAAGCAGCTGCCGGACGGCGGACCAAAGGCCGCCGAAACGAAACGGGTCATTGGCCTGCTCCGCGGCTTCAGCGGGTACCGGGAATACCCGAAATACGGCATGATCAGCCGTTATTTTATTTATAAGCAAGCTCTGCTGAGGGAGGCAGACCAACTGGCCGTAAAAGGCCTTATTCAGGAGCAAGAGGACATCTTCTATCTGGCCTTTGATGAACTGCGTGAAGCTGTCCGTACAAGCCGCCTGGACTATGGAATAATCAGCAGACGAAAAGAAGAGTACAGATTGTATGACAAGCTGACCCCGCCGCGTGTCCTCACCTCTGACGGTGAGATGATCAACGGCAGCTACAAGCGCACAAATCTCCCGGAGGATGCAATTATAGGGCTTCCAGTTTCCTCCGGCATTATAGAAGGGCGTGCACGTGTGATCTTTAACATGGAGCAAGCGGATTTGAAAGAAGGGGATATCCTGGTAACCCCGTTCACCGACCCCAGCTGGACACCTTTATTTGTATCGATTAAAGGACTTGTTACTGAGGTCGGCGGTCTCATGACGCACGGGGCGGTAATTGCGCGGGAATACGGCTTGCCGGCCATTGTCGGTGTGGAACGGGCAACCCGGCTGATCAAAGACGGTCAAATGATCCGTATTAACGGTACTGAGGGAATTATTGAGCTACTGTAGCTTTATTCTTTTTGTGAATAGCCTCCGTGCCGCATTCCAGGGCAGACTCGTAATAGTGGCACTTATGCTCGATGACTTCCATGGTTTTCTTTAATTCTTCCATCTGGGCTTCTACGGATGCCTTTCGTTCCAGGAACATATCGTATCTGAGCTGCAGTGTGGAATCGCCCTCGGAGCACCATTCAATGAAATGCTTGATCTCCTTGATCGGCATCCCGGAAGCCTTTAGGCATTCAATGACTTTCAGCGCATCGAGATCGGTATTCTTAAAAATCCGTTTACCGCCCGCCGTACGCTCTAAATTAGGCATAAGCCCTTCCTTGTCATAATACCGCAAGGTGTGCGGGGTCAGATTAAAATGCTGTGCTGCTTCGTTAATGGTATAGGTCCTCATGTTCTGTCTCCTATGTTCAAATTACTTCTTGACTTAGAGTTAACTTTAAGTAATAACATAGGTTTTGTAAAGGCCGGACAAGCCGGTAGCTTTTTACAAACGATTAGAGGCAAGGAACTCAACCTAAACATTACAGGAGGGCTTATACTTATGATTCAAGTTAACGCACGCGCTACATTTAATCCGGAGGGCCCGTTCAAGCTGACTACCATCGAGCGCCGGGAGCTTCAGCCGCACGATGTCCTTATTGAGATTAAATATGCAGGCATCTGCCACTCTGACATCCATACCGCCCGCGGTGAATGGGGACCGGTCAAATATCCGCTTGTTCCAGGCCATGAAATCGCCGGATTTGTCAGCCAGGTTGGTGCAGAGGTAACCAAGTACGCAGTTGGCGACCGTGTAGGGGTTGGCTGTATGGTGGACTCCTGCGGAGAGTGCAGCAGCTGCCATAAAGGGGAAGAGCAATATTGCCTTCACGGCAATACCGGCACTTATGGAGCCACTGACCGTCATGGACACTATACCCAAGGCGGATATTCCACTCACATCGTCGTGACCGAAAACTTTGTAGTCCGCATTCCGGACAGCATTCCGCTTGATGCAGCTGCACCGCTGCTGTGTGCCGGAATCACCACCTACTCACCGCTGCGCCACTGGGAAGCCGGCCCCGGCAAAAAGGTAGCTGTTGTCGGACTTGGCGGACTTGGCCATATGGCTGTGAAAATCGCCCACGCTATGGGTGCTGAGGTTACAGTGCTTTCACAGTCCCTGAAGAAAAAGGAAGACGGGCTGCAGCTGGGAGCAGACCACTATTACGCTACTAGCGATCAGGAGACCTTCAAACAGCTCGCAGGCTCCTTCGATCTGATCATTAATACCGTAAGTGCACAGATTAACATCGATGCTTACCTGTCACTTCTGGCACTGGACGGTACACTGGTCAATGTCGGTGCGCCAGCAGATCCGCTGGCTGTTAACGTATTCTCCCTAATCGGCCAACGCCGTACGTTCGCCGGATCTATGATCGGCGGCATCCGCGAAACCCAGGAAATGCTGGATTTCTGCGCTGAACACAACATCGCCTCCGAGATCGAGGTTATTTCCGCTGACCAGATTGATGAAGCCTGGGAGCGTGTACTCGCTTCTGATGTCCGTTACCGGTTCGTAATTGACATCAGCACGATGGGGCAAGCTTAATTCCCTTAAGCTTACTAAACATTCGTTAACTTTATTAAATCATATTAAAGATCTATAACACCTTCAAAAGCATCCGTTTCGCCTCAGGGCAGGGAGCTTTTGGAGGTGTTTTTTGATGTTGACCAGACTGGTTTACAGGACTATACTAGGCCCGAAAGCAAGACAGGACTTCTGTCAAAAGAATTATATCTCTGATCGCTGCCTTCGGGAGGGTGCCCCAATGAGTGTCATTGAAATCCACAATCTTACCAAGCATTACGGCAAGTCTCGCGGCATAAAGGACGTTAACCTGAGTGTGGAGGAGGGCGAAATTTTCGGCTTCATCGGCCCCAACGGTGCAGGCAAATCGACAACGATCCGTACACTGCTGGGGCTGATCTCCCCGACAAGCGGTAGTGCTACGATTTTCGGCCAAAGCTGCACCAGGCATCCAGAAATCCGCAAGGAGCTGGGCTATTTGCCTTCGGAGGTTTTTTATTATGACAACATGAAGGTGATCGACCTGCTCAAATACTCCGCCAGCTTTTATAAAAAGGATTGTACGAAGCGGATCATGGAGCTGGCGGAGATAATGGAGCTTGACCTGAAGAAGAAAATCGACGAGCTGTCGTTCGGCAATAAAAAGAAGGTTGGTATTGTGCAGGGATTGCTGCATGAACCGAAGCTGATTGTCCTTGACGAGCCTACGAGCGGCCTTGATCCGCTGATGCAGCAGCGATTTTTCGATCTGATCGGGGAAGAGAACCGTAAGGGCGCCACTGTATTTTTTTCCTCACACATCCTCAGCGAGGTCCAGAAAATGTGCAGCCGGGTCGCCTTCATCAAGGAGGGGGAGATCATTAAGCTGGAGAAGATGAGCACCCTGCACGAGAACAATTACAAACGGATCAGCATCGAAGGCACCTCAGATATCAGCAGGGATGCTTTTCAAATCAGCGGAGTCAGCAATCTGACCGTTAACGGCAACGCGGCGACATTCATTTTTAAGGGGAACATCAATACCATTATTCAAAAGCTGTCCGCAACCGAGCTCCGCAACCTTTCCATTGAAGAGCCCGATCTTGAGGAAATCTTCATGCATTATTATGTGAAGGGGGATTGAGCGGGATGAATATGGTTATGCATGAGCTGAAGGCGCTCCGTAAATCCGGCGGAATCTGGGTCTGTGCCATGATTGCATTATCCGCACTGTTTCTGTCCATTTATCCAAGTATGGTAAAAGATGCTGCATACTTCACCGCGCTGCTGGAGGGCTACCCCGCCTCTGTGCGGGAGATGCTCGGGATTCATCTGGATTACATAACGTCTATTCCAGGCTACTATTCCATGGTGTTTGTATATATTGCGCTATGCGGGGCTATTCAGGCCATGCATCTCGGGGCATCCATTCTTTCAAAAGAAGCCCGGGAGCGCACGGCGGATTTTCTGCTCGTCAAGCCGGTGTCCCGGTCCAGCATCGTTAGCGCCAAGCTGTTCGCCGCAGTTACAGCCGTTCTTGCCATTGATATTGTCTTTTTCGCAGTAACAGCCGGTATAGCCGGTGCATTGGCAGCAGCAGATTTCAGCTTACACCTGTTTTTGCTGCTTAATCTTCCGCTGCTGTTTATCCAGCTGATGTTTCTGGCTATCGGCCTGGCTGCCTCCGTATTTTTTACAAGACTCCGAAATGTGCTGCCGCTGTCGCTAGGCGCCGTTTTCGGCTTGTATATGGCAGGTGCACTGCTTAATCCAGGATCAGGCGGGGGTGCAGTTCGTTACCTCTCGCCATTTCAATATTTCGACAGCATATATATCATTGAGCATAGCGGATATGAACTGCAGTATCTTATAGCCGGTGCCGTTATTATTGCAGCTGCGGTAACCGTCAGCTACCGGGTATACATCCGGAAGGATGTTCATGCAGTATAGGGGGATAACTTAATGAATATGTTTTGGAGAGAATTGAAGGCGGGACGCAAAGGCTTGATCATTTGGAGCATAGGTATGTTTTTGCTGATAGTCAGCGGAATGGGCAAATACACTGCCTATTCCTCCGGAGGGGCAAGCAGTGAGGTGTTTAACCAAATGCCTGCCGCCATGAAGGCGCTAATGGGGATAGGGACGCTGGATGTTACGGTTATGAGCGGTTATTTCGCCCTGCTGTTTCTGTACATGGAGCTTACTGCCGCCATCCATGCCGTGCTGCTGGGGAGCAGTATAATAGCTAAAGAGGAGAGGGAGAAGACCGCAGAGTTCCTGCTGGCTAAGCCGGTATCCCGTTCGTCGATTGTGACTTCCAAGCTGCTGGCCGCTCTGGTCCAAATTATCGTGCTTAACCTCGTTACGCTTGTTTCTTCTATTTTAATGGTATCTGCTTATAACAAAGGCAAGGACATTTCCGCGGAGATTTCTCTGTTCCTGCTCAGTATGCTTATCGTACAGCTGATTTTTCTGGCGCTTGGCGCCCTGCTTGCAGCAATCCTGAAGAATCCGAAACGCTCGGGAGCTGCCGCCGCAGGTATTCTGGTCAGTTCTTTTATCGTAGCCAAAATTACGGAATTGTCGGATCAGCTTGTTATGCTGAATATACTGTCACCATTCAAATATTTCAGCTACAACCGGATTGTGGAGGGGAACGGGCTAAACGCCGGCAGCCTGGTGCTGGGAACTCTGCTGGCAGGTGCTTTTGCAGCACTCACCTATTTCATGTACGGGAAGCGGGAGCTTGAGATTTGAAGCAGCTTGCATTAATATTCGCAATTCCTTTTATAAAGGTGTGTAATCAGGCTAACAAGCCTGCTGCACACTTTTTTTAATGCAGTTTATAAAAGAGATGTAACTATTCTTGACACATAAATAGTGTTCTACTAGGATGAATATAAGCCGATTCGGATTATTTTCCAGCAAGATACAGTAAGTTTTCACCAGTTCCACACACATTGAGCCATTATAAAGAGGAGGGGCAGCCTATGCAGACGCGCGGTCATAACAGCCTCAGGGAAAAGGTTGTATTTTCCAGGCAATATCCCGTTATTCTTGGTGATACGATTGGCGTTACCTCAACTTATCAGAGACTGCATGCCCATGATGCGCTGGAGATTAATATGATTAAATCCGGTACAGGGTATTACATGATTAACGGGGAGCGGTATGATTTCCGGGAAGGGGACATTCTGCTGATTAACTCCAACGATCTGCACTGTGCTTATGAGACAGGGAACCTGATCATGCAGGTAATCACCTTTGATGCGTCCTGGTTCCTGGGGATTGTACGCTGTGATCCGGATATATTGGCTCCCTTTAAGGAAATGGGGCTGCATTTCAGCAATCTGCTTGACCGTGAGAATGAGCATATCGGGCTACTCCGTGCTCTGCTGCTGGATATGCAGGAGGAGCATGAGGCAGAACGCAGATCCTACACCTCGATTGTCTATGCCCAGCTGCTGCAATTCTTCGTATACGTCAACCGGTACTTTCGCATGGACTCCCTGCAGGCCAGCAAATCCGCTGTAACAACCACCCAGCTTGAAAAAATCCTGCATGTCACCCGCATGATGGAGGAGCAGCCGGCCTATCCGTGGACCCTCGAGGAGCTGGCTGCCCTGGTCTATTTAAGCCCTTCGCGCTTCAGTGATATCTTCCGCCGTACGGCAGGCATGTCCCCGCTGCTCTATCTGATCCAGCTGCGGCTGGAGAATGCCTACACCCTGCTGCAGAATACAGACCGCAAGGTCCTGGACATCGCCATGGAATGCGGCTTCCGCACCTTATCCAATTTTAACCGGCTGTTCAAGCGCCACATCGGTATGGAGCCGCGTAATGTGCGGACTCAACCAACGATTATCGACAGTAAGATAGTATCAGTATTCGAGCGATTAGGCGGAGTGTCTGAAACAGAATAGAGTTATGATGAGGTCAGTAAATATAACAACATAAGTTATTAGGATTAACAAGAAGTATATGGAAAAGGAGGTTGAAATGCAGAAGATCGCCTATCACATTAAGACAAACGAAGAGCTCCGGAAGCCAAATGCACTCAAACGCTTTGCCCGGCAGTGGGATCTTCAGCTGATGGTGCTGCCGGCCCTGTTCTTTATCCTCGTCTTCAGCTATATCCCGATGTACGGGGTGCTGATGGCTTTTCAGGATTACAATCTGTTCAAGGGGTTTGGGGGCAGTCCATGGGTGGGGATTAAGCATTTTGAGATGTTTTTTGCCGCACCTGAGTTCTGGACGGTCATGCGCAATACGATTGTAATCAGTCTGCTCAAGCTGCTGGTCGGCTTTCCGGCACCGATTCTGCTGGCACTGATGCTGAATGAGGTGCGCAGCAGAGTGTTCAAAAGAACGGTGCAGACGATCAGCTATCTGCCGCATTTCCTCTCCTGGGTCATTGTCTCCGGCTTCGTAATGTCCATGCTCTCCACAGAGAACGGCAGCGTGAACATGCTGCTCCAGCAGCTGAACCTGATCAGGGACCCGATCAACTTCCTGTCGCTGCCGGAATATTTCTGGACCATCCTTGTCACAACAGGAGTGTGGAAGGAGATCGGCTTTTCCTCCATCGTCTACCTCGCAGCGATTGCCGGAATTGATCCGCATATGCATGAGGCGGCCTCGATAGACGGTGCAGGTAAGCTGAGACAGATGTTTGCCATTACGCTGCCTTCCATTTTGCCGGTCATTATTGTGTTCCTGATTCTTGCAATCGGCAATCTGCTCAGCGCAGGCTTTGAAGACATCCTGCTCCTTGGCTCCAATCCCGTGCTGCGTGATGTCGGCGATGTCCTGGACACCTATGTATACCGGATCGGTATTCAGAACAACCGTTATTCTTACGCTACGGCAGCCGGCCTGTTCAAATCGCTGATCGGAGTGTTCCTGCTGGTCGGGGCGAATTATGCCGCACGTAAATCCGGCAACAGCCTATGGTGAAGCATGAAAGGGGGCAGATATAGATGAAGCTGTCAGCCGGAGACCGGATTCTTGTAACGGTGATATACATTTTACTAGCAATATTAGCCTTTCTGTCCTTTTACCCTTTCTGGAACGCCGGAGTTATTTCCTTTAACAACGGAACAGATACCATGCGCGGGGGAGTTACTTTTTGGCCCAGACAGTTCTCTCTGGAGAATTACTCGGTGGTATTCCAGGACAGCCGCCTGATTAACGGCTTCGTGATCTCCGTACTGCGGACCGTAATCGGCACCTTTGCCTCAATTGCCGCAACTGCCATTTTTGCTTACGGCATGAGCAAATCAGAGCTGATGGGACGCAGGTTTTATATGATTTTCTGCATCATCACCATGTATTTCAGCGGCGGTCTGATTCCGAGCTTCCTGCTGATCCGCGAGCTGGGCATGTTCAACTCCTTCTGGGTTATGGTCATCCCGGGTCTGATCAGCGTGTGGAACATGATTATTTTCCGGACCTTCTTCAAAGGAATACCGGCAGGACTGGAGGAATCCGCGAGAATCGACGGCTGCTCCAACTGGGGAGTGCTGCTGCGCATTGTGCTTCCGCTCTCAGGACCGGTCATTGCGACCTTATCCCTGTTCACCGCAGTCTATCACTGGAACGACTGGTTCACACCCAGCATCTACCTCAGCAATGTCGATTTGATGCCGATTCAGACCAAGCTGCAGCAGATCCTCAACTCCAACATCATGTCCGAGCAGATGGCCCAGCTGGATGCGGCTGCCCAGGGACGGATGAACAAAATGCGCGCCGTCACAACCAAATCCCTGTCCATGGCTACCATGATGGTCGCTACGATCCCGATTTTATGCGTGTATCCTTTCCTGCAAAAGTACTTCGTTAAGGGCGTTATGGTCGGTTCACTAAAAGAATAAAGGAACTCAAGGGGGAATGAACCAATGATCTCAGGCAAAACAAAGGTGTCCGCTTTGGCGGCGGTTCTTAGTCTTATGATTGGTTTAACAGGCTGTACAGGCGGAAATAACAGTCCTTCCAATTCTGCAAATTCCGGAAACAACGCAAATGCAGCAGAAAGCAATAATCCGGATAGCGCTGAGGGCGGGGGATATGTGCTTGGTGAGCAGCCGCTCGAATTCTCCTTCTACGGCCATTACGACTGGTATACAATGCCTAACTGGGGCGAGGATCTCTCCTCCAAATGGATTAAGGATAATAAGCAGGTGAATGTCCTGCCGGTCAGCTCGGGAGGCAATGCCAAGCAAAAGCTCAGTACAATGATCGTATCCGGTGAGCTTCCTGATGTGATCTGGATGGAGCGCGGTGCAGATGTTGAGCAGCTGCGGGCTGCCGGAGCGCTGGTGCCGTTTGATGATTATCTCGACAAATACCCGAACCTGAAGGAATGGGCAGGCGAAGAGACGCTGGATATGCTGCGGTCCTCCGACGGTAAGCTCTATCAGTTCCCGAACTGGTATACGACTCAGCCGAACGGCAACTCGGGATATCTGGTTAACAAAAAAATCTACAACGATCTGGGCACCCCGCCGCTGGAGACAACTGACGACCTGTATGCGTACCTGAAGCTGGTCAAGGAAAAGTATCCGGATGTAGTTCCGTTTGAGGTAGGACAAGGCGCGGAAGGTATTGATGTCCTGTCGTCCGCCTTTGCCGAGAACCGCCCGTATGTATATAGCGCTCTCAGTATGATGGCGATTCCGAACGGCAATGAAATGACCTCGGTCTTTAAAGATGAGGCCTTCCGTTCCTCGCTGGTGTATGCGAATCAGCTGTACCGGGATAAGCTGATCAGCCAGGATGCCTTCACCCAGAATCTTGAACAGGTGGAGCAGAAGATTATTACAGGCAACATTGCAGTATACGCCGCTTCCAGTCCGACTGAATACGGCGCAATCGGCAACTCGCTGCTGAAGGAGCAGGACCCGGAAGCCGGCTACATCATGGTCTGGCCTATCCATAAGGCGGGTCTGGATAAAAACAAAATTTTCCCCGGAGCTTACAATCAGCTTGGCTGGAATGTGAGTGTAATTACCTCCGCCGCCAAGGATCCGGAAGCGGTCTTCGCTTTCCTGGACTGGTTCACCGGACCTGAAGGCCAGCGGATTATTATGTGGGGACCTGAGGGCAAGTACTGGGACGGAACAGATGAAGAAGGCGCACCGCTGTTCACAGAGGCCTTCACGACGGATACTAAGGGCCGCGATGAGCTGATGAACGCTACAGTCAACCTGCAGTGGAACGGTAACACGGTGTATGTGGACAATTCCAAAATGAAATTTGAATCCACGCTGCCGGAGGACCAGAAGAGCTGGGAAACCAAATGGCAGTCCGAGATTACCTGGAAAACACAGTTTGATACGACCGAATTCGTAAATCTGGCTCCGGCAGGCGACTCCCAGGAAGGGATCATCTCGCAGAGCGTTGGCGAAATTTACGAAAAAGCCAGAGCGCAGGCTGTGCTCAACGCCAAAAGCGAAGCTGAGGTGCTGGCTGTTCTGGATAAGGCTGAGGCAGATGCACAGCAGGTCGGATACAGTGAGCTGCTGAAATTCAAGACGGAGAAATGGCAGGAGAACCTGAGCAAGCTGGGCAAATGAAACTGACATACAGGAGCGGGAGACCTTGAACTATTACTTGGGCGTTGACGGCGGAGGCAGCAAAACACTGGCCGTCATATCCGACGCCGCGGGCCGGATTACCGGACGCGGCGCAAGCGGATGCGGCAACCATCAGACAGGGGCCGAAAGGGCCGAAATCAACATCCGTCAGGCTGTAGAAGAGGCGATGCGCCAGGCAGGGCTGCGTAAAGAGCAGGTTACCAGCTCGGTATTCGGACTGGCGGGAGCTGACCGGGAAGCGGACTTCAGAATTCTGCGTCCGATGATTGCCAAGTTGGGCATGGAGCCCCACCACATTGTATGCGACACAGTAATCGGTTTAAGGGCAGGCACCCGCCAGTCCTATGGTGCTGTCGTTATCTGCGGTACCGGAACCAATTGCTACGGAATAAACCGCAGCGGGCAGGAGCTGCAGGTAGGCGGGTTCGGCTATACCTTCGGCGACTTCGGCGGCGGCGGCGATCTGGCAGTGGAAGCGTTCCGCTCTGTAATCCGCGCCTGGGAGGGCCGGGGACGGCCAACCCGGCTGACTCAGGCGATTCTCGGCAAGCTCGGCTACGCCTCCGAAGCTGATATGTTTCACTATTACCTTGACCACAGCCTGCGTGTGCCGCACGAAATCGCCAAGCTGCTCTTTGAGGTTGCCGCCGAGGATGAAACAGCACGTGAAATCCTGCAGCGGCAGGGCAGAGAGCTGGGCATTGCAGCAAGCGCGGTGATCTGGAGACTGGGCATGCAGCAGGATGTCTTCGATCTGGTGCTTGCGGGCAGTATTTTGACCCGCGGCGAGAGCCGGTATGTTGTCCCATATATATCAGAGGCGGTGTCAGCTGCCGCTCCGGGCTGTACCCTGCGAAAGCTTGAACAAGAGCCTGTGGCCGGAGCGCTGCTGCTGGCTATGGAGAGATCCGGAATACAGGTGGCGGAAGACGTCTATGAACAGTTACATCAAACCTTATCCGTAAAGGCGGCGAATGCAGTATGGCTCAAAGATTGAAGGTAGCTGTAATCGGGGGCGGCTCCTCCTATACTCCCGAGCTGATTGAAGGATTTATCCTTAACTACTCTACTTTTCCTGTAACAGAAATCGTACTCGTTGATATACAGGAAGGACTCCACAAGCTGTCCATTGTCGGACAGCTTGCCAAGCGGATGATCGCCAGATCCGGGCTGCCGATTGAGCTCAGTCTTACGCTTGACCGGCGCTCGGCATTGGCAGATGCCAGCTTTGTCACTACCCAGATGCGTGTAGGCAGACTGGAGGCCCGTGGCTGGGATGAGACCATTCCGCTCAAGTACGGGATGATCGGGCAGGAAACGACCGGTCCTGGAGGCATGATGAAGGCGCTGCGGACGATTCCGGTGCTGCTGGAGGTCGCGAGAGATATGGAGGAGCTTTGCCCGGATGCGTGGCTGCTGAACTTTACAAATCCTGCAGGCATGGTGACCGAGGCTATTCATAAGCATTCAAGCATCAAATCCATCGGGCTGTGTAATTCTCCGATTGCCGCCTACAAATGGCTGTCTGAGCTGTATCAGGTGCCGGCCGAGCGGATTTACTGTGAATTTGCCGGCCTGAATCATCTGCACTGGATCAGCACCATTACCGTTGACGGTGAATCCAAGCTGCCTGAGCTGCTGGCGAACCGGGACGGCTATTCTGCCCGCAATGTCCCGCAGTATGACTGGAATGCGACGCTGCTGTCAGCGCTCAAGGCAATTCCTTCCTATTATCTGAAGTATTTCTATCTGCACCGCGAAATTCTGGCGGAGCAGCAGGAGGCTGCCGCCCGGGGAGAGACACGGGCCGAAACGGTGCAGCGCCTGGAGGATGAGCTGTTCGAGCTGTATAAGGACGAGGAGCTGGCCGAAAAGCCGAAGCAGCTGGAGCAGCGCGGAGGAGCCTATTACTCCGAAGCGGCAGTCCGGCTGATGAACTCACTGTATAATGATTCCGGCGATATTCAGACGCTGAATGTGCCTAATCAGGGCATTCTCGGGTTCCTTCCGGACGATGCCTGCATTGAGGTCAATTGCAAAGTGCACAAGGATGGACCTGTCGCCATGCCGGTTACTGTCGTACCGGAAGCGGCCAAAGGCCTGATTCATGCGGTCAAAACCTATGAAGGCCTGGCAATTGAAGCGGCTGTAACCGGCAGCCGCGCAACCGCCTTGCTCGCTCTTGCCCATCATCCGCTCGTTCCTTCAGCCAATGACGCAGAAGCGATGCTGGATGAGATGCTTGAGCAGAACAAAGCTTATCTGCCGGGATTTTTCATATGAACCTGGAACAAAAAATCGCCAGGATGTGTATAACCGGACTGCCTTCTATGGCAGCGGACTCCGCGTTCGAGGAGCGGCAGGGAGCCTTGCCTTCAGGCGGGCTCGGATTGTTTCCGCATAATATAAACAACGAATATCAGCTTCGCAGGCTGGTCCACGGTGTAACGTCTGCCGCAGAGCGGCTCGGTTTCACTTCACCTTACCTTCTCTCCATTGATGAAGAGGGGGGAAGCCTGGCTAATCTGAAGAGGATGTTCCCGCATGTGCCGGGCAACCGGGCAGTTGGACTGACCGGAGATCCCGCAGCCGCCTTTCTGCAGGGAAAGTTTATCGGCAGCCAGCTGGCTGCACTGGGCATTCCGATGAGCTGGGCACCGGTGCTGGACGTAAATACGAACATCTTGAATCCTGTAGTCGGTGTCCGCTCTTACGGTGAAGAGCCGGCTATAGTAGCAGAGCTTGGCGCCGCGTTTATCAAGGGGATGCATGAAGCTGGAGTTGCCGTTACTGCCAAGCATTTTCCAGGCCACGGACAGGTGGATGGTGATTCGCATATTGAGCTTCCGGCGTGCGGGCTGACCCTGGAGGAGCTAAAGAGCGGACCCCTTATTCCGTTCACGGCCGCCATAGCTGCAGGCAGCGACGCGGTCATGATGGCGCATATCGTCTTTCCGGAAATTCCGCAGGCAGAAGGCCTCCCGGCCTCGCTAAGTCCGTTCTTTGTTACAGACCTGCTGCGCAATGAGCTGGGTTACCAGGGTGTCATCTGCACGGATGACGTCGAAATGGTGGCAATCCGCAACACCTTTGAGCCGGAGCTGATCGGTGAGCTTGCAGTGGCTGCCGGCAATGACATGATCCTGATGTGTCATACACCTGAATTCCAGGACCGCGTCATCCGGGGGATAGCCGAAGCTGTCCGCAATGGCCGGATTGCAGAGGCCAGAATTGACGAATCCCTGCAGCGGATTGCCCGGCTTCAGGAGCGGATGCTGCTGCACAGCAGGCACGCCTCTCCGGTGCCGCGCACCGAGTGGGACAGCAGGACAGCCGAGCTTACCCGCGCAACAGTAAAGCTGCAGCGTGATCCCCGGAAGCAGCTGCCATTATCAGCGGAGCTGCGGTATCTGCTGCTGCTGCCGCAGCCGGAGAGGCTGACCCTGGCGGATAATACCGACAGCAAGGCTCTTGAGCTGGGAGGGCTTCTGGCAGACCGGGGGTTTGATCTTTCAGTACAGTATATTCCGAACAATCCTGCTGCTTCCGGTATGATTAATGAGATCATAGCCGGGCTTGAGGAATGCGATACAGTTATTCTGGGCACCTGGAACGCCCATATTTTCAGCGGACAGCTGGATTTGGCCGAAGCCCTTAACCGCGAGAAGCCGTTAATTGCTGCCGTTCTGCGTAATCCTTATGACGCTGACCGGCTGCCATCCGCTGCGTCTGTTATCCTGGTCTGCGGAACCTCAGCCTATTCGCTGGAGTCGCTGGCAGATGTGCTGACAACCGGAAGAACAATATAACTCAAGATCAAAGGAGCTGTAGCTCAATAATGGATGCTGGAACAGACCACAACCTTCGTATCCGCCATAAGGTGGGACAGATGTTCATGTGCGGATTTATGGACACATCCCCAAACAAGGATATTTTGACACTGATTCAGGATTATCATATTGGCGGCATTATCTATTTCCGGCGCAATATCGGAACGGTTGAGCAAGTGTACGCCTGTTCAGCCGCGCTGCAGCGGGCAGCGTCCGAGCCCCTGCTGATCGCGATTGATCAGGAAGGGGGCATGGTTGCCCGGATTGAGGACGGAGTCACCCTGATGCCCGGCAACATGGCACTGGGGGCAACCCGCAATCCGGAAGGGGTTCGGCATGCGGCGGCAATTGCCGGAGCAGAGCTGCGCCACCTGGGAATTAATATGAACTTTGCGCCATGTGTCGACGTTAATAACAATCCTGCCAACCCGGTCATTGGTGTGCGCTCTTATGGTGAATCACCGCTGCTGGTCAGCGAAATGGGCAGCGCAGCCGCTGCCGGCTATCAGGAAGCGGGCGTAGCGGCCACGATCAAGCATTTTCCAGGCCACGGAGACACGGATACGGATTCCCACCTGGCACTTCCGTCTATCAGCCATAACCGCGAAAGACTGGGGGAGGTTGAGCTGCTGCCGTTTCAGAAGATCATTGAATCCGGAGTCGATGCAGTCATGACTGCGCATGTCGTATTTAAGGCCTATGAGGATGACATCATTCCGGCAACCCTGTCTGAGAATATTCTGACCGGGCTGCTGCGCCGGGAGCTGAACTTTGACGGTGTCATCGTCACAGACTGTCTGGAGATGAACGCCATCTCGCAGACCGTCGGAGTGGGACCGGGAGCCGTGCAGGCGGTCAAAGCCGGGGCCGATCTTATCCTCGTCAGCCATACGTATAGCTGGCAGGTTGAGGCGATAGAGGCTGTAACTGAGGCTGTTATCTGCGGAGAGATTTCCGAGGCCAGAATCGATGCATCCGTGCAGCGGCTGGCAAGCCTTAAGGCCAAACGGGGAATTACCGGAGCAGAGCCGCAAGCCTTTCCGGCCGTACAGCAGCAGCTCGCTACCGAAGCATCGCATGAAGCAGCCCGTGCCCTCAGCGAACAGAGCATTACCTTATTATGTGACGACGGACAGCTTCCGCTGGCGGAACACCAAGGCATCTATGTCATCTGGCCGGAGGTCCGGGTCAATCATGAGGTAGTCGAAGCCCTGCAGGAGGAAATGACTCTTGGAAAGGCACTGAAGCCTTATTATGACGGGGTTACTGAACGGATTATCGGCGTTGACCCTTCAGCAGAGGAGATCGCGTTGGTGCTGGAGGAGAGCCGCTCCTTTACTCAGATTGTGGCAGCGACCTACAACGCCGATTTTTCGCCCGGTCAACGCCAGATTCTGCAGGAGCTTACTGCGCGGACAGGATGCAGGGTTATCGTTGTGGCAGTGCGTAACCCTTATGATTTTACCGCTGTATCCGGTATACGCACCTATATTGCTTCTTATGAGAATAAACCTCTGGCGATGCAGTCTGTGGCCAAGGTACTGGCAGGACAAAGCTTCACCCGCGGCGTACTTCCGGTAACGGTTGGAGCTTTTGCCTATGGATCGGGTATCTTAATCTAATTAATTATTAATATAGTTAATAAAATATCAGATCCCAAAAACGGATGTCTTCCTTACTCAAGGGCAGATTATCCGTTTTTTTCATTTGATTATTATTTTAAATTTACAAAGATGAATTTTTATCGGATAATGATACGATACGTTTCGTTTCGGCAGGAGAGGAGGAAGGCATTATGAATATGAAACAGCATAGGGAAGCCCGGAATAAAAAAGAAATCCTGGAAGCAACGGTAGCGCTATTGGAAACAAGCAGCTATTCCTCCTTAACGGTAGAGTCGGTTGCCGCACAAGCCGGAGTAGGCAAAGCAACGATATACAGATGGTGGAACAGTAAAGCCCAGCTGGTGCTGGATGCTTTTCTGATGACTGTGGAGTCCGAGTTTGATTTTGACCCCGGTAAGCCTCTTAAGGATAACTTCAAGCAGCAGCTCGGCGCATTAGCGCGTATTCTGGGCAGCAGCATCGGGAAGTCGACACTAACAATAGTTACCGAGAACGAGGAAATAGCTGGCGCCTTCTATCATTCATTTCTAATCATTAAAAGAAACGAAGCAAGGCAGGTACTCCAGACAGCCATCGACAACGGCGAGGTTCAATCCGGCATAGCCATGGATATCGTATTGGATCTGCTCTATGGACCTCTTTATTTTCAAATTCTCATCTATAAAAAGCTTCCGGATGAGGCGTACATCGACAATTTGTTAAATCATGTTATGCAAGGAATTACCATCTCAAATTAACCAGTACCTGGAGGATCTTCTCGATATGAATCAGAACACAGACCTGCCGCGTAACAACAAAAGCTATTCCTTAATGACCCTCATCTTATTCTGGTGCGGTCTGGTCATTATGACCAGTATGTATATAACCATTCCGCTCTCGGACGTGTTTGCTCAGGCGTTTCAGATCAGTGTAAGTCAGGTTGCCTGGATCGGCAGCGCATTTTCACTCTGTTATGCTCTGGGATGTCTGCTATACGGGCCTTTCTCAGACCGCTACGGACGCAAAATTTTCCTGGTAGCCAGCATTATCGGCCTTACTGTCATTACCATTACGATCGGATTTGTGAACAGCTTTTTCTGGCTTATTGTCCTCAGGGGCTTGCAGGGTCTGATCGCTGCCGCCTTTGCACCGATTTCGCTCGTATATGCCGGAGAGATGTTCCCTCCGCACAAAAGGCTGACTGCGGTTGGCTTCATCAGCTCCGGGCTGTTAATGGCAGGAATTGTGGGCCAGGTGTTTAGCGGAATTGTTAATGAGCGGCTGGGCTGGCATGGTATATTCTTCGTTCAGGGGATTGTGTACGGAATTACTGCAATCATCGTTATCACACTCTTGCCTAAAGATGATTTACACCGGCCTAAGGAGCATATACTCCTAAAATTCAAGCAGATGACAGGCTTGCTGAAGCAGCCGCAGCTGCTGTTGGCTTTTAGCGTAACCTTTGTTCTTCTGTTATCATTAGTGGGCATGTACACTGTGCTCGGAAGCTACTTAAGCTCGCCAAAGTTCGGCCTTTCGCCGCAGCAAATCCTGTATATCCGTGCAGCCGGAATTGCCGGCATGCTGTTGTCCCCCTTTGCCGGACGGATCGCTCAAAAGCTGGGAACTGCAGCTGTCCTGCGTGGCGGGTTAGCTCTCGCGGCAGCCGGGCTATTCGCATTAGGCTTTAGCGCGAGTCTGCCGGTTATCATCCTTATGAGCATTGTGTTTGTATCAGGCATCGCGCTGATTACTCCTGTGATCATTTCGATCGTCAGCCAGCTGGGCGGACAGTCCAGAGGCTCTGCGATTTCGTTCAATGCCTTCATCCTGTTTCTTGGCGCCAGCACAGGACCTATGATAGCATTAAAGCTGTTAAAGACCGGGAACTACTTGCTTTCCTTTGAGATACTGGGCTCTATTCTTGTATTGGGGCTGCTGGTGTCACTGTTCCTTAGAATATCCTCCAGAGCAGCTGTCAAAAGTGAAAAGATGTCTGCTGCGCCGGCCGAGTGACTTTATAGTTATTAAAAAAGACCCGTATACTTTACGGGTCTTTCTATTTAGGCCCAACTGCTGATTACGCCCAGGTTGTAATGGTATCTACCGGCAAACGGTAGGAAGGATAGCCTGCTTTGGCTGCTTTACCTATTGAGATCAGCATTACCGGCTGAAAGCGGGCCTTGTCCAGGCCAAATGCCTCGGCAATCTGATCCTTGGCATAACCAGCCATCGCGTTCGTATCATAGCCGTGCGCACGGGCAACAAGCATTAGCTGCATTGAGATAAGGCCCGTGTCAATGAGGTTCACATCACGCAGCTCGGCTGCAGACATATTAGCATAATAAGGCTTCACTTGCTGCAGCTGCATATCCATAACTTCCTGAGGCATATATCCAAGCTCAACGGATTTGCCGAAAATTTCATCCATGAATTCGGTATTGTCAGCATCGTAAAATACTGCAATTACAGCTGAGGAGGTCAGCGCCTGCGTCTGGTTGAATGAGGCCAGCGGTGCAAGCTTCTCTTTACCTTCAGGTGTGTCAATGACAAGAAAACGCCATGGCTGCATGTTTATTGCGGAAGGAGCGCGGGTTGCCTCTGCCAGGATTTCGGTCATTTCCTCCCGGCTAATTTTCACTTCGGGATCGTAGACTTTAACGGAACGGCGCTCCAGGGCGATTTTATTGAAATCATTGGTTTTACGGTATTTCCCGGTAATTGTACTCATGTAAACAGGCTCCTTCAGGATAGTATTTGTGAGGTGTGCGGATGTTATTGCTGCTCACTAGAAGGATTGTAAACTATGAAGTATACTTTATAGCAAGAGTTTAACATGAGGTGATTATCGTGAAAATCAGTGAAGTGGCAAACAGGATTGACCTGCCCATTTCCACTATCCGTTATTATGAGAAGATGGGTATTATCACGGATGAGTACATTTTGCGGGAACAGAACAATTACCGGAATTATACCTCCGACATTATTGACTATCTGCAGGTCGTGAAAAATTGTCTAGCGGTCGGATTTACAATCAACAATATTAAATCTATGATTTCGTTAAAGGGAATAACAAAGGAAGAGCATGCACGCATCATTAAAGAAAAAATAGCAGAGATAGAAGCAGTCCAGCTTAATCTGGAGAATGCCAAACAAACGCTCTACGGACTACTTCAAACAGATATCACCTGTGAGAGCGGATTCGGGAAGCATGACAGGACCGTGAGCTGATCCAACATGCCAAAGGAGTGCATCCATGATCTATCTGAGGAGCTTCAAGCTATCTGATCATATCAGCCGAAATCCTAACATCTACCCCGATCATGTCTTTAAGCATAAGGCCGGGGAGGTGTTATTGTTTGACCGGGTAACCGTATTGTACGGTAATAACGGCAGCGGTAAATCCACTCTGCTTAATATCATTGCCAACAAGCTGGGTATATCGGGAGCTGAGCCGATGACAAGCTACGGGTTCAGCCTGTTTGTTCAGCAGTTCCTTGATTTAAGCAGCTGCCAGCTTGGCTATGACAAGCTGGAGCGGGAATTACAGCAGCTTCCGGAGGGAAGCCGTTATATGAAATCCGAGGACATATTGTATGAGATCAAGAAGATACAGCAGGCCTCCGTGCTGCGCGAAGGGCTAATACATGAGCAGAAGAAGAACGGGATGAGCAAGACGGAGGCAGAGCAATATGAAGGCTCATATGCGTTTCAGCAGAAGGTGAAGAACATCCAGTTTTCCCAGGAAAAATACTCCAACGGCGAAACCTCGATGCAGTTTTTTGAGGAATATCTGCTGCCCGGCCAATTGTATCTGCTGGACGAGCCGGAAACGTCACTTTCTCCCGCCAATCAGATCAAGCTGGCCGAGCAGATCAATGAGCTGGCCCGTTATTTGGACAGTCAGTTTATTATTGCTACACATTCTCCGTTTGTCTTAGGCACGCTGCAGGCCAAAATATACAACCTCGATGCTAATCCGCTGCAAACGGCCGAATGGTATGAGCTGGATAATGTACGGTTTTTCCACCGTTTTTTTGATAAGCATAAGCAGTGGTTTGAATGAGTGCAGTTGAACGCAGGGCGAAAGCTTGTGATGATTCACAAATCTGCCAAGAGCTTCACCGGCTTAGAGAAGGTATCGCCTGTCATAATCTAGAATGTAGTCACAATTCCATATTATGAGAATGGAGCTGATGAAGATGAGTGACAGAATGGTAGCTGTGTTAAGAAGACAGTTCGAGCCGTCGTTAGAAATGCTGCAGCAGCTGGTCGATGCCGGGCCTGATGCGCTTTGGCTGGATGCGAAGCAGAAGTACTGGAAGCATATTTTTCATACGGCAACGAGCATGAAATTCTGGTTCAGGCTGCAGAAGGAGGAAGAATTCATTATACCTGACTTCGGCAGAGATATAACGGAAGCGTTGGATGAGGATTGCACGGACTATCCCACCAAAGAGGAAATGAAGACTTACATACAGGAAATAGCAGGCATAGCCCGTACGTTTCTGGATCAGCTCACAGACGACAATGTAATGGAGCCCTGTGTCCTATTTGCTGAAATCACCAACATGGATGTTGTCCTGATGCAGATCCGCCATGTGCAGCACCATGTAGGATATTGCAACAGTATCCTGAATTCCAACTCACTCAAAGCAGTAGAATGGGTGTAAAGTAACAGCACAATTTCAGGATAAATCCCGTAGCCGGCCAACTCCGATTACGGGATTTTTTGTGCACACTCAGGAAATAATAGGCTTTTCACCTTGACGAACAGGAATTTGGAAGAATATAATAAAACCATCATATGAACAGTTGATCATATATAATCGTGAGGTGAAAGGCCATGGAAGCAAGCTCATCCTTAGTCAAACGTAAGGTTCTGCTGAAAGGATTGGATTGTGCCAACTGCGCACTGAAGATTGAAGACGGCGTAAAGAAAATTGACGGTATTTCTTCCTGCTCTGTAAATTACGTGAACCAGTCATTGACGATGGAGTTCGACTCTGCCCGTGAAGCGGAAATTATGGATTCCGCCCGGAAGAAAGTGAAGCTACTTGAACCGGGAATTGCATTTATCAGCCAAATTAAACCCTCTGCTCCAAAAATAGCGGGCCATCGCGGTAAAGAAAGCAACAGTGAGACTGGACAGCATGATCATACAGATGGCAGTAGCCACTCTCATCATACTCATCAGCACGAGGTCGGTGCAGACCACGATCACGCGCATGCTCATGCTCATGCGGAGGAGGATCACGGACATAGCCATGACCACGGTGCCGGCGGCGTCCGGACAATGATCATACGCCTGATTGCGGGCTCTGCGATCGGCGCTGCAGCTATGCTCCTGACGCTTAATCCGACAGCCGAGCTTCTGCTGTTCCTTGTCTCTTACCTTATTGTAGGCGGAGATATCGTACTTAGAGCGCTCAGAAACATTATCCGGGGAAAAGTGTTCGACGAGCATTTTCTCATGTCCATTGCAACCATCGGCGCTTTTACCATCGGTGAATATCCTGAAGGCGTAGCGGTCATGCTGTTTTACCAGGTAGGGGAGCTTTTTCAGAGCATCGCCGTTAACCGTTCCCGTAAATCCATCAGCTCTCTGCTCGATCTCCGGCCGGATTATGCCAATGTGAAGACCGGTGATGAAATCAAGCGGGTTAATCCTGAAGAGGTCAGAGTCGGTGACAGGATCATTGTCCGGCCGGGTGAACGCGTACCGCTGGACGGAGTTGTGCTGGAAGGCAGCTCGGCGATGGATACTTCCGCACTGACAGGAGAATCCATACCGCGAGAAGTTGCCGCAGGCGATGATGTACTGAGCGGCTTTATCAACAAAAACGGAGTGCTGACGATAGAGGTGGCCAAAACCTTTGGAGACTCTACGGTAGCCAAGATTCTCGATCTGGTTGAGAATGCCAGCAGCAAAAAGGCGGAGACCGAGAAATTCATCACCAAATTTGCCCGTTACTATACACCTGTTGTAGTCATTGTTGCTTTGCTACTTGCGGTTCTGCCGCCGCTATTGTTAGCCGGTGAGACCTTCTCTGAATGGGTCTACCGCGCTTTGGTCTTCCTGGTTATCTCTTGCCCTTGTGCTTTGGTGATATCGATACCGTTAGGCTTCTTTGGCGGGATTGGAGCTGCTTCCAAGAATGGCGTGCTCGTTAAAGGAAGTAACTACTTAGAAGGGCTCAACGATGTAAAATATGTGGTTTTTGACAAAACGGGTACTCTTACAAAAGGCTCATTTAAGGTAAATGCCATTGTATCTGCCGGGGAATGGAGTAAAGAGGATATCCTGCAGTACGCCGCTTACGCGGAAATGCACTCTACACATCCTATTGCACAGTCCATTAGAGAGGCTTATGGCGTTGAGCTGGATGAACGGCGGATATCCGATTACAACGAAATATCCGGTCATGGTATACAGGTTACATTCGAAGGCAGCTCCGTTCTTGCCGGTAATGCCAAGCTGATGCAGGCTGAAGGAATCTCCTTCCAGGAGCCTTCAGAGGTTGGGACCATAGTACACCTGGCCATTAACAAAGGTTACGCAGGTTATATTGTAATAGCGGATGAGGTAAAAGAGGATTCGGCAGCTGCTATCCGTTCACTCAAGCAGCTTGGCGTAAAGAAGGTTGTAATGCTCACCGGAGATAACAAAGCGGTAGGCGAAGAAATTGGACGGAGGCTGGGCGTTGATGAAGTTCATGCCGAGCTGCTGCCGCAGCACAAGGTAGAAGAGCTGGAGAAGCTGGATGCTTCCAAATCAGCTAAAGAAAAAATCATCTTTGTCGGCGATGGCATTAACGATACACCGGTTCTGGCCAGAGCCGATATCGGTGTCGCTATGGGAGGACTCGGCTCTGACGCGGCCATTGAAGCAGCGGATATTGTGATTATGACCGATGAACCCTCCAAGCTGTCTTCCGCCATTCAAATTGCCAAAAGAACACGTGCCATTGTCTGGCAGAATATCGTATTCGCCTTGCTCGTTAAAGGACTGTTCCTGCTGTTAGGAGCTTTCGGTATAGCTACCATGTGGGAGGCTGTAATCGCCGATGTAGGCGTGAGTCTGGTAGCAGTCCTTAACGCAATGCGCGTACTAAAAGCCCAGCCCGCTCCAAGGGTATAAGATACGCCGGCAAGCTTATTTATAAACATAAGAAAAATATTTAATGGACTCCTTGGCAATAGCTATACATCCAAATCCGGTATCCAGCTGTATGAAGCTGGAGTTGTAGCTATAGACTAACCAGCCGGAGAATATTTCACCGCTATTCACTTGAATTTTAACCGGTTCTTGCTTTACTAAGGCTTCTTCAATGAATTGAAAGTCCATGTGATTTCACCGCCAGTCAAAATGATGTGTAAGTATTATTAAACAAATCATTTGAGAATAATCGCAATAAATAGTCATATATGGTAATTTGCATATAGGATTTTTTATGGACAATGAAGCATATGAACTGGGATAATAGAGGAGCATCGCAAGCCTGGCCGTTATCCGGCCGGGCTTCTTTATCTTTATATAGACAGATAAGAAAGGAGTGCAGAGATGTCTATATACACCCTGCGGCCCGCTATATTGCTCGGTATGCTTCTTCTGTGCGGGTGTTCATCTGTCCCGGAGGAACCGCTGCGGGTTGAAGCTGCTACCTACTATGTTGCTGTCGGCGGGGATGACAATAATCCCGGAACAATAGATTCCCCTTGGGAGACGCTTCAGCATGCTGCAGACAACGCCGCTCCGGGAAGCTATATCTATGTTCGAGCCGGTGTTTATAACCAGAAGCTGCATATCACGGCCGGCGGATCGGAGACAGCCGGTCCTGTCACTTTCTCCGGTTATCCCGGAGAAGCAGCCGTTCTCGACGGTGAGGGTCTGTCTGTAGACGGATTGGAAGGACTCGCAGAAATCGATCATGCCAGCTATGTGACGATTCGGGATCTGGAAATCCGCAACTACCAAACGGCGGTACAAGGCGAAGTTCCGGCCGGTATTTATGTACATGGTTCAGGACAATCCCTCTCGCTGCTTAATAACCGCATTCACTCCATTGCGAATACGGCGTCGCCTGCAGGCAAGGAGCTTACCGGAAGAGATGCTCACGGCATAGCCGTGTATGGAACTGAAGCGGATGAAGCGATAAGCGGGCTTACCATTGAAGGTAATGAAGTGTATGATCTGGTGCTTGGCTCAAGTGAGGCTCTGGCCGTGAACGGCAATGTGGATACTTTTGAAATAACGGACAACAGGGTTCATGACAACGACAACATCGGGATCGACATTATCGGATATGAAGGAACAGCAGGAGACGAGGCAGTTGACCAGACGCGTAACGGAACGGTCAGAGGGAACATTGTATACGGCATATCGTCTAATCATAATCCGTCGTATGGTGCTTCCTTACCTAATAACAACTATTCGGCAGGCGGAATTTATATAGACGGGGGCAGATCCATTCTTGTTGAGCAGAACCGGCTATACGATAATGACATCGGGATTGAGCTTGCATCTGAGCATAAAGGAAGGCTCACCAGTGACATAACGGTCCGGGACAATCTTGTCTACCGTAACAGGCTGACCGGCATTGCCCTGGGCGGTTATGACGAAGAGCGTGGAGGCACAAGCGACAGCAAGGTGGCGTCCAACACCCTATACCAGAATGACCTGCTGGGCGGCGGCAACGGGCAATTGTATCTGCAGGCTAATTTGAGCAGAAATATTATTAGCGGCAATATCATCGTAGCCGGCGATACCGGTGTTCTAATGAGCAACGATTACACAAGTAATATAGATAATACTATTGACGATAATCTTTATTTTGCAGAAGCAGGAGCGGACGAAGCCGTCTGGGTCTGGAAAAAGCGGGAATATGCCGGATTCGGCGCTTACCAGCGCGGAACGGGGAATGACCGGAGCTCCCGGTTCGCTGATCCGGAGTTTGCTGACGCCAGCCGGGACGATTTCCGCCTGGCGCCGGATTCGCCGGCTTTTAAATGAAATGATTTGCAAATCTCTTGTGTTCTGGCTATAATTCATTGATTGCAAACAAACGAAATCATTGAAGGAGTTGTGCATGAATGAGTACATCCCAATTTAAAGAAACCCCGCATATTAAGCCAAACGGAGCGGAAATCGCAGAAACCATTTTGCTGCCCGGAGATCCGCTCCGCGCAAAATTCATTGCTGAAACCTATCTGGAGAATCCGGTGCAATTCAACGAAGTCCGTGGAATGCTCGGATATACCGGGACCTATAAAGGCAAGAAAATCTCTGTCATGGGTACAGGGATGGGCGTTCCGAGCATCGGCATTTATTCATGGGAGTTAATCAACGTATTCGGTGTGAAGAATCTGATCCGCATTGGCTCGGCAGGTGCGTTGCAGGACAACCTGAATCTGTATGATATTGTCTTCGGTATCGGGGCATCGACCAACTCGAATTACGCTTCCCAGTTCAATCTGCCGGGACAATATGCCGTTACCGCATCCTATGAATTACTGGAAAAGGCCAAGAAAACAGCCGATGCACAAGGGCAGAAGGTTCATATCGGCAATATTCTAACCAGTGATACTTTCTATAATGCGGACAAGTCTGCTGCGTCAAAGTGGAAGGATATGGGGGTTCTGTGTATCGAAATGGAAGCAGCAGCGCTGTATTTAAATGCTGCGCAAGCAGGCGTTAACGCCCTGTGCATCCTGACAATCAGTGACCACATTTTCCGGGCAGAGGAAACAACCTCTGAAGAACGCCAAACTTCCTTTACAAAAATGATGGAAATTGCATTAGAGCTGGCTTAAGTCCGGCTTGTGCCTGCTTTCCCGCAATCCCTTGGATTGCGGGATTTTTGGTGTGCAGCAAAGCAGCGGGCTGTTCATGGCACGATATTCATATAATCGCAGGATTTTATCATTGAACTGAGACAACCCTAAAATTAATATAGAATGGTAACCCGATAAATTAATATAATTGTTACTTGATTAATAAAGGGAGAGGTTAAATGTGCGTGAATTATTGTATGGCGTAGCTTATTACGACGAGTACATGCCTTATGAACGGCTGGATGAGGATATCCGGATGATGAAGGCCGCCGGCATCAATCTGGTGCGGATTGCCGAATCCACCTGGAGCACACATGAGCCGCATAATGGGGTGTTTGATTTTACCAGTGTGGACCGGGTGCTGGATGCCATGCACAAGGCCGGAATTCATGTCATTGTCGGAACGCCGACCTATGCCGTGCCTACGTGGATGGTTAAGGAGCATCCTGAGGTGCTCGCTGAAACCTCCCGCGGCCCCGGCCGTTACGGTGCCCGTCAGATCATGGACATCACCAGTCCTGCATATCTGTTCTATGCGGAGCGGATGATCCGCCGGTTAATCAGCCGTGTCAGCAGGCATCCGGCTGTAATCGGTTACCAGGTGGATAATGAAACGAAGCATTACGGGACCTCCGGCCCCAACGTCCAGCTCAGATTTGTAAAATACATCAAACAGAAATTCGGAACGATTGAGCGCCTGAACGATGAATTCGGACTCAGCTACTGGAGCAACCGGATCAACAGCTGGGAGGACTTCCCGTCTGCCGTCGGCACCATTAACGGCAGCCTCGGCGCAGAATTCGCCAGATTTCAGCGGCAGCTGGTTACCGATTTCCTGGCCTGGCAGGCTTCGATAGTAAATGAATATAAACAGGCGGGCCAGTTTGTTACCCATAACTTTGACTTTGCCTGGAAAGGGCATTCCTTCGGTGTACAGCCGGATGTCGATCATTTTGCGGCTGCTGCGGCACTGGATATTGCCGGGGCAGATATTTATCATCCCTCACGCGACGAGCTGACCGGCAAGGAAATTTCATTTGGCGGAGACTTAACACGCTCGCTTAAGCAGAGTAATTACTTTGTGCTTGAGACACAGGCTCAGGCCTTTCCGGAATGGACTCCATACCCGGGACAGCTAAGGCTGCAGGCATTCAGCCATCTGGCATCCGGGGCAAATATGGTGGAATACTGGCATTGGCACTCCATTCACAATTCGATCGAGACCTATTGGAAGGGCTTACTCAGCCACGATCTGGATACCAATCCGACCTATGAGGAAGCAATGACAATCGGTAAAGATTTCGCCCGGCTGTCGCCGCAATTAATCGATTTGCAGATTACGAATGAAGCTGCCATTCTGGTAAGCAATGAGGCGCTGACCTCTCTGGAATGGTTCAAGCCCCCCGGGGGTCAGACCGATTACAACGATATCGTCCGCTTGCTGTATGACCGGCTGTATGAGATGAATATCGGCTGTGATCTGCTGCATCCCGGCTCGGCAGGCGATCTGGCCAAATACAAGCTGATTGTCGTACCGGCTCTCTATGCAGCATCAGATGAGCTTCTTGAGCAGTTAAACCGATATGTGGAAAATGGGGGACATGTCGTTTACACCTTCAAAAGCGGATTTGCTAATGAACATATCCAAGTCAGAAGCACCACCCAGCCGGGAATCATCGGTAAGGCATGCGGGATTAAATACAGCCAGTTTGTTACGCCGAGTGCAGTCCAGTTGAAGGATGATCCGTTTGGCGCCGGCGGGGAACATAACGCTGTGAACACATGGATGGAGTTAATCACTCCGGCTACTGCTGAAGTTTTGGCCTGGTACGATCACCCTCACTGGGGGGATTATGCGGCTATTACGGAGAACCGCTACGGTAAAGGGGTTGCCACTTATATCGGCTGTCTCCCGACTCCGGAGGTTGCAGGCAAGGTGCTGGAACGGGCTTGTAAAGAGGCGGGACTGTGGGGGAGAGATCAGGATATCCGTTTCCCGCTGATTGTTAAGTCAGGCAAGAATCAGGCTGGACAGACGATCCGGTATTATTTTAACTATTCTGCGGGCGGGCAATCTTTCACTTATCCATACAGTGACGGCCTTGAGCTGCTCAGTAACCGGTCAATCACGTCAGGAGAGACAGTTAAGCTTGAGGCATGGGGCTTTATCATTATCTTAGAAAAATAACCTGTAAAAGAGCAAACATTACAAAGGCTATGCTCCCACCCTATGAGGGGGGCATAGCCTTTATTCTGCTATTACAGCTTTCTAGCCTTAATCACAAACGTCACAGGCAGCATCCTTGCTTTTTTGGCAAAATCGCTGCTGTCTCCCTGAGCTTCGAGCAAATCATCATCTGATTCCTCAACCATCTTCTCAATGATAAAACCTGCTTTGGCGAGCGCATTAATATAGGTGGACATTTTGCGGTCGGATAAGGATAATGTATCGTCGCCGAGTGCTACTGTATACCAGGATTCATCGAAATAACTCTTTTTGAAAGCAAGCGTATTCTTTTCGGCTGCAACACATTTGTGTATCGGGTGGGACCAGCTGAAGATGAATACGCCGTCTTTATTCAGGTAAGAAGCGATCCGGGAAAAGGTCCCCTCAAGATCGGTGGTCCAGCCTATCGCATAAACCGAATAGATGATGTCAAAATAATCCTCGGGCAAGCCACACTTGTCCTCCATAGGTGCACAGATCAATTCTGCCGACAATCCGCGTTCAGTCAGAAGCTGCCGGGTCTTGTTAATCTGGTTTTCGGAAATATCCGTCCCCCATAGCTCAGCGGGCTTGCGCTCCCCAAGATACTGAAGGGACTGTCCGCTTCCGCAGCCGATCTCCAGAATCTTTTTACCGCTAACCTCACCAAACAGCTGGTGTTTTTCTTCAGAGACAAAGGCCCCGTACATGGGAAGCGCGGTTGCTCCTAGCACCTCATTTCCTTTTGTATCCCAGAATAAGCTGTTCGTCTGATGTATAGCTTCCTTATCCATCTCTACCGTGACCGCGACACCAGCCTCGCTTCCGCCTATAACATTTGTCCTGGAATTAGCTTGCTTGTCCATACATTCAGCCTCCTCGTCATAATAACCCTATCCAGTATATAGAATTTTTAGCAGTAAGGTTGTGATGTTATGACTCGCTTTTAAGCGTATGCATGTTTTTTTCGCCCCAGGCCACGATGGACTGAATGAGCGGAACTAATTCCATGCCGGACGGAGTAAGGGAGTATTCCACCCGCGGAGGGATTTCATTATACTGCTGCCGGTGCACAATTCCGTTATCGATTAATTCTTTAAGACAGTTGGTTAACGTGGTGCCTGTAATCCCGTTCAGCCTTCTTTTTAATTCGTTGTACCGGATACCTTCTTCCTCACTTAAACAAGCAAGAATAGGAAGATTCCACTTGCCGCCGATCACCTGAAAAGCAAAGGTTGCCGGACAGAGCTGATCCATGCTGAGCTCATATTTCATGATACATCCTCCAATAGTATATAAAATGTACTAAGCATTATTTTGATAGTGATTCTATAAATTACTATACCAAAAAGGATCAGGGTTTAGAAACGGCAGCGGATATGAGCGTTCCTTTTGTCGTTTACATAAAAGTATAATTATGGTATAAAGTATATTATTTCTCTGTTCCTTGAAAGGGGCCCGTACATGGATTCCATGGTAGAAATCCGTAATTTGACCAAAACCTATAAACGAAAGATCGATAAGAAGACCGGTCTGCGGTCTATCTTTCAAAAGAATGATTACGAGTACGTCTATGCGCTTAAGGGAATCAACATAAGTATCGGCAGGGGAGAGTTCGTCGGCTTTCTGGGAGTTAACGGTGCCGGGAAATCGACCACCATCAAGCTGCTTGCAGGAATTATGCCGCCTGACGAGGGCTCCGCCACAATCAACGGCCTGGGTACCTATTCAAACATCAAGCAGATTTCACAAAAGATCGGCATTCTGTTCGGGCAGCGCAGCAACCTTGTATGGGATTTGCCTTTTATCCATTCTCTCGAATTGCTGAAGGCTGTATATTCCGTTTCAGATCCACAGTACGAGGAATCCCTTGACCTGGCGGATCGATTCTTTGAAATTAAGAGCCTGCTGAATGTTCCGGTACGCACGATGAGCCTGGGACAAAGGATGAAATGTGAATTTACGGCGATTTTGCTGCACCAGCCGGACCTGTACATACTTGATGAACCGACAATCGGACTGGATATCGTTACGAAAAAGCAGATTAACCGTTTTTTGTCTTATCTCAATCAAGAATTTCAGGCCACGATCTTCCTGACAACCCATGATATCGGCGTAGTGGAGAAGTCCTGTAAGCGGATCATCGTCATTAACCATGGTGAGGTTCTGCTGGATAATGCCACAGCGGAGGTTGTTGAGCAATATCCCGCCATCTTTGCCAGCCTGAGCGTAAAAGACGAGGAGACAGCTGCTGATTTCGGGTCCGGCAGACCGGATCTGGAAAGTATACTGCTTCATCTCTATGAAAATCTGGATAAGAAGTGATGATAACGATGATGAAATATTTGGCGTTCAGTAAAACCAGAATCCGGCTGGAGCTCTTTTATAAGTTTAATTTCCTTTCTTCCTTTTTTGCGGCGCTCGTTATTTTCTTTGTGGAGTATTTCTTATGGAATGCGATCTATTCCGGAAGCGGAAAGGATGAGCTGGCCCATTTAACCTTTTTCAGCGTTTTCTCGTACATCCTTTTCGGCAATATTCTGCGGAAGCTGCTGGGGGATGGTGTGGATGAAAGGATCGGTGAAAGCTACCGCGACGGTTCAATTGTTCTGGACAAAATAAAGCCTGTGCTGCTTCCGTTCAGGTATCTGTTCGATGATCTGGGGAGGGGGCTGCTTCAGGCTGCTGTTATCAGTATTCCGCTTGTTTCTGTGTTTCTGTTCAAAGCCGGTGACGTCATATCGTTCCAGCAGGTGATGCTGTTCATCGTTATGGCGGGTTTTGCATACCTGATCTTTTTTATTCTGAACTTCATTCTGGGACTGGTCAGCTTCTGGACGGGTTCCATTATCGGAATCTATATGCTGAAGATGGCCTGTATGAGCATTCTGTCCGGTCTGTACATTCCACTGGAATTTTACCCTGAATGGCTCCTGAAGCTAACCTATGTTTTTCCGTTCCGGGCCATTTACTATCTACCGGTCTCGGCCATGATGAAGAGCTACAGTCTAGAGGAAGGCTTGCTGCTTATTCTTCAGCAGTTAGCATGGGTGACGGTTCTGCTCGTATTGTGTATTTCACTTCAAAGGGCTGCCTTCAAAAAGCTGACGGTTCAGGGGGGATAGAGGGTGGATCGATTTAAGAAATATCTGCGCTGCTACCGGTCTTATTTCAAGACCAACATGCTTGTATATGCAGAATATAAGACGGATTTCATTGCGATTAATGTTGCCAGTGCCCTGATCCTGCTGATGGGTGTAGTGAGCCTGGAGATTATCTTCGCCCAAGTGGATACGATAGCGGGCTGGAACAAATATCAGGTGTTCTGGATGCTCGGTTTCTTCTATCTTATCAGGGCGCTGTATAACACGTTCTTCATTAACACGCTCAATCTGGGGTACTGGATCAGGCAGGGCAGCCTTGATACATATATTACCCGTCCGCTGGGCACTTTCTTTCAGCTGCTGTCCACGGGCAGGTATAACACCGAGCTTCCTCTGGACGAATATCTGATTGGTCTAGGACTGATGATTGTCGCCGAAAGCCATATCCATATCGTCCCCGGCTTGACGGGCCTGCTATATCTGGTCTTTTCACTGATTCTTTGCACCATCATCTATACCTGCATCATGTTTCTAATATCGGCGTCCTCCTTCTGGCTTATCAAGAGCAATGCCCTGCATGATCTGGTAAGCAGCATAGAAAAACTGGTTGAGTATCCGCTCAACATCTATAATCTGACGGTCAAAATCATTCTGACAACCATTTTGCCGTTTGGATTTATCAGCTTTTATCCCTCGCAATACTTTTTCAGCTATGAGGCTAACAAGGTCTTTATATTTAGCGTTCCTGTTGTAGCACTGATTCTCGTTCTGCTGAGCAGGTTCATCTGGAAGAAGGGATTGCAGACCTACCAGAGTCCCGGTGCCTGATGAAATGAGTGAAATGATGCAGCCTGTGTAATTAGTATAGACAAGGATAAATAAAGGATTGGAGTGATCAACAATGGCAATACACACCTATACTGGGAAACGCTCTATCCAAAGCTTTATTTTTGAAAAATATATACGTCTGCTGGGAGTAAAAAAGGTGTTTTCCAGTGCGGAAAACACTCAAAGGTTTGTTGAACAGACTGCTTCAGAAAATAACAAGCCCTATACTATTAAAAAGGTGGCCTTTTCCAGCAGTATAAGAGAGCAGCGGTTTGAGGGAATGCAGGTGTTCACCCTAAATGACCGGAATTCTGACGCACAAAAAGTGATACTGTATATCCATGGCGGCGCCTGGACGAAGCAGCCCTTGCCTTTTCACTGGAAGTTCATGGATAAGCTGGCGCAGGCGCTGGATGCCAAAATCATTGCTCCGCTGTATCCAAAGGTTCCTTATTTCAGCTACAGACACACGTATCCCAAATTGTTAAGCCTGTACCGGGATATACTTCGCTCTGTAAAAGGACCGGAGCAGCTCACTGTAATGGGGGACTCGTCAGGCGGCAATATTTCACTTGGTCTGGCGCATCTGCTGAAGCAGGAGGACCTCCCCCAGCCGAAGGATATCATTTTATTGTCTGCCGCTGTTGATTTGGCCTTTGATAATCCGCTGTTACCGGTGTATGAAAAAAAAGACCCCATGCTGTCATCCGGGGGCATCGGCGTTATTACAAATTGCTGGGCGGAGGATATAAAGCTATCCGATCCCCTCATCAGCCCGGTGAAAGGTGACTTTAAGGGGCTCGGCCGGATCACGCATTTTGTAGGGACCCATGAAGGTCTTTATCCTGACGCTATGAAGCTTGAGGAAAAGCTGACAGAGCAGGGTGCCCAAGTGGATACGTTTGTATATCCCAAAATGAATCATGTGTTTGTGATTATGCCGCTGCCGGAAGCAGCAGATGCCCTGCAGAAAATAATTAAGATTATACAATCATAGATGAGTAATCATTTCTTTATATTTGTTCCCAGTACACCGGCAATAATAAGCAGCGCTCCAATGATGTGATAGCCGCTGACCGGCTCATGCAGGATCCATGCACCGCCGGCAATCGACACCAGTGTGGACAGGTTGCTGAATACGCTCATTTGGGAGGCTTCCAAATGGGTCAGCGCGAAGCTGGATAAGAGGGTAGTAAGCATAGTGGACGCAATGGCCAGGTAAGCCAGTGCCAGGATATATGTTCCATTGCCCAAGGGCTGCACATAAGCCTCCAGCGTTCCGCTGTAAGCATGCCGGATGAGTGCAGCAGCATTAAAGGCAATGCAGCCGGTCATTAAGGTAACCCAAGTCAGCTCCAGCGGCTTGTACTTTCGGGTTAAGGGACGGGCCAGCACGCCATACCCGGCAAAGGAGAGGACAGAGAGCAGAAGCAGCAGGCTGCCTTTGATGTTAACGGAGGAGGAAGACAATAAGCCTCCCTTCATCGCAAAGATAAAGACAACCCCGGAGACAGAAAGCAGCATAAACAGCTTTTGGGCAGCTGTCGTCCGTTCCTTCAGGAATAGGGAGGCGAGAATCAGCGTGAATACGGGAACCAGCGCCTGGATGATACCCGCTTCAGAGGAATTGGAAGTGACCAGTCCAAACGTCTGAAAAGCAAAAAACAGCACTGGGGACAGCAGGCCAAGCGGAAGAATCCGCCAAATATCCCTTGCCGACAGCCTGATTTTCACCAAGCCTAATAAAATGGGAATGCTGACAACGATTAGTGAAAGGGTAAAACGGTGGGCTAGGACATCCAGCGGATGGGCGATCTCCACCGTCATTTTGGCGAACATAAACGATAAACCGATAATCATAGCGTACAGAAGAGCTGCACCGTAGGCGTATGTTTTTACTGTCAAGTGTTTCATGATGCTTCCTCCATCCTGTGATCTGTGAGCCTGGATTCAATATACAGGCTGACCATTCATGTTACAATCAAGAAAAGCTTGAATTGTACCGGTACAGTTGAGGAGGAGCAGATATGAAGAAATTTGAGCTCATCGCACGTTCGCTTGAAGAATGGATGCAGGAGCAGACAGCGCCGGGCAGCAGGAACAGCCGGGATGCAAAAGGCATCAAGCTCCCTGCGGTCCGGGTACTCGCTAACCAGTATCAGTGCAGCATCAGCACGATTTTGCGTGCCTATGAATGGCTCGAGCAGCGGCATCTGGTATATGCCGTCCCACAGTCCGGATATTATGCTGTGCCTGACGGCGGACTGCCGGAGGAAGCGCAGTGGGAGGGACCGCTTGATTTTGCTTCAGCCGCGCCTGATCCGCGTGTATTCCCTTATGCGGATTTCCGGCATTGTGTGGACCAGGCGATGAAGCAGAAGCAAGCCGAGCTGTTTCTCTACGGTACCGACCGCGGCTTGCCTTCACTAATCGAATTATTGAGCGAACAATTTACGGATTATCAGGTGTTTGCTAAGAAGGAGCAGCTATTTATCACCTCAGGCGTACAGCAGGCGCTTGCCGTGCTTGCGCTGATGCCTTTTCCTAACGGTAAGCAGACGGTATTGCTGGAGCTGCCCGGCTATCACAACATGCCTCCGCTGCTGCAGGGGCTAAATGTGCCGTTTACCGGAGTAACCAGAACAGCAGAGGGACTGGATTGGGACGGGCTGGAGCGCAGCTTCAGGGAGGATAACATCAAATTTTTCTATGTAATGCCGCGCTTTCACAATCCGCTGGGGACTTCCTTATCAGCCCGGGACAAGAAGAGGCTGCTGCAGCTCGCTCATAAATATGATGTCTATCTGGTGGAGGATGATTATCTTGCTGATCTGGAGAACGATTCACGGAAGGACCCGCTATGGTCAGCCGATACGCTGGGACGGGTCATTTATCTGAAAAGCTATTCCAAAATCCTTTTCCCCGGCCTGCGTCTCGGCGTCGCTGTGCTGCCGCATTCACTGGTACCCTTATTCGGGGCTCATAAGAGAATGCTGGATATCGATACTTCGCTGCTGTCGCAGGCTGCCCTTGAAATCTATATCCGCAGCGGGATGTTCGCCCACCACGGCAAGGTGATCCGCAGCCGGTACGCCGAGCGTATGCGCAGGGTGCATCAGCAGCTGGATGCCTTTGCTGACCTGACATCCTTCGGACTCGCACCTCGTAACGGAGGAGAACACACCGTGCTGCCTTTACCTGACCGCATGCCTGTAAGGGTGCTGTTATCGCGGCTCGCAAAGCGGGGTATCCTGGCAGAAACAACTGAGCGTTATTACCCGCAGGCGTATCCTCCGCAGGATAAGATGCTGCGGCTTAACATTTCCAATGTTCCAAGCCTGCGGGTTGCAGAGGGAATGAACATCATCCGGGAGGAGATCATCAGGCTGACTAGTTCAACACACCGTTACCCACAAGCTTAACCTTAATCTGCGGATGAAAATGCACCTTTCCCGCTCATAATGGAATACAGGCCTCCCTGTTCCGTTTCCGGATTGCCTGTGCATTTTTGTCCGTGAAATATCGTTATTCCCTGTACTGCAATATTCACTCCATCTTTATGATTTGCTTCGTGATCCATTCTTCGGTCAGCTGACTGCACCCCCTGCTTAAAGAAGCCTATATCCCCAAACACCTATGCGTGAATCCGGTTCTCCTCCTGCTGCACCAAATATGTGAAATCCAGGCAGTAAAATGACAGCCATACCACGTTATGCCCGATCAAACAATAGCTCGAATGGGTGGTTTCGGCGGTTTTCACCGAGATGTAAAAAAGAATCGATGCTTTCTTGAACGTTTAAAGGCAATGAAGTGACCATGACCGTTTTAATTAAAGTTAAAGATATAATAATTTAAAATATCTTAAAGCTTTACAGGGAGGCAGAAAAACCAATGGGCATTGATACGGTACTGTGGAGCAGACTGGTGACAGGCTTGACACTCGGGTTCCACGTTATTTTCGCAACAATTGGCGTCGGGGTTCCTCTGATGATCGCAATTGCCGAATTTATGGGCATACGCAAAAAAGATCCTCACTACACGCTGATGGCAAAGAGATGGGCCCGCGGGTTTGTCATTTCTGTTGCAGTGGGCGTGGTGACCGGTACGGCGATTTCGCTGCAGCTGGCCCTGGTATGGCCAAATTTCATGAAGCTTGCGGGGAATGTGATTGCGCTCCCGTTATTTATGGAAGTGTTTGCTTTCTTTTTCGAAGCGATCTTCCTGGGCATTTACCTCTATACCTGGGACCGGTTCAAAAAACCGTACATACACTGGCTCCTTACAATTCCGATTGTGGCCGGTGCAGGGATGTCCGCTGTTTTTATCACTACAGTCAACGGATTCATGAATCAGCCCGAGGGCTTTGCTATGGCAGGCGGACAATTCACGGCCGTTAACCCGGTGCAGGCAATGCTGAATACGGCGACATTCTCCAAAGTGTTCCATGTATTGAGCTCAGCTTATCTGACCGGAGCCGCACTGCTGGCAGGGATTGCCGCGTTTGCCCTTCTTAAGAAGGGTGCCTCGGAATACCACAAAAAAGCGCTGAAGCTGATGATGGCCGTTGTTATGGTGTTTGGTCTGCTAAATGCACTCGCCGGAGATGTGTCTGCAAAATTTTTGGCTGAGCATCAGCCGGAAAAGCTGGCGGCGGCGGAATGGCATTTTGAAACCGAAAGCGGTGCAGATCTGATTCTGTTAGGGTGGCTTAATGCAGAGCATGAGGTGCTGGGTGCACTCCACATTCCCAAGCTGCTCAGCTTCCTTGCCTTTGGAGATTTTAATGCAGAGGTGACCGGTCTGAATGAATTCCCTCTGGATGAACAGCCGCCGCTTCTGGTCCATTATTTGTTTGACCTGATGGCGGGTGTCGGCTTCACGCTGTTAGGCATTTCATTCCTGTATTTCCTGTTTGTATTCTGGAAAAAGCGCAACGAGCATAACAAGTGGCTGCTGCGTGCGATCGCATTAGGTGCTCCGCTTGCATTTCTGGGAGTCGAGCTAGGCTGGTTTTACGCTGAACTCGGCCGGCAGCCCTGGATTTTACGGGGATATATGCGTGTAGAAGAGGCGGCGACGACCTCGCCGAGCGTGAGAATCCTGTTCTTTGTTTTCCTGCTACTGTACATCCTGTTAGGGACGGTTTGTGTTCTCGTGCTGCGGCGCATGTTCAAAAACAACCCGGCAGAAACCGAGATGGAGAAGTGGAATCAGCATCCCGGCGATAAAACAACAGTAAAGGGTGAGCCTGCACAATGAGTTATGAATTAATAGGAATATCAGTGCTCTGGCTGTTCCTGTACGGATATTTAATAGTGGCCTCGATAGACTTCGGAGCCGGCTTCTTTGCCTTTTATGCCCGCCTGACAAAGCAGGATCATCTGATCAACCGCCTGATTTCCCGCTACTTATCACCTGTCTGGGAGATCACCAATGTATTTTTCGTCTTTTTTTACATTGGACTTATCGGCTTTTTCCCGGACACCGCTTATTACTACGGCTCGGCGCTGCTTGTTCCGGGAAGCATTGCGGTCATTCTAATTGCGATCCGCGGCTCGTTCTATGCATTTGAGAATTACGGCTCCAAAAATAATATCGTGTATCTGTTCCTGTACGGAGCATCGGGTTTGCTTATTCCCGCATCCTTGTCAGTGGCACTAACGCTATCTGAAGGCGGCTTTATCTTTAAGCAGGGGGAGACCGTTTCACTGGATTACTGGGCATTGTTCACCAACCCGTTATCCTGGAGCATTGTTGGCCTGGCAATTGTGTCTGTGCTGTTCATCAGCGGCTCTTTTTTGGCTTTCTATGCCTCCCGCGCCGAGGATCACGCTGCGCTGAAGCTTATGCGGAGCTACGCGCTGTTCTGGAGTACACCGACCATTGTTACCGCCCTGACAGCATTCATTTATCTGGGCCAGCACAATGAGCGGCATTTTCAAAATATGATGGATTTGTGGTGGCTGCTTGCGCTTTCCGTTGCTTTCTTCATGCTCGCTATGTGGCTGTTATACAGCGGACGCCGTTACGGCTTAGCATTCATATTCATTATGCTGCAATTTTTCTGCGCCTTTTTCGCTTACGGGATCGGGCAGTATCCTTATATTCTGGATCCGTTTATCACGATCGAGAATAGCATCACTTCACCGGCGATGGGCCTGGCCCTGGTCATTGTATTCATCGGCGGCATGTGTATGCTGGTCCCGTCTCTGATTCTGGTGTTCAAGCTGTTCCTGTTTGACGCAGATTATGTGAAAGGGAAGAAGTAAATGAAGAAGAAAACTGGCCTGATCGCTGAGCAGATGTCCGGGCAACGCAAACGACTTGTTATGCTGAGTCTCCTTTCGCTCATGCTGGGCATAGCCATAGTAAGCCAGGCCGGCTTACTGGCTGAGGCAGTCCAGCGGATTTTTGTGGAGGGAGCCTCCTTATCCTCGGTTGGTCTGCTGCTTGCACTTCTGTTGTCCATTATGGCTATCCGCACTTTGCTGTCATACGGTAACGGGAGGGTGGGCCTGCTTATGGCTGCTGCTGCCAAGGCAAATATGCGTTCAGCCGTACTCCGGAAGCTTACACATGCTTCCATGCCTTCAGCCCTTCGCGGACAGACAGGGGGGAAGGTCAGTGTTGCACTCGATGCCGTGGACGAGGCTGACAGCTATTTCAGCCACTATATGCCGAGAATGGTTGAAGCAGCCGTCATCCCGGTGCTGATTTTGGCCGTTACGTTTATCTTACATGCCAACACAGGCTTCATCCTCCTGTTTACGGCACCGTTCATCCCGCTGTTTATGATTCTGGTAGGACTGCAGACAAAGAATAAATCCGAAGAAAAATATGCTCAGCTTGCTGAATTCTCCGGCACCTTCCTTGACTCTTTGCAGGGACTGGTGACATTAAAAATATTCGGGCGCTCCCGCCGCCAGCAGCAGCAGATTGAACGCAGCAGCCTTGGCTACCGGGATGCCACAATGGATATTCTGAAGGTTGCCTTTACAAATACCTTTATGCTGGAATCCGTCGTTATGCTGAGCATCGGGATCGTTGCCCTTGAGCTGGCTATTCAGCTGCTTGTATTTAAATCGATGCCGTTTCACACCGCCTTTCTTGTCCTGCTGCTCGTGCCTGAGTTCTTTAACCTGCTTAAGAATACAGGCACCGCTTTTCACAGCGGGCGGACCAGTATGGGGGCAGTACGTAAGGTTGAGCAGATGCTCGCAGAGACGAATGGCAGCTCCGGTACAGAGCCGGCAGGGATTCAGAAGCCTGCTGCCAAGCTGCTCCCGCTGCCGCCATCGCTTGAGCTGAATGATGTCCTTTTCCATTATACCGCCGGTTCGTTTGAGCTTAAGGCCGGGCCGGTTTCTATAAAGCCGGGAGAGCATGCCGCTATTGTCGGTAAAAGCGGCTCCGGCAAAACGACCCTGCTCCATCTCTTTGCCGGGCTGCTGAAGCCGGTATCAGGTACGGTTAATGTGAATGGAGCCCCGCTTGGGCAGCTGGACGAAAACGTATGGTTTGAGCAGGTCAGCTACATTACACAGCATCCTTATATTTTTGCAGGCACGCTCGCTGATAATATCGCAATCGGCGCCGGACGAAAGGTCACCAGGGCAGAAATCGCCCGGGCAGCCGGGGAGGCGGGGCTTGCACAGCTGGCAGGCCAATTGGAGCAGGGACTGGATACCTTTGTCGGGGAAGGCGGCAGGGGGCTATCCGGCGGTGAGAAGCAGCGTCTTGCTCTGGCACGGGCATTTTTGAAGCGGCCGGCCCTGATTTTGTTTGACGAGCCTACCGTAGGCCTCGACCTGCAGACTGAACGCATACTCCAGGACTCCATCACTGCTTTAGCCCAAAATGCAACAATGATTACAGTGGCACACCGGCTATATACGATCCGGCAGGCCGATACCATTTTGTATATGGACCAAGGCGAATTAGCGGCATCTGGAGCTCATAACGAGCTTCTTGAACGCGTACCTCAATATGCCGAGATGGTCCGCATTCAGCGAAAGGGAGGCTCAGCATGAATAAACTGGCGATTTTGTCCAAGGCAATGATATCAGAGCGTAAGGATATTCTCCTTTCGATTCTGGGGGGATTTATTGCCGGCACAGCCGGGGTGGCTCTCTTTTCAGCGAGCGGGTATCTGATTTCACAAACGGTCTTTATGCCGCCGCTCTACACCTTGATTATACTTACCTCAATGGTCAAGCTGCTTGGCCTGCTCCGGGCGGCAAGCCGTTACGGGGAACGCCTCTATTCGCATAGAGCAACCTTTTCCATGCTTAGCCGGTTGCGCACAGCCTTTTTTGCCAGGCTGATCCCTTTAACGCCAGGCATATTGAACAAGAACCGCAGCGGAGATCTGCTCGCACGGATCGTCGGGGATGTGGAGAGCCTGCAGAATTACTTTTTGCGGGTCGCTTATCCTCCGGTCATTGTCGTTACGGTGTTCCTGGCGACCATGCTGTTCAGTGCAGCCTATTCGTTCTGGATTGCCTGCCTGTTCATTGCAGGAATGCTGTTAACAGCCTTGGCCGTACCGGGTATCGTTCTGTTAGGCCAGCGGTCCGTACACGGCCGTGTCCGTAAGCAGCGGGCGCTGCTCTCTACTGAAGTAACCGAAGTACTGTACGGCTTCCGGGATCTGAAGGTATACGGGCAATTGGCACAGAAGGAGCAGCAGCTCCAGCTTGCTTCTGCAGCGCTGACAGCGGAGCAGCAGCGGGCGGCAGGGCAGCTGCTGCGCGGACAGGCCATGCATACCTTTGTAACGTTCTTTATCTCCTGGGCTGTGCTGGCGCTCGGCGCCTATCTGATTATGGAGGGGGCGCTGGCCGGCGTATTTCTGGCCATGCTGGTCATGGCCTCACAGACTGTATTCGAAGAAGCCGCGGCAATGGCCACGTTACCGGCATATAAGCAAGACAGCGAGCATGCAGCCAAGCGGCTGACTGATACCGTGCTGACTGCCGGTGAGCAGTCTTTGCAGCCGGGCCGTACCTTGTCCTCTGAAGCAGCAGTTTCGGTGGAGCTAGAGGGCATTACCTTCCAATATGAGGATGAGTGGCGCCCGGCGTTAAAAGAGCTGTCACTCCAGCTTCCGGCTGGCTCCAGAACCGCGATTGTCGGACCGAGCGGTTCGGGCAAATCGACCCTGATCGATTTGCTGCTCAAACTTCGTACGCCTGCATCCGGTGATATACGCCTAAACGGTGTGCCTGTACAGGAACTGGATGAAGCAAGCATTTGGGAGTGCTCTAATGTCGTGCTGCAGCAAGGTCATTTTTTCCGCGGAACAGTCCGGGACAATCTGCTGCTGAAGGGGGAAGAGCAGTCTGACGAAGCTTTGCTGGAGGCCCTCGCTAAGGCTGAGCTGCCGGGTCTGGCCTTAACGGACACCGTGTTCGAAAAAGGAGAGAACCTGTCAGACGGCGAAAAGCAGCGCCTGGCTCTGGCGCGGGTTATGCTGCGCACAGGACGGTTATGGCTGCTGGATGAGCCGACATTCTCACTTGACTATGTAACGGAACAGCGTGTGTTATCGAGGCTGTACGAACAGGCCGCCGGAGATACCCTTCTGTTCATATGCCACCGGCTTACCGGCCTGGAGAATATGGACCGGATTGTAGTTATAGAGCAAGGCAGGATGATCGAAACAGGCTCGTATTCGGAGCTTATGGCGCAGGAAGGCTATTTTTACCGGATGAAGCAGATCGAGCTGCAAATGATTGGAGAGCTGTAGGCAGGCCCAAAGCTCAAGCAAAACGGAGGTGCAGAGACATGACTAATACCCATAAACGAATTCTGCTGGTAGACGACGAAACTCGAATCCGCACGCTGCTGAGGAAATATTTAGAGAAAGAGGGCTATGTTGTAGAAGAAGCGGATAGCGGCGAACAAGCCATTTTGAATTGCTGTATGACCGGCGGGAATTACGATCTGATGGTGCTGGACTGGTTACTGCCCGATATAAGCGGCATTGAGATCTGCAAGCATGTGAAGCTGAATCATCAGGAGGTTCCTATACTGATGCTGTCGGGGCGAGCGGAGGAAAAGGACCGGATCGAGGGCTTTAAGGCAGGTGTTGACGATTATGTCGTCAAGCCGTTTAGTCCAAGAGAGGTCGTATTGCGTATCCAAAGTATCTTGGCCCGTACGCAGGAAGCATACAATTTCGATTGCAGTACGGACTCAGGCAGTCAAATTCTGATTGCAGAGATTGTAATTCAGCCGTCTGCCCGCCGCGTGCTTGTACAGCGCAATGAGATTCATCTGACGCCCAAAGAATACGATTTGCTTTATTTCCTGGTAACCAATCAGGAAACGGCCTTTTCCCGGGAGGATCTGCTTAAGGAAGTATGGAAGACAACCCACAAGGAGATATATGACCAGCGTACCGTGGATAACCATATCAAACGATTACGCAAAAAGCTGTTTTACCGTTACCCGAAAGGGGATGAATTCATTCAGACGCTCTGGGGACAAGGCTATATCTTCCGCAGCCCTTAGCATCTTACGGTATGCTCAAGAATGTCCTCCTAAGCAGGATTGTTGTATGATAGACAAAACAACCTGTTAGGAGAGGATATAAATGTCGAGCCTGTTTGTTACTGAAGCGGACCGTGTGCTGCTGAGGCAGAATGAAGGAGAACCCGTGCCGCTCAAGGGCGGCATCACCAGTGAAGGCTTCTCCGTGGTTCACATCTTCAATCGCGGTTGGCTGCCGTTCGGATATTTGCGGGACACTCAAGGGGTATGGTGGTTTGACGGCCGTAAGAGCAAGGTGACTCTGGTGAGCCGGGAAGCGGAAGGATTCCGCGTCCTGGATGAGGATTATGGACTGGATGCTAAGCATGTCTATCTGGAAGACAAAGAGATTCCGGGGGCAGATCCTGACACGTTCAGGCTGCTGCCGGGCTCTCCTTATTTCTCTGTGGACAAGCGCCGTTTGTATGTCAAGAATGGTGACCGCTTTCATACCTGGGACGATATTGATCCAGAAACTGCGGTGGCCAAAATGGATTACTGCATAGACAAGGATCATGTGCTGCACCTGTTTAATTCCCTGTCCTATGCCAACGGCAGCAAAGGGGAACTCGTAGAATGGCTACGGGAAAGCTGCCCCGATGTGTGCGGCTGGTGGCATCCTGATTACGCTATGACAGTGCAAGGTGCTGAGCATATTCAGGGCAATTGGTACAGGACTTCAGCAGCTGTATTCTACCTGGAGGAGCTTGGGACCTCAAACAGGAGGGAGCCGCGCCAGGTGTATAATCTCGTGAGAGGGGCAGACCCGGCAACGTTTGAGGTGCTCAGCGGCATATATGGGCGCGATTCGGAGGGGATCTACTGTACATGGAGGAAGGTTAGCGCCGCCCGCACGCAGGCATTCGAAGCACTCGGCGGTTTATACGGAAAAGATAGTGAGAACATCTTCTATAACGGATATCGGGTAGACAGCGCTGATCCGGATTCCTTTCAATGTCTGCTGCCAGCAGGGTACCTGGGGCTCTCTAAAGACAACCAGCATGTATACCATGCAGTATTTGACCGCACAGAGCCGCCTTTCGGACATCCGGACTACATTCTGGAGCCGCTGCCGGGTGCCGAGCCGGAGAGCTTCGAGGTGCTGTCGGAGAACGGAAGCTGGGCTGTTGACCGGGATAAGGTGTACCAGTGGGGGAGTCCGGCCAGGAAGCTGGACCGGGCCAGCTTCGCCTATCTGTTCGATCAGGGTCCTGAGAGCTGGGCTGCGGACAGTAACGGGCTCTACAACGCTAACGGCAAGCGCACGGTAAAAGGAATTGACGGCCGGAGCTTCCGGATGCTGAACCGCTTCTGGGGTAAGGACGATCAAGCGGTGTTCTGCTTCGCCACCGGGGGCGTGCAGCGTGCTGCGGATGCGGCGACATTTCAGGTGACGGATGACAAAGGCGGCGCAGAGGACGCGGGCTGTTACTATACAATTAAAACGGATGGAACGATAAAGAAGACTAAGAAAAAATAGACATTGCAAGAACAGATAAATCCATTGGCTATTCACCGGTATATCTATACGGATAATTTGGGTAAATACGGTTAAGAACACAGCTACGGAAGGAGGACTGCAGTTATGGAGTACTCTTCAAACCACAGCCAGCCCCTGATGATTTATATGGGAAAAGGTAAGCTATGGCTATTCAGCTTTGCCTGTCTGGCTTTTATTGCTACAGGAGCCTGGATCCTGTCATTACATCTGCGCGGGGAAGAGATGTTACTTTATGGAGTAATAGGGGGTATCTGTATCATCATTTTTGCCGCCTGCCTGCTTTTCTTTATCCGGAAGCTGCTGGATCATTCGCCTGGTCTTGTTATAGATCATGAGGGGATTCTTGATAACTCCTCTTATATTGCCGGAGGACTGATCCGTTGGGAGGATATCCGCCATATAGAAATGTACCAGCTGACCGGTCAGGTGCTGATCGGCATCCAGCTAAATGATCCGGAGGCTTACCTCCGGAATCAGCAGGGTTTAAAGCTGGGCCTGATAAAAATCAACCTGAGGCTGGTAAATGCCCCGGTTAATATCGCCCAGTCTGCCCTGCGGATGCCGTTATCCAAGATATACGAAGAAATGCTTATCCGCTGGCATTTATACCAAAGATCCCGCACAAGCTAAGTTCCTGATTAAGCCGGACAAAGCGCACTGCAGAAAAAAGTGTTGTAGTAATGCCCTAATCTTCCCGGTAAATATATTAATTTTGGAACGTTTACCCAATTAATAACGTATAAACTAAAAACACTCAAGGAGGAACCATACACATGAACATTGCTGATAAGAAATGTACGAATTGCGGAGAAAACTCTTTTGTACAAGCTACCGATTATATAAATCTTCGGCCGCTGGACAAGAAAATGTCGATAGGCGCCGAGAGGGTTTATACGGTTTGCTTGAATTGCGGAGAAGTCGTTTCCATCCAGGTGAAGGATCCGGAAAAGCTATTAAAATAATTATATATATAAGATAATTTCAAAAAAAATCAACTCATTTCTTGAATGGGTTGATTTTTTTATGCCTGATTTTCTGTTAACCATCTCTATTATCTTTTTTTTGGGTGAAGGAAGTCCAATCTAGCATGGAAGCTTCACAATATAATAACGTATAGACCTGAAGAGGAGTGATGATAGATGGCGACAATAATCAGTTATGGTTCACAGGCGAAAATCCCGTTAGACCCGCTTAACACCGTTGTAACAATTGCCGGAATCGTTGGGGCAGGGGCGGGGCTGGCGACCTCACAAGTAAATATCAGCCCGGCCAATCCGGCTTCTTTTTCCAGCAGAGTGGAGTTAAACGGCAGCTTTAGCGTTACTGCGCTTGCAAACAGCCAATTCTTTGTTTTGATACGGCGTGCCGGAGTGGATATCTACCGGTCCTTTTTCCGCTTTACTACCCTAACAGACATCCAATTAAATGTTCAGTGGGTAGATGGCCCCTATATTGGAATCCACAACTACGAGCTGGTTATTCAAAATGACAGCACACTGCCCATAAGTCTGTTTGGACCTATCTCTTTCACAGCGACTGCTATTGGAGGAGAGGGCGTGATTTAAGTAATCTGAGCTTCACAATTATGTCCGATAAAAGCCTGCGCCTAGCGCGGGTTTTTTCTTTTACAGGCTCCCTAAGGTTAATATTCCATAATCGTGCACAGCTCTTAAGTCATATGTCCTATTTCAGAAGTCATCCCCTGTTTCAAAAACGTTCAAATTTGGTACATTATTAAAAGGTTCTCTTAAAAAAGCTAATCTTAAAGCAGGACCAATGACCTACCACAACTAATAGTGATTGCGGGGAATTGAATTGACTTTACTGGCCTTGGATAACAAAGATACTATAGCGGACGAAACAATCACAGATGAGCTGGTTCTTAAGTCTATGGAAAATAATCTTGCTATCATCCGATTCGGTCTCGACCGGCGGGTAAAATATGTAAATGCTGTATTTGCATCTACGATGGGGTATGAAGCAGCGGAAATGCTAGGAATGCAGCATCAGCAATTGTGCTTTGACGGCTTTGTAAACAGCAGGGAATATGAGCTATTCTGGCGCAGTATGTTTAACGGTTTATGCTTTCAGAATAAAATTGAACGCAAGGCTAAAAACGGAAACACCGTATGGCTGGAAGCTACTTATATGCCTATCTATGATGAAGCTAATCAGAAGGTACTGGGAGTATCCAAAATTGCAACCAATATTACACACCGCCAGAACAATATCTCGGCAGTGGTCAATGAATTAAAGACAATGTCTAATGACCTTAACGGGCTTTCTTCTATTGGCATGGAGCGAAGCCGTGAATTAATGTCTGATATTACTTACATATCTGGAGTATCTGCTCATAATAGTGCAACACTGACTCATTTACAGGAAAAGGCGGGTTCTGTTCAGGGAGTTGTCAGTACAATCCGTGAGATCGCCTCCCAGACACAGCTTCTAGCCCTGAATGCCGCGATTGAAGCGGCACATGCAGGCGAGTACGGACGCGGCTTTGATGTTGTAGCCAAGGAAGTAAGGAAATTATCTGACATGGTTGCAAGCTCTATTAATGATATCCGGGACAATGTTGAAGGGATAGCTAAAGAGATCAGGACGATTTCCGGCGGAACACAGAAGGTTGAAGAGAGCCTTAAGCAAAGCCGGCAGCAGCTTGAGGTAGCGATGAAGGATTTCACTGCTATCTCTGCTTCTGCCCGGCTGCTGGATGCCAAGGCGCAGCATGTGACAGAAATTGTTTAAGTTTACGAAATGATTGTATACAAACAGCCTGCCGTTTCGGCAGGCCTATTTGTCTGTTCTCCTCCAGGCAGCATTGAATCAAATCAATGTGCCTTCGCCCCTTGAAGGAAAAGGGCTACCAGCTTCTGCCCCAGGACAAGAGGGGATTCATATTTGGGAAGGGTGCTTTCTCGATTCCCCATTAGCATAAGGGTCGAAAAGCTCTCCGCCAGGAACATAGGATCTTCTTCACGAAGAAAATTCCGGCTGATGGCCAGCCTGAAATGGCCTGCTAACAATTCGTGAATCTGCTGCTCTGCTTCCCGGATAGCATGAAGCTGAGATTTTTCAAGAAAAGGCTCGGCCTCTCTCATCATTGTAACCATTTCAGCATGGGGATTCGCTAATCTGGCCTCAGCCAAAAGCACCAGTCCCTGCTCCAGCTGGCCGGCATCATCCAGCAGTCTGGAGGTCACTGTCCGGATGTTCTGAAGCATGGTTGTCATCGCGACGCTGAATAGTTCCGGCTTGCTTGCGAAATGATAATATATAGCCTGCTTGGACACACCGCATTGTTTACCGATTTGTTGAAGGGAGACGGCCTCATAGCCGTGCTCCTTAAATAATGCAGACGCAGTAGAAATGATAGTCTGATATATAGAAATATCTGTATTAGCCTGTTTGGGCCTGCCCGGCAGACGTTTTGCTGGCTTCTCTGGCATTGCGCACTCTCCTTCAAGATTATATTATGGCATAATCCGATTGTAAGCAAAATCCTCTTGTAATTTTACTTACCGGTAAATATAATTTAATAGATAATTAAAATTGAAACAAGTAAAGGTGGTTTTAAATTGAAAACGGCGAAGCGCATGAGCAGATGGAAAAAAGTACTGATATGGACAAGTGTGATCGTCGTTGTCCTTGTAGCAGGCGGATTTGCCTATTTAGCGTCGGCCACCTACAGCCCGTCCAGGCAAGCAGAGGCTGCAATGCAAAGTGACGCTAAGGTAACTGTCACTGAAATCAAACAAGGGTTCCGGTTTGAGCCGCAGGGAGCTGAGGCGGTGGGGCCGAATATCATTTTTTATCCGGGCGGTCTGGTAGATCCGGCAAGCTACTCCCCTCTCGCCAGAACATTGGCAGAACAGGGACACCGGGTATATATTGCCAAGATGCCGTTGAATTTGGCTATTTTCGGTCAAAACAAAGCGGACTCCTTCATTGCTGAACATCCGGATGAAGCCTACGTAATTGGCGGCCACTCACTGGGCGGTGCTTTTGCATCCCGCTATGCAGCGGATCATTCCGATAAGCTCGAGGGAATTTTTTACTTGGCCTCTTATGCCGATGATGGCGGAAGCTTAAGCGCAACCGGCTTATCCGCTTTGCAGATTACAGGAACCGCTGATGGCGTACTCAATTGGGAGGAATGGGAGAAGACCAAAGCTAATCTTCCCGCTGATACGGCATTTATCAGTATAGATGGAGGTAATCACGGGCAATTTGGATCGTACGGCATGCAAAAGGGTGATAACGCGCCGGAAATTACCGAGGACGAGCAGCTTCAGAATGTCGTTCAGGCGCTGGATGAATGGTTCATCACACTAAGTAAATAATAGCTTATGCCGTTTAGCATTTGTTTCAAAAACACCTTCAGGAACATCCCAGTATTGCCACAGGGCATGGAATCTTCCGGAGGTGTTTTTTTTCTAAGCCAAAAGAATGTATTGACCGCAGCTAATATCGTGGATATAATTTACAATGATAATCGTAATCATTACAATTTAATTCTATTCTCGTATAATTCCTTCAGACAGGAGGTGAGGAATGCTTCAGGAAATTTCGTTCGTCAAATTAAGCCCGACACAGAACATGACCATTCTGGTTACAAGCATGCATAAAGAAGAGGATTATGCACCGATTGCTTCTAAGCTTATGTCCTACGACAGTGTTTATGCTGAGCAGGTTGGCTTTGTTAAAATGGCAGCACATCCTGATGCCGCTGCTGCTCTTGATATGGCAGGAGGTGAATTTTGCGGAAATGCCTGCATGGCATTGGCTGCATTAACCGCCCGGCAGCAGAGCATGGAATACGGCGACTTCACAACAATACATTTGGCGGCTTCCGGAACAGATCAACTGATCAGCTGTCTTGTGCAAAAAACAGATAAGGATGATTTCTTCTGCAAGCTTAGAATGCCCGTCCCCTGGAACATTGATGCCAGAACCTTAAAACACGAGGGAAACGATTATACCGTCGGATTAGTCCAATACTCCAATTATCTGCACCTTGTTTTGGAAGTAAAGCAGTTTACCGCCTCCTTAAAGAGAATGGCTGAAAATTTGGCAAGAATGCTTGAAATTACATCCTCTTATTCCCTCATCGGTGTCTTATTGTTTAGGCCTGATTTCAATGAGCTGCTTCCGCTTATGCATGTTACATCGCTGGATACTCTGGTTTGGGAAAGAGGCTGCGGATCTGGAACGGCTTCAGTGGGTGCCTACGCGGCTTGGAAGAATAACAGTGTATTTGAAGCGCCAATCCAACAGCCCGGCGGAATTATCCGGGTCTCCGCGAATGGCAGGAATCACAAAAATGCAGGTGTGAGTATATCAGGAAATGTCTGTATTGTTGCAGAGGGTAAAGCGTATATCAATCTTTAAACTATGATAAAGAGAGGCGCTGGTTGTAAATGTTCCTGTCTTCACTTTATGATTACGCAGCCAGGTTCAGGCAAATGGCAGATCTATATGATGGCACTACGGAGAGAAGCGCTGAACTCACTGAAATTATTGACGGTTATACCGGTTTTATAATGAATCCAAGTAACCAGCCATTATGGGAGGAGCTTGAACGATCAGGCTCAAAGAGGGGGCTTGAGCTTGCTGCAGATTTAAGAGAAGTCTCCGCAAAGTGTGTATCCATCATGGAAAAGAACCGTGCAATTAATCTCTTAAGCGGGATTGAAGCACCAGCTGATTATTTTACTAACATTGAATTTTGCATTGAACAGGAATTCGGGAGCTTTCAGCTCACCCCCGACTCTAAGGTTGTGATGATTGGCTCGGGAGCCTTTCCGATGACACCCATGCTGATTGGAAGGCGGATGAATGTAGAAGTACTTGGACTGGATATTGATGACACAGCGGTAAAGCTTAGCAATAAGGTCCTGAAAAAGCTGGGGAATACCCTGCCAATACGTCTGGTAACAGGGGAAATAGATGATTACAGGCTGGAAATAAAGCTGGCGACCCATATTATTTTCAGTTCAACGGTTGCCCAGAAATATGAATTACTGGACCGTCTATATGCACTAACCTCTGAGGATATCGTTGTATCGATGCGGTACGGGAATCAGCTTAAATCACTTTTTAATTATCCTATGCAGACTGTGGATGATTGTAAATGGAAGCTTGCAGAGCAAGTATTGTGTCCCGATCAGGTCTTTGATGTAGCGTTGTACTGCAAAGCTTAGTAACAAGCCTAAATAAGGGAGGCCGTTATGGACGGATTTAAACGCGTGCTATTGCTGGGTACGGGTCCAGCAGCAGTTCAGCAGGCTGTTCTGGTAAAGAATGCTTTCCATTGCGAGGCTGGAATTGCCGGACGGGTGTCTAGCCGCTCCGAGCTATTCATGGCTGCACTCCGCACAAGCGGAAACCGGTTGTCCTCAAAGGTACAGAATGAATCACACCGGCTGATGGCAGGGGAGTGCTGTTTGGACCAGGTATTTCACGGCTATGACACAGCTACGGGGAAATGGGATACCGTAATCCTGAACGTGACCGCTGATGCATATCTGAATGTCTTACGCAGCCTTAACAGGGATTTGCTGGCGCATGTAAAATGCATACTGCTGATTTCTCCAACCTTAGGCTCCAACAGTCTGGTACACAATTACATACAAGAGACAGGCCTGGAAGCGGAAATTATCAGCTGTTCCACCTATCTGGGGGATACCCGCTGGGTTAATGGAAAACCTTCAAGCAGTGTACTTACTACTGCCGTGAAAAGAAAGCTGTTCATCGGTTCCACTCAAGGCAAGTCTCCCAGCATTAACAGATTAACTGAGCTGTACAGGCAAGTGGGGATTACGCTGGAGTTCATGAGCTCACCGCTGGAAGCAGAGAGCAGAAACATTTCGCTATTCGTGCACCCGGCGCTATTTATGAATGAGTTCTCACTTAATACCCTTTTCAGACAAAGACCAGAAATCAAATATGTGTATAAATTATTTCCGGAAGGGCCGATTACTTACGGGCTGATCCATGAAATGTCTGAATGCTGGAAAGAGCTGCTGACGATATTTGAGGCTTTGAACCTGAAGAGTATTAATCTTCTTAAATTCATGACAGAGGATAATTACCCGGTCAGAGCAGAGAGCCTGCCGCAGTCAAGCATAGACAGCTTCATGTCGCTTGAACCGATTCATCAGGAGTATCTGCTGTACATCCGTTATGCCTCCCTGCTGATCGACCCCTTCTCTGAGCCGGATTCAGAGGGAAGGTATTACGATTTCTCTGCTGTTCCAATCCAGCCGGTATTTATTAACCGCGACGGAGCGTGGGATATTCCGCGAATGCCTAAGGAGGATTATTACCGCACCAAAATAATTCAGGGCTTGGCCCGGCACTTAAAGCTGAGCAGCCCGATCATTGATACCTTTATTGACCGGTATGAACAGCAATTAATGTTCTCTTCCCATTTGCTTCAAGGACAGAAGCTGTCTGAAGCATTTCAGGCACAGGATTTTTCTGAAGATATTCAATTGATCTGCAGTTATTTCTAGAAACTATAAACATGGGGGAAATCAAATGAAACGGAAATTAATTACTTTACTGGCGGCAGTCACAGCGCTGGCTTTACTGGCCGGATGCGGTAAAACAGAGAACGCACAAACCAATGCGTCCAGTCCAAAGCAGGAGCTCGTATACGCAACAGTAAAGGATATTAATGATATGAATCCGCATCTTTATCCAGGCTCTATGCCGGCACAAGGAATGGTATATGAATCACTGGTTGAAAACACACCTGAAGGAATCAAGCCGTTATTGGCTGAATCATGGGATATCTCTGCAGACGGAACTGTATATACGTTCCATCTGAGACAAGGCGTCACCTTCCATGATGGTGAACCGTTTAACGCTGAGGCAGTCAAGCAGAATATCGATGCTGTCCAGCATAATGCCGTCAAGCATTCCTGGATCAAGCTGTCGGCCAAAATTACGGATACCAAGGTGCTGGACGAATATACCTTTGAGCTGAAGCTGTCAGAGCCATACTACCCGGCAATGCTTGAGCTTTCCATGACCAGACCTTATGTCTTCCTTTCACCAAAGGACTTTGTGAACGGTGAAACCAAGGATGGGGTTCAGGGCTATAACGGAACCGGCCCTTACCGGCTAACCGAACATCAGACGGATCAATATGCTGTTTTTGAAGCCAATAATGAGTACTGGAACGGTGCCCCGGAGCTCAAGAAAATCACGGCCAAGGTGCTGCCGACTGGTGAAACAACATTTCTGGCCTTGCAAAAGGGAGAAGTCAACTTTGTCTTTACCGATGACAGGGGAACGGACAGCATTGATACAGAGGCGATGGACCGGCTGATTGAATCCGGGGATTATCAGGTTGTCAGAAGTGAAGCGATGAACACGAAAATGATTGTTGCCAACAGCAGCAAAACGGATAGTCCGGCGCATGACAGAGCAGTACGGGAAGCTGTCTGGCATGCGATTGACCGCGAAAGTATCGCCAGTCAAATTTTTAACGGAAAGGAAACTCCTGCTGAAACCTTATTCTCCGCAAACGTGAACTATGCAGATATCGGCTTGAAGGCGCGTGCTTATGATCTGCAGGAAGCAGCACGGCTGCTTGACGGTGCCGGCTGGGCGGCCTCAAGCGGCGGAACCCGCACCAAGGACGGGAAGGCGTTATCCATGGAGCTGTTTTATGATGCAGCTTCCTTATCCCAAAAGACACAAGCTGAGCTGATCCAAAACACTGTAAAAGGGATAGGTATGGAGCTGAGGCTGATCGGCGAAGACTCCTCCTCTATCGCTAACCGGAGAGCAGCAGGGAATTATGACTTGCTGTTCAACCAGACCTGGGGGCTTGCATATGACCCGCAAAGTACAGTTTCTGCATTCACATCTGAATCCTCGTATTATCATGCAACAAGCGGTATTGCCCAGGCGGAGGAGCTCTTCGGAAAAATCAGCAGTGTTATGGTAGCTACTGAAGAGGATCAGAGAAAATCGCTGTACAGAGATATCTTGACGATTGTCCATGATGAAGCTATTTTCATTCCGATCACGAACGGAAATCTTACTGTGGTTGCTCCAAGCGGCCTGCAGGGCATCGGCTTCAAGCAAACGCAATTTGAGCTGCCTTTCGAGAAAATGCGCTTTGAATAACCGGTTACGGAAAGGAAGGTCTGTATGGGCCGTTTTATCCTAAAGAGAACATTGCTTGCGGTTCCGCTGCTTATTATAATTTCATTCCTGACCTTTGGCCTGAACCACCTCTCACCAATGGATCCGGCTGAGGTCGTTCTCCGGGCACAGGGCGTCCCGCAAGTCACTGAGGCCTTGCTCGCAGAGACCAAAGCTGCATTGGGCATGGACCGGCCGTTTCTGATCAGATACTTCACCTGGCTGGCCTCCTGCTTCCGCCTGGATTTTGGGGAATCGTACATTACAGGCACACCAGTGTGGGCCTTACTTGGTCCTGCCTTTATGAATACGCTCAAGCTAACCATGGTATCGGTAATTGCTATTCTCGCATTTTCAGTCGGGCTTGGAATTCTCTGTGCGCTGAGGGAAGGGCGGCTGCTTGACCGTTCTATCCGGGGTGTTTCATTTTTCCTGACCTCTATGCCTTCAGCTTGGCTTGCAGCGCTGATGATCTGGTTTTTCTCAGTAAAGCTGGACTTGCTGCCAACCAGCGGGTTGGATTCCTATGCCAGCTATATTCTGCCGGTAATCGTCCTTACAGTCAGCTATGCCGGGATTTACTTCCGTCTTGTCCGCAGCGCAATGCTGAGTCAGCTTCATGAGGACTATACACTATATGCCAGAGCCTGCGGTCTGCAGGAGAGAAAAATCACACTGCGGATGCTAAAAAACTCCATGCAGGTTGCTACTTCAGTGTTCTGTATGGCGGTCCCTATTATTCTGGGAAGCACGGTGGTAGTGGAAAGCATCTTCGCTTGGCCCGGCCTTGGCTCATTAACCGTGAATTCAATCCTCGGAAGGGATTTTCCGGTTATCCAGGCCTATGTGCTGGTGCTGGCCGTTTCCTTCGTGCTGTTTAATACACTGTCGGATCTCATTAATGCAGCACTGGATCCCAAGCTAAGAAAGGAGTTCTAGATGAGTGTATTCCATAAGATGCGGGGGGACAGGCTTGCAGCAATGTCTCTGACTGTCATCCTGTTGACCGCATTTGCGGGAATCTTCGCGCCTTGGTTAGCGCCCCATAGTCCGGAGCAGGTCGATATGGAGCTGCGCTACGCATCACCATCCTGGCAATACCTGCTTGGCAACGATCACCTGGGGCGATGTGTATTATCCAGATTAATATACGGCATACGTCCCAGTGTCCTGTGGGTGTTTGTTGCGTTGGCCGTATCAGCCCTTTTCGGCGCAATGCTCGGACTGCTGGCCGGTTATTTCAGGGGGAAGACGGATAATGCAGTCATGAGGATCTGTGACGTTATGCTGTCCTTTCCCGGTTATGTCATGTCGCTGGCTGTAGTAGGCATATTAGGTCCGGGCATCCAGAACATTCTGATTGCCTTTGTCATCATGAAGTGGGCCTGGTTTGCACGTGTTATCCGTACTTCGGTCATGCAGTATGCCGATGCGGACTACGTAAGATTTGCCAAGGCGACTGGAATGAGCAATTTGACGATTATGATAAAGCACATCGTACCTGTGGCGCTTCCGGATTTTGCCGTCATTTCAAGCAGTGCGTTTGGAACGATGATTCTGCAAATTTCCGGCCTATCCTTTCTTGGTTTAGGCATCGAGGCTCCTCATGCAGAATGGGGAATGATGCTGAATGAAGCAAGAGGGGTGATGTTCTCCCGGCCGGAGCTCATGCTGGCTCCGGGGCTTGCTATCGTCATCGTGGTATCAGCGGTAAATTTCTGTTCCGATGCGCTGCAAGCAGCCCTGGATCCGAAACTGCAAAGAAAATTGTCCAAACCGCGGCGGGCAGTTAGAGGATTGTCTGCCAAACTGAAGGGGGAAGAGGTGGTATAGCTTTAATGCATACGCTGGAGGTTTCAAATTTACGAATATGGGATGAGCAAACGGACAAGATCCTTGTCAAGGATAGTTCCTTTCAGATCGAGCCCGAGAGCTGTCTGGCTATTGTAGGAGAGAGCGGCAGCGGCAAGTCTGTAACCTGCCGTGCAATAATGCGGCTGAACAAAGCAAATATCAGACACACCGGCAGCATTAAGCTTGCCGGACTGGAGCTCTCAGAGCTCTCCGAAGCGGAAATGCGGAAGCTAAGGGGCAGGCAGTTAGGACTGATCATGCAAAACGGGATGCGGGCCTTCGATCCTTCCAGTGTTGTCGGCAGTCATTTCAAAGAGACGTTAAAGCAGCATTACGGCTGGAGCCAAGCAGAAATTACGGCAAGGATGGCCAGAGCTATGGAAAACGTTATGCTTAAGGACCCGGTAGCACTGATGAATAAATATCCGCATCAGCTATCGGGAGGCATGCTGCAGCGGATGATGATTGCACTGGCAATCGTTCTAAAACCAACGCTGATTATCGCCGATGAACCAACCTCCGCACTGGACACCTTATCCCAGTATGAGGTTATGGAGCAGTTAATCACCCTTAAGGCTGAAACCGGCTGCTCTATGATTTTTGTGTCGCATGATCTTAGCGCGGTAAAGCGGATTGCAGATGATGTCGCGGTTATGAGAAACGGCGAGATTATCGAGAGTGGAACAGCAGCCGAGATTTTCACTAATACTCAGCATGCTTACACCAAGTATCTTATCGATGCGAAGCAGGCATTGAACAGCCACTTCATCCGGAGTATGGGAGGACTTGCACTTGTTGACCGTTAATGATGTAGACAAATCATATTCTGGCGGCGGTATGTTCTTCAGCAGGAGCAAGCAGGTATTACATAATATCAGCTTTACCTTGGACGCAGGCGAGATACTGGGAATCATCGGAGAAAGCGGCAGCGGCAAATCAACTTTGGGACGTCTGCTGCTGGGCATTGAGAAGCCGGATCGCGGCACTATTCAATTTGAAGGCAGGGATATAGGGGAGCGGGCTGGGAGACAGGGGAGGATCAGTGCTGTATTTCAAGATTATACTTCATCTATCCATCCATACTACAGTGTGGAGAAGGCCTTGACCGAGCCCCTCAAACTTCAAGGTCGAAGTAATGCAGAAATTAATCGGAAGATAAACAGCCTGCTGCGTGAAGTGGGATTGGACAGCTCTTACCGGAAGAAGTATCCCCATGAACTGTCCGGAGGGCAGGCCCAACGGGTATGCATTGCAAGGGCTGTTTCAACGGAGCCCCGGTATATCCTCCTGGATGAAGCCGTCAGTTCACTGGATGCATCCGTTCAATTTCAGATATTGGAGCTGCTGAAGAAGCTGAAGGAAGCGTACGGCATGAGCTATATATTTATCACACATGATATTCAGGCGGCTGCCTATTTATGTGACCGGATGATGTTTGTCCGCAGCGGTCAAATCGAAGAGATCGTATCCGCCCGGCGGTTAAACGAGGTACAGTCCGAATACTCCAAAGCGATGCTGCAGATGGCATTACGTATAACTGACGGCGGGGCCGGGAAGGAGAGTCGTATATTGTGAAGGGAGTCCTGGCGTGGCCCTTTCTGAGATTGTATCTGCTGACATTTTTGTATTTCAGCGCCAATTCGATTTTGAATGTAATTATACCCTTGAAAGGTGAATCACTCGGTGCCAGCAATTCGACCATAGGTGTAGTCATGGGGGCTTATTTATTTACAACGATGTTCCTGCGCCCCTGGGCAGGTCAGGTCATTTATCGACAGGGTCCTGTAAAGGTGCTGCGGATCATTCTGCTTATCAATGCCGTAGCTTTATCACTTTATACCTTTACAGGATTAGGCGGATATTTCTTTGCACGGATGCTGCAAGGTATATGCACAGCCTTTTTCTCCATGTCGCTGCAGCTGGGCATCATCGATTCACTGCCCGAAAAGGACCGTTCACAAGGTATTTCAATGTATTCGCTCTGCGCTTCGTTACCCGGAGTCATTGGGCCATTAATGGCAGTGAATATTTGGGAGACCGGGAGCATGAGTGTTTTTTCAGTAACACTTATCAGCATGGCTGTGCTTACCGGTGCTTTTGGCTTCAGTGCCACGATGAAGGCTGCAGATATCCGTCCTGTGCCTCAGCAGGCTGACAGGCAGGGCTCCTTTAGCCAGCTATTCACGAACCCGCACTTATTTCTCTGTAGTATTCTGATGCTGGGTTCATCCGTTGTTTTCGGTGGAGTAACAACGTTTATTCCCTTGTACGCAGGGCAGATCGGGCATGCAAGCGCAGCTCTCTATCTGATGCTGCAGGCGGGGATGATAGTAGCAGCAAGATTCTTTTTGCGTAAAAAAATACCCTCGGACGGCAAATGGCATCCTGGCTTTGTAAAAGGGATCATTTTGTCTCTTACTGCTGCTTCCCTATGCACTGGACTATCCGGTTATGGCGGATTTGCAGTTTTCTATTGCGGAGCTTTGCTAATGGGCTTGGCCCAAGCGATGCTGTATCCGACATTAACCACCTATTTGACCTTCGTTCTGCCGGAGTCCAAGCGCAACGTACAAATCGGGTTATTCATTGCTATGGCTGACCTGGGCGTATCACTTGGTGGGGTAATGCTTGGTCCTGTTGCCGACTTGTTATCCTATTCCTGGATGTATATGATTTGCGCCATACTTGGAGCAGGGCTGCTGCTCTTTATTTCCAGGCAGCAGCTCCGCTTGCATCATGAGAATTGAAATAATCCTTATTGTTCATTCATGTCACAGCAAGGGGTCTGGTCTGCAGATAAAGGTCCAGATCCGGGCTGGACCCTGTGAGGATCTTGTCGGAGACAATTTTGGCTAAAACCCCGTTGTACACAGTGCCGTTATCTCCATAAGCCATAATCATATAGCAATGCGGATAGGCATCATATTGGCCGATGATTGGCATGCCGTCGTGCGTTCCTCCATAAAAGGCACCCAGATAGTATTCCGGTACAGCCTGAATATCCGGGAATAGCTCGCTAAACGCCTCAATCAGCTTATCCTTGCTTGCAAGGATTCTGGAATCCCTTGTTTCAGCATAGGCCGTATCCTTGTCCATGCCTCCAATGATAATCCGGTTGTCGGGTGTTGTACGCATATACACATAAGGGCGTGCAGTTTCCCATATTAAGGTTCGTTTATGCCAGCTTGAAAAATCGGCGATAGGCCTTGTGATTACAGCATAAGAGCTGGCCAGTGTAGCATTTTTTTCTACTTTAAAATCACTGTCTTCATAACCTGCTGCGATAATAACATGTCTGGCCCTAATTTCCCGGTGCTCTTTGGTATAGAAGAGGGCATAATCCTGTTCGAAACGTCTGCCTGTTATCTCTGTATTTTCAAATATCAAGCCTCCCAGTGACTTAACCTTCTCAAGCAGACCGTAAACGAATTTAAGCGGATTCATCTCAGCATCATCGTGATAGTACAGTGCGGACTCTTTCTGAAAGGGATACAGGGCGGATATTTGCCGCGCATCCCACAGATCCACTTTGAACCCGTATTTCTTAAGGAGAGCATGCTCACTGACCAGGTCTGATACATCCTCTTTGCAGCTAGCATAATACAGGCTGTCCCGTCTGATAAATTCAGGATTTATGGGTAGCTGGCTGCTTACCCGCTCAATGTCGTTAATAGACTGCTCACATAGCTTGAGATGACGTGCAGCAGCCTCCTCACCAAAAGAATGGCTCAGGGAAACAAAGCTTTTTTCTCCTGCGTACTGTATTAATGCTGTATTGGTGCTAGTGCTGCCTTCTCCCGCTTTTCTTTTGTCGACTATAACGACAGACATCCCTTGCTCACACAGGAGATTTGCACACTGGGCGCCTGAGCTGCCTGCACCAATGATCAGGACATCACAGGATATGTTCTCTTCGAGCTTGGGATAAGAAGGGGGGGCAGCGACCGTTGTCGGCCAGTACAATTTACCGCTTTGCAGATCCATATTCAGTCTCTCCCTTATTCATATTCGACACTTAGTATGGACACTTAGCAGTGACCCGATGCAAGATGTTTTGCTGCTGTTCATGAAATAGCATAAATATTACTTGCATAAGCAGCTGGTTACCTAGGAAAACTTCCATGGAACGATCAAGCAGTGAGATTTGATTTCCGGGAGGTTAAAACAATGACAACTCAGGATCCGAAGGAGCTTCTAAAGAAAAAACACGAGCAGGATGAGCACAAACGGCAGTTCACCAATTTTGCCCGCAGCGTAAGCGGTCACGGCGAGGAAGAAGCAGGCCAGGAATTCAGTAATGACCGGGTGTCTGATGATCAAAACCGTATGAAATCTGTAGAGAACAAACGCGATTAACCCTGTAAAGGCCATAAAGAAAGCCGATCCCGGAAGGATCGGCTTTCTTATAACCTGCTGTTCTAATCCGTATCCAAATCGAAATTCTTGTCTCCGATATTAAAGCTTCCATCTGCCTGAAGGAAGAAGAGGGCGCTTTCAACCTTACCGTCATTATAGACCATCACAATGGTATTGCCGCTTATTTTGTATGAACCGGAGGATGCATTCCCCGCTGCTCCGGTGGTCGGTGCGCCGCCCTGAACATTCCCGATCATGAAATTGTCACTTTCAAAGGAGCCGTCAGCACGGAGGACCAGTGTTTCTTTCCAGGAGGTGGAGCCGGCTGAAATCCCGCTGAGTCCCTGGAAGCCCCGGTGGATATACGTATTGTTCAGGGTCAGACCGCTCTTGACCGGCTTAACCTGCTCCAGCTCTACGTCATCGATATACAGCTTGCCGGATTTAACCGCAATCGGATACGTTTCGCCGTTGTTAAGCTTCATCGTTCCACTCTGAATGGTATAGGTCTGGCAGCTGTCGCGCTTACAGTCAATCGTTTCCGGTCCGCCTTTGGACGGTGCATCAACCACGACCTTGTTGCCTGGCAGGAAGGTGAAGATATTCCAGCACATGCCGCCGCATTCATATCCGCTGTAATCCGGACTGAAGCCGTAATACATCCCCTGAAGCTTATTGAGCTCCGCTGTGCCTGAGGCCGGCGCCTTGTACGAGCCGTCTCCCGCTGGAGGGGCAGGCACGGTTACCGGTTTTTGCGGCTGTGATGACGGCTGCGGCGATGGCTGGTTTACGCCTGCTTGATCTTCAAGCTGCTTTTTAAAATGTTCCAGCTGCTTATCAATTTCAGCTTTGGCCGTTGCTTTGGTTAACCCTTGACTGGTCAGATAAGGCTCCGTATACACCAGCACCTGCGGCAGATACGGATTCCAGGCCACCAGCGCCTGCGTGGACTCTCCAATGAAGCGCAGAGGAACCATCGTGTAATTATCGATTATTGTAGGAGCCTGCAATAAAGTTAACGTGGAGCCGTTAACAGCTGCCGTTTTGCTGTTTATTGTCATGACAATAGTTAATCCTTCCTTATTGCCGGTCACCTTCTGAGCAGCTTGATCCCAGCTTACCTCCATGCCCATTGCCTCAAACAGGGGTCTGAACGGAACAAGCACCGTACCCTTTTCATTGACAGGTGCTTTTTCAAAAGCAAGGACTTTATCATCCAGCTTAACCTCAATATTCTTGTTGACCGCAGCGAATGTCTGACCGGGGGACAAATTCAGCAGCAATATCGCTCCCGCCAATACAGCGGTACATAACAGCCACCTCATACCTTGAGCCGGAAGCCCTCTCCACCTGACCACTAACATCACCCTTTCCCGATTGTAGAATAAATGACAGATTTTTATTTTATTAACCGGATGTGCCAAAAGACAAACAAAAGCTCCTCATCCCAAAACAATTGACCATAGGACAAAACGATCTTATAATTGTAATAATATGGTACATAAAGGGGTGAAATAGAATTTGTTGGAACTTGATGGAATGAATGCTGATTCATTAATCGACATGCTAAAAGCCTCATTCTCTCTAGATAACTGGACAGCCATGATAGAGATATCTGACAAGCTTATAGAAGTAGTCTCAGTCATACATGCAACCAATCTGGATGGATTAGAAGCGCAGCTGCTCAAACGGTCTCTAGTTTACTATTTTGGTTTCAGCCTTTGCGCAAAGGGGATCGCTTTTCAGAAATTAGGAGATTATAACTTTACAAGGGAGTGTATTAAAAGGTATTCGAACTTGAGCTGGTTAAAGCTTTACGATGAAGATTCATTGTCGGAAATTGAATATTATAAGAGCATTGCCGTAGCAAATGCATTTGTAATTGATTTGCTTGAGGGGGACACAAGGGTTCTGCCTGATTATGTTGAATTCCTTAAGACCTGTAGCAGAAATGAGCTTACTGCCGGCTTGCTAAACATTTTAGACTCAGCATTAAAATACAATTATTCAGTGGACTCAGCATTGGACGAATTACAAGGTTATGTTATAAAAGCCAATGCTTCCTCACCAGCTGTAGATGTTCATTATTACATAGAATATACTCATCTATTATCGGTTTACTCATTTAAAAGAGGAAAAATAGAATATGCAATAAACCTAATAATTGAAAATATAGTATTGAGTGGTAGACTAGGAGATGGGAGCGGTTTTAGAAAGTCGACTGCTTTTTATGAACTTGTTAGAGCTGACGCCAATGCTTCCCAGCAGCAGGAGTATCACTACATAATGAAAAAAATCATAGAGAGGGAGTTCAATGATGAAAAAGAAGCTTTTGTTATTGACCACCGTATTACTGATTAGTTCATTCTCAATTTTGGCTGCGGCAAGTGCTGATGAAGTGAAAAGTGTAGTTTATAAAGGAACAATTACAACAAACACCCATGGTATGGGTCACTAAATTACTATTATTGATTGGATTCTGTTTTGACACCGGACAAGAACATATTCCATTAAGACCCGCGCTGAGCGCGGGTTTTTATTTGTGGAATCAGGTACCTGCTGGAGGCTTCCCGCTGAGACCGGTTTGATCATTTACTGAAACTTGATTTACAATGATCATAAAAGGTAATGATACATAGGCTGAAAGGGATGGCGTTAAATTATGGTCAGATCTTTATATACACGAGTCGTACTAATCTTTCTGGCTTCTGTAATCGGGGGCACCCTTATATCCTTTTTACTGGCAGCCTGGATCTTTGAAGATAAGCTGAATGAAAACCTGCAGATTCCTATGATCTATTTCGGCCAGGATATTGCCCGTATGTACGGGACATTCCCGGCAGATGAAGCAAGTGCTTATGTGAGCGGAATGAGTCAGCTTAAAATGTATAACCTCAGGTTTTTTGACGAGACCGGCGAGTATGAGTCATTTGGAGAGCCTAACGAATATCAGCCGGCAACAGTTACCAAAGAGCAGATCAACCTCATCTTGAACGGAGATGTGGTTCAGGTGAACCGAGGTGTGGTGAGCACTACTCTTGTCGGGCTGCCTTTTACAAGCAACGGGGAGACCAAAGCCATGTTCATCGACCAAAGAACGCCTACCTCTAACACGCTGGCGATACAATTTCTGCTGAACTTTTCCATTTATACACTGGTGACAGGCAGTCTGGTTATACTCGTTGCCACCAAGTTCCTCGTTAATCCGATTAAAAAGCTGACGGATGCTACCAGGCATATCGCCGGCGGGAATTTCAACATCAGGCTGAATATTAAGCAAAAAGGGGAGCTGGGGGCGCTGGCCCAGAGCTTTGAAGAAATGACCCGGGATTTGCAGCAGGTGGAGCAGCTGCGCCGGGATTTTGTTTCAAATGTATCTCATGAAGTCCAGTCACCGCTAACCTCGATCACCGGATATGCCAAAGCGCTGAAGCAGATGAACCTCCCGGACCGGGAGCGGGACCGTTATCTGGATATTATTATCTCTGAAGCGGAACGGATGTCCAAAATGAGCGACGGCCTCCTGAAGCTGAGCCTGCTTGAATCACAGTCACAGCAGCTGCAGTTCAGCACCTTCAGTCTGGATGAGCAGATCAGGCGGGTTATTGTGGCGCTTCAGCCGCAATGGTCAGCGCGCAGCATCAGCTTTGAGCTTCAGTTAAAGCCCATTCAAATGGAAGCAGATTATGATCTTTTAAACCAGGTATGGACGAATATTCTCGGCAACAGCATTAAATTCTCCAATGAGGGAGGTGCGGTTACCGTCAGTATCAGGCAGGATAGCAGGAGTGTCATCGTCCGGATAACCGATACGGGAATCGGCATATCTCCGGAGGACCAGCGGCGCATTTTCGAAAGGTTCTTTAAGGCAGACCGCTCTCACAGCCGACAGAATGGCGGCAGCGGCATGGGCTTAGCGATCGTGAAGCAGATTGTTATGCTGCATTCCGGTGACATCCGGGCCGAAAGCGAAAGCGGCAAGGGCACAAGCATCATTATTACTTTGCCGCTAAAGCCGCCAACCGGGCAGGCTAATATAACCTAAGCATATTCAACCACATGGGGCGTGTACATCTAATGGATGTAGCGCCTCTTTTTTTATGCCAGTTCATACTCCGTTCATATTGCCGTCACGAAGGGGACATATGGACTGGGTACACTTTAAACATGCCGATAATACGGCTCTACAGATATAAGGACAGGAGAAGATGAACGTGGAAGAAAATGTGAACATCAGGAACGGAACCGGAATCCGCAAAAAACGGAGACTGTGGTTAAAGATAATAGGAGGAATACTCCGGGCACTTGTGTTGTTCGTGGGCATTGTATTTATCGTGCATGTGATCAGTAAAGGGGTCGAGAAAAATAAAATCGAAACTTACGGTCAATATGTCACCGTGGATGACAAGCAGATGAATGTGTTCATTCAAGGCAGCGGTCCACAGACAATCGTCCTTCTGCCAGGACAGGGGACCCCGTCGCCAGTGCTTGATTTTAAACTGCTGATCGACGAATTGTCCCCGGATTACCGGGTCGTCGCCATTGAACCCTTCGGATACGGACTCAGCGACACAACAGATAAGGCAAGGACAACCGAGAATATCGTAAGCGAAATTCACGAAGCTGTTCAGCAGCTGGATATCGGCCGTTACATTCTTATGGGACATTCGATCACTGGACTGTACGGTGTGTCCTATGTGAACAGCTATCCTGATGAGGTTCTCGCTTTTGTCGGCATTGACAGCAGTGTTCCGAATCAACCCGGTATGGATGTCAAGCTCCCTCTGAAATCAATGCAGCTTCTGCAGCAGTCAGGTCTGATGAGGTTACTCCAAAAAGTGAGCGGAGATGCTTATGCGTCACTTGACTACGATGAGCATACTAAAGAGCAGATGCGTCTCATTACAAATCAAGTCGGGGGTAATGCAACATTGATGGACGAGCTTAAGCATCTCGGCTCCAATTTTAAGAATGGAGAACAGCTCACTTATCCTAATGAACTGCCGGTGCTCCTCTTTGTCCAGTCGAACAACGAGCAGAACGAGCAATGGGTTCCGCTGCATGAGGCCCAAGTCAAACAGTCTGCGCAAGGCCTGATGATCCCGATGGAAGGCTCTCATTACCTGCATCATACGAAATACAAGGAAATCGCTGAGGCCTTCAAAGATTATATGAAGCATATCCAATAAATAGTGTTCAAGAGGAGAAGAAGCGTATGATTCAACCAGCAGGAGCGGCAGTCCAGAATCGTTCCACAGCCAAGAAAGTGCTTCATATTGTGCTGAAAATAATCGCAGCGTTCATTATACTTGTCCTGCTTTTTATAGCTGTGGTGTTTACAGTAAATAAAGCAAGCTCTTATTCAGAACAAAAAAGAACAGATCATTACGGCCAGCTTGTGCCTGTAGACGGTAAACAAATGAATGTGTTCATTGAAGGTCAGGGAAAGGAAACCATCGTGCTTCTTCCCGGCTATGGAACCGCGGCACCCGCCCTGGATTTCAAGCCGCTTATATCAGAGCTAAGCCCCTACTATAAAGTGGTGGTGGTCGAGCCCTTTGGTTACGGGTTAAGCGACCAGACCGGGAAGGAACGCACTACCGCCAACATCGTTAGTGAGATTCATGAAGCGCTGCAAAGCCTTCATATTGACCGTTACATTCTGATGGCTCACTCTATCTCCGGACTCTATAGCCTGGATTATGTGAACCAGTATTCTAATGAAGTGAGTGCTTATATCGGGCTGGACAGCAGCGTCCCTGCATTAAGAGAACAGAGGATTACTTCATCCGACACGAAGCCGGTAAAATGGTTCCGCGACCTTGGCTTCGCCCGCGTCCAGCTGAAGCTAAGTCCCGACGCTTATGAGGGCTTGCCATATGATGAGCACACGCTGGATCAAATAAACATCCTGATGCGTAAAAACATGTACAATCCCACTCAATTAAATGAAGCGGTAAGCATGTATGCCAACTATGATGCAGCGGAACAGCAAAGCTTTCCCGCCAATTTACCGGTCCTGTTCTTTCTCCAGGAGAATCACCCGGTAACAGACCAGTGGGTTCCGGAGCATGAGAAGCAAATAGAGGACTCTCTGCAAGGAGAAATCATCTTACTGGATGCGGACCATTATTTGTACCGTTCCCATTCCGCTGAAATATCTGAGAAGATAAGAGGTTTCACAGATCAAAATACAAACAGAGCACTATAAATGTCAATACAGCCCCTGTTTCTGTGAAAAGCGAACTGATATGATAATAAATGAATCGCTTACATTATGCTCAGTATAATGAACAGTAATGCCCTTTCGCTCCTCCGTGAGAAATGAAAGGGCATTTACTGCATTCAAGCGGCACTTGCCTTTGCGATTGTTGATTATAAAATTAATACATTAATTCAAGTTAAATTAGTGTTACTATGATTATACTTAATCAGTATACAGCCAAGAAGGGGAAGACTCATGAAGGAACAAGGCAAATTCAACGGGTGGCCCTTTATTGGAGACATGAGCATGGAACGCAAGCTGCTGCTGGTCTTCCTGGTTATCGTTACACTGCCGCTTTCCATTATCGGTATTATCAGTTATAAGAGCTATTCAGAGTCGATTGAGGCCAATACAGTTGCTTATTCAGAGAAGCTGATTGATCAAATGATGGACGGGATCGACGACTACATAGAAGATATGAAACGGATTTCTTCCATGCCGGCTTATGTGAACGAGATCAAACAAAATCTGATTGCCTCCAACCGCTACCATGAACAAAAGAGCCGGGGCGAAGGGGACACGGGAAGCAGAACCGTTGCACCGGGAGACTTTGACCTGCTGTTGTCCATCCAGCGGGGGATTGAAGGCAATATCTCTTTTATCAACAATATTAAACGGGGTACGAACTCTGTCTATATTTTTGACGCTTATGGAAACGGTTATTATTCTGCAAAGGACGGCGGTGTCCGGCTGGACCTTGATCAGAGCTACAAATTCTGGAGCCGGCAGGCGAGGGATTCCAGTGGTGAAGCCCTGCTCTTTGGCACCCAGGCCTATACTACTAACCTTCAGAGTACACGTTATGCCTATACTGTAGTCCGAAAAATCGTTGACGGTCTATGGAATCCCATCGGACTGATTGCGGTAGAGGCTAATATAAGTAATATGGAGAGCCAGGTAGCTGAATTGGACAAGGTAACCCGGGGGAAATCCATGATCGTGGATCAGGATGGCAAGGTGGTTTATGACAGTGACCAGAAACTGCTGACTATGGATATTTCGCAAACGATGCTGTTCCGGAATGCTCAGGGAGCGGCAGGGAGCTTTTATGATACAGTATCAGGCAAGCAGCGGCTTAATATCTATTCCAGTTCAGCCAAGACCAACTGGAAGGTGATTATCTCCATTCCGGTCGATGAATTAACCCGTGATGTCAAGCTGACCCGCAACGCAACCTTGCTGGCCACCTTGATTATTATTGTCGTGGCGTTAATCATTTCTATTGTGCTGTCATTCGCACTGACCAAACCGCTGAAGCAAATGATTCAGCTGATGAAAAGGGTGCAGAACGGGGATCTGGATGTAAACTTTCTTGTGAAGCGGCGGGACGAAATCGGACTGCTGGGTCATCAGTTTAACCGGATGCTTGCCCGCATCAGAGAGCTGATTCAGGATATTTACCGTATTGAGGAGCAAAAGAAAGAAGCGGAGCTTCATGCCCTGCAGAGCCAGATCAATCCGCATTTCATCTATAATACACTGGAATCCATACGGATGACCGCAGAAATTAATGATGATGTGGAAGCCGCCGATATGATTTCGATTCTGGGCAAGCTGCTGCGTTACAGCACAGGTGAAGTAACCGGCCGAACAACAATGAAGCAGGAGCTTCTGTATGTCCGCAACTATGTTGAGCTGTTAAACTGCCGTTATCCCGGAAGATTTGTGCTGCAGATTGATGTTCCGGAAGAATTAAATGAGTACAACATTATCAAGCTGGTGTTCCAGCCAATCATAGAAAATGCAGCCTATCATGGACTTGATGACAGCAAAGAGCACATGCATATCAGCATCAGATGTGAATTCACAGCAGATAAACTGCTGTTCCATATCCGCGATGACGGCTGTGGGATGGATCATCAGACCCTGGATAAACTGAAAGCTGATTTAAAGCGGGAGACCCCTCACAAGAAGAGCATTAACGGCGGAATCGGCATGAAAAATGTTCATCAGCGGGTGCAGCTTAACTATGGAGCAGCTTATGGTATTGAGCTGTTTAGTGAGCTGGGGGAGGGAACAGACGTAATCCTCTCACTGCCGCTTCCCTCATACCGCAAAGAAAGCATATCAGAAACAGAAGGGGGCGATCTGGATTGAAGAAGGCTAAAGAGCATTGGCCGCTGCATACAGTGCTGCTTCTCCTTATCCTATTCACTGCAGGGTGTTACAAAACAGGCAGCAAACAGGCACTCTCAGCCACACCGGCCACAGATAATGAACAGGCGAGTCTGTCCGGGAACATTCTTATGCTTACAAACCGGATTGACCTGATAGAGAATGGCACAATGCAGGGCTACGCCGATCAGTTTAGAAAGAAATATCCCGAGGCTGCTGTGGAGTTCGAAGGATTATCCAACTATGCTACAGATATAATGGTCCGGCTGTCTACCAAGGATGCCGGGGATGTGCTGCTGCTGCCGGTTAATCTGCCTGCGAAGGAGCTGAGCTATTTTTTTGAACCGCTGAGTGAGGAGATGTCCGCCGATGAGAGGTTTAAAAGCTTTACGGCGTTTGACGGTAAGCGCTATGGTCTGTCCACCGGGACAACTACAAGCGGGATCATCTATAATAAGAAGGCTTTTCAGCAGGCGGGTATCGCAGAAATTCCGCAAACTCTGGATGATTTCTATGCAGTCTGCGCTAAACTCAAGCAAGCCGGCATCATACCGCTGTACATGAATTATGGCGCGGTCTGGCCGCTCCGGGAATGGGGCAACAATATGGTTAATTATATGACCGGTAATGCTGAATATCTAAATAACATGGTTCATAACAACAATCCTTGGCAGACAGATAACGAATGGGGGCGCTCGCTCGGTATCGCCCGTACGCTGGTTGCCCGGGGATATGTGGAGGATGAGCTGTTCTCGAACAACTGGGAGGTATCCAAGACAAGGCTGGCTAAGGGGGAAGCCGGGATGTACCTGAGCGGGAACTGGACGATTCGCCAGGTTCTTGATGCCGGGGCTGCTTCAGTGGATATCGGCTTTTTCCCGTTACCTTATGATAACGGCCTGACACACTATGCCCCGCTAAATCCCGACTGGTTTATTGGCGTCAGCAAGTTCAGTAAAAACAAGGAGCTGTCGATGGCATGGGTGAACTTTCTGGTCAAGGAAACCGCTTATACCGCAGAGAGCTTTCTTCCGGTTGATGGTTCGTCTGAGCCTTCAATGGAACAGTATACGGAATTTAATTCCTATCATCCTGAACTGGTGGAAGCAGTGGTACAGACAGATGCATTTATTGATATGGCTAACCGCTCAAAGCTTTCTTTTGCTACTGGCGACTACATTCAGGAGCTGATCGCTGCACCGGATCTGCAGAAATCCTTTGATGAGCTGAATCAAAGATGGAAGGATGCCCGTGAAGGGCAGCCCGCTTCCTTTCAACCTTAAACAGCGCAGCACTACAATCCCGCAAAGGCCAAGCTGCAGAAAAGCAGCCCCGGACAGAAAGTCATTTCTGCCGGGGCTGTCTTTTGGAATACCCATAAGGTACAGATTACTGCTGCAGATTACGGTCTATCAGCTCAATGCGCTGCTGAACGCTGGCATAAGAGCGGAGCGGATCTTCCGGGGTATTCAGCACATAATCCAGCATCTGGTCAACTGTGGTGGTAGCGACATGTATGCGGGTATCCGATGAAGCGTAATAGATATAAATCTCTCCGTTGTCACGGGCAATAACACCGTTACAGAACACGACATTCGAAACATCCCCGACACGTTCTTCGCCGTCAGGGGCGATGAAATGGCCGCCGGGAGCATGGGTAACCTTGTTTGGCTGCTCCAGATCGGACAGGAAGGCGTAGAGCACGTAACGCAGACCGGCAGCTGTGTTGCGTACGCCATGAGCAATATGGAGCCAGCCTCGGGCCGTCTTGATCGGAGCCGGACCTTGTCCGTTCTTTACTTCCTTGATGGTATGGTAATAGCGCTGATCCATGATAGTTTCGCTGGTGATAACAGCATTCTCGATGGAGTCAGACAGGCCCCAGCCGATACCGCCGCCGGAGCCTGCGTCGATGAAGCCGTCCTGAGGGCGGGTGTAGAAGGCATATTTACCCTCTACGAATTCAGGGTGCAGGACAACATTGCGCTGCTGGGCAGAGCCGGTCTTGAGATCCGGCAGCCGTTCCCAGGTCTTGAGATCCTTGGTGCGGGTGATGCCGCACTGGGCTACAGCACTGGACAGGTCGCCGGGTGCAGCTTCCGGATCTTTGCGTTCAGTACAGAACAGCCCGTAAATCCATCCGTCGGCGTGTTTGACCAGACGCATATCATAGACATTGGTATCGGGAATTTCGGTCTCTGGCAGGACGACGGGGTGATCCCAGAAGCGGAAGCCGTCTACCCCGCTGCTGCTCTCAGCCACAGCAAAGAAGGACTTGCGGTCGTTGCCTTCTACACGGGCTACTATGTAGAATTTGCCGTCCAGTTCAATCGCACCCGGATTGAACACGCCGTTCACGCCGATTCTCTCAGCAAAATACGGATTGGTCACAGGATTAAAATCATAACGCCAGATTAAGGGGGCATGTTCTGCGGTCAGCAGCGGATATTGATAACGGTCATAGATCCCGTTGCCGAAAGACATCTTTTCATTTTTGCGGGCAATCAGCGTCTCGTAACGTCCTGTTAACAGGGCTTTGCGCTCTTCAAATACTGTTGTCATTACACTGTCTCCTTTTCTCACACTGTAAAATAAAAAATAACAAAATAGATATGTTATTATTTAAGTGTTATGTTAGTAATAACAAAACACATCTAAGTTATAACGGTTTTTTTAACGGATTACAAGAGGCGAATATGTAAGGTAAAGACAAGACTATAAAAATGCTGTACAACACATATTATCTTGAAGACATCAGGCCTATAATTAAAATGGTAGCGCCATCATTTTGCACATGTATTACAATTGGAGGCGATTGTCCAGGTGATCAGAATCATGATTGCGGATGATGAGGAGGTTATCCGCCGCGGGCTTGAGAAAATCACTTCCAGAATGGATCTGGAAGTGGAGGTTATCGGCTCGCACGGCAATGGAATGGAAGCATGGAACCAGCTTTCGACTATAACAGCGGAGGATATTGATCTGCTGATTACGGATATCAAGATGCCCCGGATGGACGGCTTCATGCTGATAGAAAAGGCCAGAGGCTGGATGAAGGATTTGCCGATCGCGGTACTGAGCGGTTTTAGTGATTTCGACTATGCCCGGCGGGCGATACGTTATGGCGTACTGGATTACCTGCTTAAGCCGATAGAAAAAGCACAGCTGTATGATCTGCTGAAGCGGGTGGAGGAGAATAAACAAAGCAGCTCTTCTGAACCTCAGCAGCTGGCCGTCCAGACTTCGGAAGGCGGGGAACATTACGTTGTCGAGCAGGCCAAAGGTATTCTTGAGAAGGAATACGGACACATTTTCGAGCTAGAGCGTCTCGCAGAGACAGTAGGGATGAATGCCAGTTATCTTAGCCGCCTGTTTAAATATAAGACGGGCCAGACGATTACTGATTATCTTATCGGCATACGGATTGCCAAAGCCAAAGAACTGCTGATCAACCAGCCTGATCTCAAAAATTACGAGATTGCCGAAAAGGTCGGGTACAGCGATCCTGTATATTTCAACAAGCTGTTTAAGAAAATATGCGGTGTGACACCCAAGGATTATAAAAGCGGTTGTAGAATGCCAAAAGTCTAGGCTGCTAATGCTGAACAAAATAGGGTAAATCTATCACCAGAGGGCGGAAAGCCCTCTTTTTCATTTTTATTTGCATATATTATTATTTTTATAAAAACAATAATAACAAATACAAGACCAGAAAAAACAATAGAAACCATCGTTTTCATGCTTTTTACGCATTATAATGTGTTTGTAAGCGATATCAACACACTTTCACAGAGTTAAAATGGAATATATAGCCCTTTAAAGGTGTTGGTCGTTTGGATCATCTATTTATTTGTTAGTTTATTTGTTATTACTATGTTTGAATGAAGAGAGGGGCTTTAACAATGAAAAAAACAAAAGCAATCACCGGTTTGGCAGCATTGACACTGATGGCGGGCTTATTCGCAGGCTGTTCATCAAACAATAATGCAGATAATGCTGCAGGAACCAACGCCGGAAATAATGGAGCCGGTACGGCAGCAACGGCAGCTCCCGAAGGAGACGGCGCAAAGGACCTGAAAGGCAATATCACAGTAATTACGCAGAGAACAGATATTGTTGATACCGTGTTCAAAGATTATGCAGCTAAATTTAATGAACAATATCCAAATGTCAAAGTGAACTTTGAAGCGCTCTCCACCTATGAGGACCAGATCAAGATCCGCATGAGCACCAATGATTACGGTGATGTGCTCCTGCTTCCTACAAGCGTAGCTATCAAGGACCTTCCGGATTTCTTTGAACCGCTGGGTCAAAAAGCCGAGCTGGAGCAGCAGTATACCGGTCTTGAGGAACGCAGTGTAGACGGAATTGCTTACGGGATTCCGATAACTGTTAACTACTCGGGAATCATCTACAACAAACAAGTGTTCAAGGATGCAGGCATCACTGAGGTTCCAAGAACCATTGAACAGTTCATGACTGCACTGCAGAGTATAAAAGACAAAACGGATGCTGTTCCGCTGTATACAAATTACGCGGCAGGCTGGACGCTGACCCAGTGGGAGGCCGTGCTGGCAACAGTTGCCGGCAACCGTGACTATGTAAATATTGCTCAAGTTGCTTCAGATGATAACTTTGTGCAGGGACAACCTCACTATGATCTGTACAAGGTAATGTATGATGCGGCAAAAAATGGCCTGATTGAAGAAGACCCTACAACAACCGACTGGGAGTCCTCCAAGGCTGATCTGGCCAACGGTAAAATCGGGACAATGGTTCTCGGTTCATGGGCGATTGGTCAAGTTAAAGGCTTGGCAACCAATCCTGATGATGTGGGCTTCATGCCGTTCCCTACGAATGCAGAGAAGGTGCTTGTACCTCTTGCTGACGATTATAACCTCGGGATCAGCATCCACAGTAAAAACAAAGAAGCAGCCAGAGCATGGGTTGACTGGTTTATAAATGAGTCGGGCTATCCGACAACTGAAGGCGGCGGCATGAGTCCTGTTAAGGGAGCTGAGCTTCCGGAAATCCTGAAGCAATTTGACGGTACAGAGGTTACATTTGATACCCTTGCCCCTGCCAAAGAGGGTGAAGAAGGCTGGGTTGATGCGATTGACAAGGAAGCTGAAATCGGACTTTGGCAGCCTGACTTCAAGAAAGTAATTATCGAAGCAGCAATCGGCAACCGCAAAGATTCTTACGATGACATCATGAAGGATCTGAACGATAAATGGAAAGCGGCAAGAGCTAAGGTTACAGCTGCCCAGTAAACCTGGAAGCTAACAGCAATCTAAGCAGAGTGATGACAGAATCAAGAGATCGGGGAGATGCGCTCGGCGTATTTTCCCCATCACTTTTGCAGCATTCATTGAGGATCTGGAGTAAGTAGCCTGTGTTTGTTCCTGGGAGGTGTGGAGAGAGTGTCCAACTTAAGTTATAAAAATCAGCGTATTTTGATCATCCTTTTATTCTCGCTAGTTCCGGTTGTCCTGCTGTTAACATTCTCATATCTGCCTGTTATTAAAATGTTCCAGTACAGCTTCACAAGCTGGGACGGCTTCAGCAAAAACATGGAGTACGTCGGGTTCGACAACTATAAGACGATTTTTACGAGACCGGAGTATTTTGCCGTATTTAAGGTCAGTCTGTATTATTTCTTTGCCACGTTTGTGCAGATGGGGCTGGCGCTCTATTTTGCGACGATTCTGAGCTTTAATGTCAGGCTGAAGAACTGGTTCAAAGGCATTTTGTTCTTTCCTACACTGCTTAACGGCGTGGCCATCGGTTTTATCTTCCTGTTCTTCTTCAAACCGGAAGGTACCTTGAACACACTGCTTGATCTGGCGGGCCTCGGAGCCTGGCAGCAGAAATGGCTGCTTAACCCGCATTTGATTAACATTTCGCTTGCGTTTGCTTCGGTGTGGAGATATATGGGAATGAACTTCATTATTTTCCTGGGTGCTATTTCATCGATCGGCAGCGATATTTATGAAGCCTCGGAGATTGACGGTGCCAACCGCTGGCACCAGTTCAGACATATTATTCTTCCGAGCATCAAGCGAATCCTTCAGCTCAATCTGATTCTGGCAGTAAGCGGGGCAATCGGCGTATTTGAAATTCCTTACGTCATGACCGGCGGTTCCAACGGCAGCAGTACCTTTGTCATTCAGACCGTAGACGTGGCATTTAAATACAGCAAGCTGGGTCTTGCTTCGGCAATGGCAGTAGTCCTGCTGGGTATTGTTATCATCGTAACGATTCTGCAGCGTGTTCTGATAAAGGAGGAGAAGTAAGAGATGCATACTATTAAATACAGCGCAGCCTCCTTCTTTAAATATCTTACTTTGGTTTTTGGAGCCCTTGCCGCCCTCATTCCGATTATTGTGGTCTTTTTCGCATCACTCAAAACCAATACCGAATACGCAAATACCGGTCCGCTTACTTTACCGGAGAACTGGCTTAATTTCAGCAATTACACCAAGGCCTTTGTTGACGGCAACATGCTGCTGGGCTTCATGAATACCATCATTATCGTGCTGATCTCTATAGCAGGAGCAACATTGACCGGATCAATGATGGCCTACATTCTGGCCCGCTTCAAATTCAAAGGCAGCAAGCTGCTGATGAGCGCTTTTCTGCTGGCAACCCTGATTCCAGGAGTAACAACACAGGTTGCCACCTTTCAGATCATCAATTCCCTTGATTTGTTTAACACGCGCTGGGCGCCGATCCTGATGTACCTGGGCACGGACATTATAGCTGTTTATATTTTCATGCAGTTCCTTGACTCCATTTCCGAATCGCTGGATGAATCGGCAATGCTAGACGGTGCCTCATATTGGACGATTTATTGGAGAATCATTCTGCCGCTGCTGAGTCCTGCAATTGTTACGGTCATCATTGTGAAGGGTGTCAACATCTATAACGACTTCTATACCCCCTTTCTGTATATGCCAAAAAGCAGCCTCCAGGTTGTTTCCACCGCGCTTTTTAAATTCAAGGGGCCCTACGGCTCACAATGGGAGGTAATCTGTGCGGCGATTATGATTGCCATTATCCCCACACTGATTGCTTTCATTGCCTTGCAAAAATATATTTACAACGGGTTTGCCCAAGGCTCGGTTAAATAATGCACGCTTACGCAGAACCAGAATTGAGAGGAGAATGAAAGATGAAACAAGTAGAACTGATAGGAACTAATCTGCCTAATATCCCTTGGCAGGAGCGGCCGGCCGGAAATGACAATCCGGTGTGGAGACATAATGATAACCCGGTTATCAGACGGAATCCGGCCAAAGGGGTAGCACGGATTTTTAACAGTGCCGTAATTGCTTATGAAGGCAGCTTCCTTGGCGTATTCCGTGTAGAGGACAACACGACCCGCCCTCATCTCCGGATGGGCTATAGTGCCGACGGACTGGACTGGAAGATCGAGGATGAGCCGATTCTGTTCACTGACGAAGCAGGCAACCCTTACGCACCACGCTATGCTTACGATCCGCGTCTGATCAAAGTGGAAGATACGTATTATATCATCTGGTGTACCGATTTTTATGGAGCAGCGATCGGGGTAGCCCGGACGCAAGACTTTAAAACCTTCGTCAGCCTGGAAAACCCGTTTCTGCCGTTTAACCGTAACGGGGTGCTGTTCCCCAAAAAAATAAACGGTAATTTTGTAATGCTGTCCCGTCCGAGCGACAGCGGACACACGCCGTTTGGTGATGTATTCCTGAGCGAAAGCCCTGACTTTGTCTATTGGGGGAAGCATCGTCATGTTATGAGCAAGGGCGGACAAGGCTGGTGGCAGAGCACCAAAATCGGCGGCGGCCCGGCGCCGATTGAAACGAGTGAAGGCTGGCTGATGTTCTATCATGGCGTAACTACTACCTGTAACGGTCTAGTGTACAGCATGGGGGCAGTTATTCTGGATAAGGACGAGCCCTCCAGAGTCAAATTCCGCTCCAGAAACTTCGTCCTGACCCCAGAAGAATGGTATGAGGAGAGAGGCTTCGTTAATAATGTGCTGTTCCCTTGCGCAGCCCTTACCGATGCTGAAACAGGCCGTATCGCCATTTACTATGGCGCTGCTGATACTTATGTTGGCGTAGTCTATACCACTGTTCAGGAAATCGTCAGCTATGTCATTGAAACCCATGAAGAAGTGGGTGACGATGCCGGGCTTGGCAAAATCTGAGCCGGGTATAAGGAGAAACATCTATGAACGAACGATCTTTGTCCCAATTGCAGGCCTATGAAGGGATCAGCCCGAAGCCGGCTGATTTCGACCGGTACTGGGAACGCGCCTTAAGTGAGTTGGATGCCCAGTCTTTGGAATATGAGCTGGTGCCCGCTGCATTTACAAGTGCGCTTGCGGAATGCTTCCATTTGTATTTTACCGGAGTAGGCGGAGCCAGAATTCACTGTAAATATGTAAGACCGAAGAACCAGAGCGAAGGAAAGGGACCCGGTGTTGTCATGTTTCACGGATATGCCTGTGACAGCGGCGACTGGTTCGAGAAGGCGGGTTATGCGGCTCACGGAATCAGCGTGCTGGCAATGGATTGCCGGGGCCAGGGCGGGACATCCGAGGATAACCTGACCGTTCAGGGCACGACGATCCGCGGTCATATCATCCGCGGAATTGATGATCCCGATGCGGATAACCTGTACTACCGGAATGTATTTCTGGATACAGCTCAGGCGGCACGAATTTTGATGGCCATGCCGGAGGTGGACCCGGAACGCGTCGGGGCGTTCGGACTGTCTCAGGGCGGCGGCCTTACGGTTGCCTGCGCTTCGCTGGAGCCGCGCATCAAAATAGCAGTGCCTGTCTATCCCTTTCTCTCCGACTATAAGCGGGCATGGGAAGCGAATATCACTGCGTCCGCCTATGAGGAGCTTAACTATTATTTCCGGTTCTTCGATCCGCATCATCTGCGTGAACAGGACATTTTTAACCGTCTCGGTTATATCGATATTCAAAATCTGGCTGACCGCATAAAAGGCAAGGTATTATGGGTCACCGGACTTATGGACCCGGTTTGTCCGCCATCGACACAGTTTGCTGCATATAACAAGATTATGGCACCCAAGGAATTGTTGGTCTATCACGAATACGGACATGAATACCTGCCGTATCTCGCAGACCGGACTCTGCAAATCTTTTTGACTCTGTAATGATATAGCACTTCTTCCCGGCTGCAGCCCTTATGACTTGTAAGGGCTGCAGCTATTTTCGTGCGATTTTAAAATAAATCGTGCATCACCCTCATATGAACTTCCATCTTTAATTGTTACTATAACGGTGTAGCAAGTGAATACAGATTATATTAGGAGGGTTAAAGATGTTGAAATGGAAGCGTTCTCTTACAGTGCTGGCCATGACGGCCTTGCTGGGAACGATGGCAGCCTGCGGAGGTAACGGAAACGGTGCTACAAACAAGGCTGAGCCTACTGCCGGACCTGCCAGCACTACTGCAGCGGCAACGGCTGCACCCAGCAATGAGCCTGTTAAACTGCGTATTATGTGGTGGGGCTCCCAGCCCCGGCATGAGGCAACCTTGGCTGCGCTGGAATTATACACTAAGAACAATCCTAATGTGACCTTCGAGCCGGAATATTCAGGTATGGATGGCTACCTGGATAAATTATCGACCCAGGCTGCAGCGAAAAATGCACCGGATATCGTTCAGCTTGATCCGGGCTGGATGCCGGACTGGATGTCCCGGGGCCAGTTAGCTGACCTGGCGCCTGAGGTGGATGTCAGTAAATTCGATGCCAAGCTGCTGTCCGGCGGACAGCTTGACGGCAAGCAGTTCGCTGTTCCGCTTGGCTCGGTAGCCTTCGGAATGGTATACGACAAGGCAGCTATGGATAAGCTCGGTATTGCAAATCCTTCTAACGGCTGGACATGGGATGATTTCTTCGCGCTGGCCAAGGAGTCCAAATCCAAGCTGCCTGACGGTCAATATTTCACCCTGGATTATGGCGGCAACTACTTTATGTACTCAGCCTACCAGTACGCCAAAGGCAAGGGGCAGGTCATTACAGATGACGGCCACTTTAACGTCGATCAGGCAGCCTATCTGGAGTGGACCAAGAAATTTGAAGAGCTGCGCAAGGAAGGGCTGGTTCCTCCGGCTGACGTAAATGCTTCCGATAAGGAAAATGATCCGCAAATGGATCTCCTAGCAGCGGGTAAGGTTCTGTTCCGGTACAGCTTCTCCAATAACCTTGGTACCTGGGACAGCATCAAGCCGGGTGCTTATGCCCTGGTAACGATGCCGCGTGCGGAGGAAGCTGGCGGTTGGCTGAAGCCGTCCATGTACCTGTCCGTTTCCGAAAACTCCAAGCATGCTGAGGAAGCCAAGAAATTCATTAACTGGTTCGTGAATGATCAGGAAGCAGGAAATATACTCAAGACTTTCCGCGGTCTTCCGGCCAACAAGGAAATTGCAACAGCTCTGGAAGCGAGCATGAGCGAGCTGGATAAGGTGGGGCTGGGCTTGCTCCGCGCTACAGAGCCGGACGGCCAGACCTGGTCAGCCGGAGCCGGCGGCTGGACCAACTTCATCGACAAGGACTGGGTGCTTGTCCGTGACCAGCTCAGCTTTGGTAAAGTGACACCGGAGAATGCTTTTGAGCAGCTGAAGGAAGCAGCCCAGTCTTACGAAAAATAGTTCAAGAACGAAAGCCCGGAGCATTTTGTTCCGGGCCTTGTTTTATTAAGAATTCCAATACGGTACAAAGGTTAGAGAGGATGTGTCACTCATGAATAACAATGTAGAATGTCAGCCGGGAGACGGGTATCTGGGCTGGCTGCAATACCGCCGTCCTGCGGCTGAAGAGCAGGTCCGGTATCAGGATTACCAGCATATTGTTGCCGCTGGCCAGGGAGATGCTGTTGTTCGTACGGCTGTGGACGAGCTGGCCCAGGGCCTGAAGGGAATCACAGGCAATGATATTTTGATCTCGAAGTCACGGGCAGCGGCCCCCAGTATCATTATTGGAACCTTCGGTACCTGCGCCGAGGTTGATGAGGCTTTCAGCAAGGAGGTGAGCTCTGCTGTTAAAGCGGAGGGCTATGCCATTCAAACCAACAGCCATACCGGAAGTATTGTTATTGGGGCCCTTACCTCTGCAGGGGTATTATATGGCGTATTTCATCTGCTGCGGATTATGGGGACAGGAGATTCTGTCCGGCAGTTAAATATTCTTGAGAATCCGGCCAATCAGCTGCGCATGATCAACCAGTGGGATAATATGGACGGCAGCGTGGAGCGGGGGTATGCCGGGCAATCCATCTTTTATGAGAATAACCGGGTCACAGGCAATCTTGAACGGATACAGGATTATGCCCGTCTGCTGGCCTCCGCCGGCATCAACGCCATTACGATCAATAATGTGAACGTGCATCAGACCGAGAGCCTGCTGCTCACGGATTTCCTGGCGGATGTAGCAACGCTGGCAGCCATTTTCCGCAGCTATGGCATCAAGCTGTTTCTGAGTATTAATTATGCCAGCACAATGGACATCGGAGGGCTGGAGACAGCAGATCCACTGGACCCTAATGTCCGGGATTGGTGGCGCATGGCAGCATCTGCTGTATATGAAGCTGTGCCTGATTTCGGGGGATTTCTGGTCAAAGCCGATTCGGAGAACCGGCCGGGACCATTCAGCTACGGCAGAGATCATGCAGACGGAGCCAATATGCTGGCTGAAGCGCTGAAGCCGTATGGCGGTATTGTCATCTGGCGCTGCTTCGTCTACAACTGCAAGCAGGACTGGCGTGACCGTGCCACCGACCGTGCAAGGGCAGCCTATGACCATTTTCAGCCGCTGGACGGACGCTTTATGGACAATGTCATTTTGCAGGTAAAGAATGGGCCGATTGACTTTCAGGTAAGAGAGCCTGTCTCGCCGCTGCTGGGTGCAATGCCAAAGACGAATCAGGTCATTGAATTCCAGATTGCCCAGGAGTATACCGGCCAGCAGCGCCATGTGTGCTATCTGGTGCCCCAGTGGAAGGAAATCCTGGATTTTGATACACAGCTCCACGGGGAAGCAACAACTGTACGGCGCATTGCGGATGGCTCTGTTCATGGCAATCCTTATAGCGGCTGTGCAGCCGTCTCTAATATAGGCAATGACAATAACTGGACGGGCCATCTGCTGGCGCAGGCCAATCTATACGGTTACGGCCGTCTTGCCTGGAATCCCGGACTCTCTGCCGGGGGGATAGCTGGGGAATGGATTACCCTTACTTTTGGCTTTAGCCCGGAGCATAAGCCGTTTCAGATCTTGTTAAGAATCCTAATGGATTCCTGGGAGATCTATGAAGCGTATACGGCCCCGCTGGGCGTCGGATATATGGTCAACCCTGAACATCATTACGGGCCTAATGTGGACGGATATGAGTATTCCATGTGGGGCACATATCACTTTGCGGATTGTCACGGAATTGGTGTTGACCGCACAGCTGCCACCGGAACAGGTTATACAGTCCAATACGCCAAGCCCAATATGGAAAAGTATGAGTCGCTGGAAAGCTGTCCGGATGACCTGCTGCTGTTCTTCCATCATGTGCCTTATACACATGTGCTGCATTCGGGTAAAACTGTGATCCAGCATATATATGACACGCATTTTGATGGCGCAGAGCGGGCATACGGGCTGCTGTCTGACTGGAAGCAAATGAAGGGACACGTAGATGAACAGGCGTACAGCCATGTTGAAGCGCGTCTTACAGAACAGGCAGGGCACAGTAAAGAGTGGCGGGACCGGATTAATACCTACTTCTTCCGGAAAAGCGGTATTCCCGACCTGCATGGAAGAACAATCTACTAATTATGCTGTTGGAGAGAGGCGGAGCAATCCGCTTCTTTTTTTCCCGTTATATTTTGAAAGAATTCGAGCATTCCCCTCCTTTAGGAGGACAAAAGCGGCCTATATACTTAAAGTATACAAATTAACCACAAGAGGTGACCACAGATGAACCGTTCCACAGCCGCCATAGCCAAAACTGCTGCGAGGCCGAAAAAGAGCTCCTATTTCAAAAGCAGATGGAACGCTCCGCTAGCAGGCTATTTGTTTATATCTCCCTGGCTGATCGGGTTTCTAGCGCTTACGGCGTACCCGTTATTTTTGTCCCTGTATTACTCTTTTACCGACTACACGCTGATGCAGCCGATGAACTGGATCGGAGCCCGCAACTATGAACGGATCTTTACAGCAGATCCCCGATTCGTCCAATCCGCCAAAGTCACCTTCATGTATGTGCTGGCTTCCGTGCCCTTAAAGCTGATAGCTGCTCTCCTTGTAGCTATGATTCTGAGTAAGGCTGTCAAAGGGATCAGCATCTACCGGACGGCCATTTATTTTCCGTCGTTGATCGGGGGCAGTATCGGGGTATCGCTGCTCTGGCGCAACATCTTTGGCGTGGACGGGGTTTTCAACAAGCTGATCGCTGTCTTCGGCTTTGAAGGAAAGGGCTGGATCACAAGCCCCGATACGGCGCTTGGTACGCTGATTCTGCTGACAGTCTGGCAATTCGGCTCAACGATGGTTATTTTCCTGGCAGGCCTGAAGCAAATTCCTAATGATCTGTATGAAGCCTCTTCCGTAGACGGGGCCAATAAAGTGACACAGTTCTTCAGAATTACACTGCCGATGCTTTCGCCGATTCTGTATTTCAACCTGATCATGTCTGTTATTAACGCCTTTCAAATGTTCACCTCCGCATTTGTCATTACGAACGGCGGCCCGATGAATTCTACTTATGTGTATGCAATGTATTTGTACGAGAGGGCCTTCAGCCGTTATGAGCTGGGGTATGCTTCAGCACTTGCCTGGATTATGCTTCTGGCGATTATTGCAGCTACACTGTTAATCTCTTATACCTCGAAGTATTGGGTATTCTATGAAGCAGACACTGGAGGGAGAAAACGTAAATGACCACATTAAAGATAAAGCCGGCGCTTCGTCATCTGTTCATGATTCTCTTCAGCTTCGTGATGGTCTATCCGGTGCTCTGGTGGATCGGCGCCTCGCTGAAGCATACTACTGAGCTTAACTCGCCGTCCATTTTCCCGTCTGTTCCGCAGTGGAGCAACTTCAGCAACGGCTGGAATTCGGTACCCGGACATACCTTCACTGATTTTTATCTGAATACCTTCGGCCTTGAGCTGGCGGTCATTGCTGCGACACTCCTGTCCACTACACTGGTTGCCTTCGGGTTTGCCAGACTGGATTTTCCGCTTAAAGGCTTCTGGTTTTCCATTCTGATGCTTACCTTGATGATGCCGGGACAAGTGCTGATTATCCCTCAGTATGCGTTGTTTTATCAGCTTGGCTGGGTAAATACATATCTCCCGTTCATTATCCCCCATCTGCTCGCAGGCGGGGCAGGCGGCAGCTTCTTCGTCTTCCTGCTGATCCAGTTTATACGCGGAGTTCCCAGAGAGCTTGACGAATCTGCCAAAATCGACGGCTGCTCCTGGTTCGGTATCTTCTGGAGAGTGGTAATGCCGCTTGCCTTTCCGGCCATCGTTACAGTGACGATCTTCTGCTTCCTGTGGAACTGGGATGACTTCCTGGGTCATCTCCTGTATATCAACACAGTAGACAAGTACACGGTCGGCCTGGCGCTGCGGATGATTAATGATTCCCAATCCGCCCAGGAATGGGGCCAGCTGCTTGCCATGTCACTTGTATCGATTCTACCGGCAACCATCGTGTTCATGTTCCTCCAGAAGTATTTTGTGGAAGGGATTGCAACAACGGGAATTAAAGGATAAGATGTAAAAACATTGGTCCGATAACGGTAAAGCCCCGAATCTCTTTCGCTGCTTTGCCGTTTATTTTGTCTAGACAATAGCCGGGGGGAGTGAAGGAACTGACTAATCCTTTTAAAAAATATAGAATTGACCGGCTGTTTTTTCATAGCTTTGCCATTGTGCTGATTGCAGTAATCGGGGTTACCGCATGGACAAGCTACAGCAATTCCTCCAAAGCGCTCGTAAAGACAACCTCCCATTACCAGCAGCAGCTGCTGGATGAGCTTAACAATGAAATTACAACCAAGCTGGTCATGATTGAGCAGATTTCCTTGTCCAGCACCCGCGACAGTGAATTAACCAACTTCCTGCTGAACAGGCAGGATGAGTTCGAGAGATACCGGAGGCGTGCCGGGGTGGAGAGTGCACTCGCGAATCTGACCTACGCCATTCCCCTGATCCAGGGGATCGATCTTTACATGGATAACCCCATCTTCAGCGAGCGGCAAAGCTATATTCAATTCCGCAGCTTCAAAGATCTGAATAAGCAGGAGGGGATCAAGTGCCTGGAGAAAAGCGACTTCTGCTGGTCCAGGGAATATAACTTATCTACTTCACAGGGGGACGTTCCGGTACTAAGCTTTTTCCGGAAAATTGTCTATGAAAATGACTACCTCGGTGTTCTGATGGTACATATCAAAGCGGGTGAAATAAGGAAGCTGTTAACCGGCAATTCTGACGGATCTAACCGGATCATGGCTGACAGCGAAGGCCGGGAGATTATGAAGATCGGCGATACGCTGGCCCAGGACGACTGGCCGCGGTGGATTGATCTGAAGAGCAATAACTCAGGTTATGTGCATATACCGGCAAAGGACGGAGCGCGTGATACACTGCTAGTCTATTCCAGGGTAGATAATTCCATCTGGACGCTCATAGAGTTTACTTCCTGGAAGCAGATCACGGCAAGCAGCCTGAAGCTGGCGGAATGGATTGGTCTAATCGGGCTTGGTGCAGTGCTGATGGTCGTGCTGCTGACCCATTTTTTGAGCAGGCAGTTTACGAAGCCGATCAGGAGACTTGTAAATGCGATGCGGGTATACTCCGTAGGCGGCGATAATGTGGAGCTCCCCTCGGACTATGAGAATGAGTTCGGGTATTTATTCTCCGGCTACCGTAAGCAGAATGAGCGGATTGAAGAGCTGTACCTGTCCCTGGAGCGCCGTTATGAGCAGCAGCGCAAAGCTGAAATTGAAGCGCTGCAGGCTAATATTAATCCGCATTTCCTGTACAATATGCTGGACCAGCTTAACTGGATGGCGATTGAGGCCGGCCAGGATGAGTTAAGCCGGATTCTGGAGCTCATGGGCCGGATGTTCCGGATCGGATTGTCGAACGGGGACAGCCTTATCACCATTGCAGATGAACTTATGCATATTAATTGTTATCTTGAAATCCAGCAGCTGCGCTGGGGTGAGGGTCTGGAATACAGCATCGAGGCATCCGCAGACCTTCAGTCTTTATACATTCCCAAGCTTACGCTGCAGCCGTTCGTGGAGAATTCGATCGTCCATGGCTTCAATAAGCAGCGGAGCGGTTTGGTATCCATCGTGATGGAGAAGAGCGGTGATAAGCTGCAGATTCGAATTGAGGATAACGGGTCTGGACTGAAGCAGCCTGAAGAAAAGCCGCAGAACAGGCATACGGGAGGCTATGGCATCCGCAATGTGAGAGAGCGGATCGACGGATATTTTGGAGCAGGCTATGGCATTGTTTTGGAGGAACGTGAAGAAGGCGGAACCAGAGTGCGGATTACACTGCCGCTGCTGACGGAGCATCCAGCCGGCAATGAATGATCGGAGACCGCGCTGGTGTAGCAAGGGACTGCGCTAATTTTTCGTAAGCGCTTCCTTCGGGAAGGTGCTTTCGCTGAAGGAGTTAAGGAGGAAAGGGCAATGTGGAAAATTGCAATCATAGATGATGAGCGGCAGGTACTCAAGGGAATGAAACGCTCAATACCCTGGGATGACCTAGGCGCGGAGTGGGTCGGAGAAGCGATGAACGGAGAGGATGGACTTGAGGTTATACGCCGAACATTGCCGGATATAGTCATTACTGACTTGTATATGCCTGTCATGAACGGGCTGGATATGATGGAGCAGCTAAGGAATGAGGGCTTCCGCGGCAAAATCATTATCTTGAGCGGCTATTCAGATTTTGAACACGCCAGACAGGCCTTGCGGTTTCAGGTGACCGATTATGTATCCAAGCCAATCAGCCTGCCAACCTTAAGATCGATTCTGTCAAATGTCGTACAGGAGCTTGAGGCAGAGGAAGAAAAGCGTATGCGCCAATGGGAGCTCGAATTCAAAATGACGCTGTATGAGCCTTTTGTAGAAAAGGAGTGGGTCCGCTCGGCTGCTGTCGGCACGCTGGATTCCGCATACAGGGACAGCATGCATCTTCCGCCGTCCTACGAGTATTGGCTGAAACGCAGGCATGTCACGGTCGGCATCGAGCTGATCCGGGATGAACGGGCCAAATGTCTCTCTGTCTCGGACTGGAACCTGTTCCGCTTTGCAGTCAGCAATATCGCATGTGAGGTTGCACGCAGGCTGTTCCCGGATCTGGAATATACAGAGCTGCACAGTACAAGGGCCTTATTAATTATTCATCCGGAGGAAGGGCAGCAGGAACAGCTTGAGCACAGGCTGGATGAGCTGGGAGTCAGGCTGACCGACAGTATCAGCACCTATCTCAAGCTTGTCACCCGCATAGGGATCGGGGGAATCAAGGATTCCTGGACAAGGCTATCTGACTCGACGGAGGAGGCCTTCCGGGCCATGGACCAGACTGCCTTACGGTGCGCCCCGGCCCATGAGGTATACAGATACAGGGAGAGCAGCAGCAGCGTGCCGGTAAGGGGCGCCCACTTCCCTGTGAAATTTTCGTATAAGCTGGCAGCAGCAATGAAGGCTTCACAGGAAGCAGAAGCCCATGACCTTGTGCTGGCTTTTATAACGGAAATGAAGAAGCAAGAGGGCATTTCGCAGGGGTACGTTCAGATGCTGGGAAGCGAGCTGTGGGGGATCATAGCCTACTCGCTATATGAATCCGGATTTGTCCTGGATGATCTGTTCACCAATGACCAGATTGCCAAGGAGATCAGCGGCCTTGTTGTACCGGATCAGCTGGCAAGCTGGCTTATGGACAAAATCAGCAAAATCTGCACCAGCAGACAATGGAAGGGAAGCAGCAAGCACCGCCAGATTGTGGATTTTATGACCAGCTATATTCATGAGCATTATGCGGAGGAGCTGACCCTTGCCGAGCTTTCGGATAAGGTATTCATTTCACGGAATCATCTGTCTATCCTGTTTAAGAATATCACCGGGGAGACGTTCAACAATTATTTGACCCGGGTACGCATCGAGAAGGCGCGGGAGCTGCTGATGGAGCGGAACATGCTGGTATATGAAGTGGCGGAGCGGGTCGGCTACAGGAACATCCCCTACTTCAGCACGCTGTTCAAAAAGATTACCGGCATGAATCCGACAGAACTGATAAAAAACTGACTTTATGCTGACAAAGGAAGGATAATTTTTTAGTAATTTAAGAAAGGAGCTAACCCGGCAGGGTCAGCTCCATTTTGTTTTTCTGCCGGCATTTGCAGCTCTTTCGCTCCGGTACCGCTCCGAATGCTTATTGGCCTTGTATTTACCGGGGGAGATGCCTGCTGTCTTCTTGAAGCTGCGGATAAAATTCGCATAATCGCTGAACCCGGATAGCTCACAGGCTTCCGCAACGGATTTACCGGCGGCGAGATGGCTTTTGGCGAGCGATACGCGCTGGTCAATGATATAGGAACGGATCGTAAGTCCGGTATGCTCCCGGAACAGCCGGCTGATATATTTGCTGCTGTAATGAAACTCCTGCTCCAAATGTCCGGATGTAATGTCTTCCGCCAGATGGCTTTTGATATAGGACATCGTATTGCTGACCAGCTCAGGCATGATATCGTCCGGACTATGCGTCGAGGAGCGGTAAAGGGTGTTGATGAATACAAGCAGCTGGGTTGCGTAAGCCTCCGCCAGAACATCCTGTCCATATTCCTCTGAGCTCAGGCAGGAGATCAGCTGTTCAGCTAATCCGGTGTAAAATATCATTTGCTCGTGCGTGAGCCGGGTCAGATTGTTCTGTCCAAAAGTGTGAGTCTCAAAGCAGGAGGCCAGGCTGGTGCGGCGGCTTGATAGCTTTTCCAGTGCTGTTCGTTTGATATTCAATCCGATCCGTTCATACGTTTGGGTATCGAGACAGATACACCGGTGCAGCTCACCCGGGCTGATAATGATTAAATCCCCGGGTACCAGCTTGTAGCAGGATTGTTCAAGATACATCAGGGAATTGCCCCTCAGGAACAGATAAACTTCATAGGCATCATGACGGTGATAAGGCAGCGTTGGATCGATCAGCTCTGTCGTTGACGTATTGTGAAAGCAGAGGAGCTCTTCCTTAATCGGTGAAAATATATGGCCGGTAGCCTGCAGCATCGCATTCAATCCTTTTCTGTAGATCTTTGGGATAAGTGGCATTCGCGCAATAACAAATCGTTTTACTGCAAGGATTATAACTTCAATACCTATTATAATACAGTAAAAGGAAGCGCTTGCAAGTACTGCAAGCAGGTAAGGCAAGCCGGGTGCCTAATGCAGCTGCTTCGACCAGACGGGAGGTGGTCCAGGTTTCATTGATGCAGTGACAAATTCAGTGAGGAGATGGATAAATGATAACCGGTGTAAAAAAATCAATGTGTACCCTCCTGGCAGCTGTAACGGTACTGACGGCAGTACTGGTTCCTGCACCTCCCAAAGCTTCGGCAGCAAGTGATGTCACAGTTAACCTGTCGGCAGAGAAGCAGGTCATCCGCGGTTTTGGGGGAATCAATCTCCCCGCCTGGATTGGAGACCTGACCCCTGCACAAAGAGACACGGCATTCGGCAATGGTGCCAACCAGCTGGGCTTCTCTGTTCTGCGAATTTATGTAGACGAGAACAAAAATAACTGGTACAGGGAAGTAGATACCGCAAAGGCTGCTATTGCCAAAGGAGCGACAGTCTTCGCTTCGCCCTGGAATCCTCCAAGTGACATGACGGAAACCTTTACCCGTAGCGGCGAGTCAGCCAAGCGGCTCAGATATGACAAGTATGCTGCCTATGCGCAGCATCTCAATGATTTTGTTACGTACATGAAGAATAACGGAGTAGACCTCTACGCGATATCTGTGCAGAATGAACCGGATTATGCCCATACCTGGACCTGGTGGACACCTGAAGAAATGCTTAAGTTCATGAAAGAAAATGCCGGGTCCATCAATTGCCGGGTGATCGCTCCCGAATCCTTCTCCTATCTCAAAAATATGTCGGACCCGATTCTGAACGACCCGCAGGCCCTTGCGAATATGGATATTTTGGGTGCTCATACTTATGGCACCTCGTTCAGTAATTTCCCGTACCCGCTGTTTAAGCAAAAAGGGGCAGGGAAGGAGCTATGGATGACGGAAGTGTATTATCCCAACAGTAATAACAGCTCAGCCAACCTTTGGCCTGAGGCACTGGAAGTCGCTTACCATATGCATAATGCAATGGCCGAGGCGGATTTCCAGGCCTATGTGTGGTGGTACATCCGCCGCCAATACGGCCCGATGAATGAGGACGGTACGATCAGCAAGCGCGGGGACAGCATGGCCCAGTTCTCCAAATTCATCCGCCCGGGCTATGTCAGAGTGGACGCAACAAAGAATCCGGATACGAATGTGTACACCTCGGCTTACAAGGGAGACAACAAGGTTGTCATTGTAGCCATTAACAAGGGCACCTCAGCGGTCAATCAAAAATTTGTTCTGCAGAACGGAACAGCTTCAAGCGTATCCCCGTGGGTAACCGATGCGTCCAGAAAGGTTGCTGCAGGAGCTGCAATCAATGTGACCAACAATGCGTTTACAGCCCAGCTTCCTGCCCAGAGTGTAACAACCTTTGTAGCTGCACTGGGAAGCGGCAGCGGCAGCACCGGAACCACATACGAAGCCGAAACAGGCACAACCTTGACTGCTGCAGTAACAGAAACAACCAATTCCGGCTATAACGGCAGCGGATACGTCAATTTTAATGCAGCAGCGGATGCGGCCATCCAGTGGAACAGTATCTACTGCGCTACTGCCAGCAGCAAAAATGTGAAATTCCGTTATGCATTGGAGTCCGGCACGAGAAACCTGGATGTCTATGTAAATGGAACCAAGGTTATCAGCAATCTCGCCTTTACAGCAACCGGAAGCTGGACAACCTGGGGCGAGAAGACAATTCAGGTTGCGATGAATGTTGGAATCAACACCCTCAAGGTGGTCACTACCGGTACTGAAGGACCTAATATAGACAGCATTACCCTCACGCTTAATTAAATGAAATAGCCTCTTCATTGCCTATTTCTGATTGCTGACGATTCCGGCTTGCAGACCCCGCATATATAAGTGCGGCCTGCAAACCGGGATTCTTTTTGCGTAAAAAAAGAAAATACGCAATATTTAGAGGAAAATTTACAAGGATTATCGCGCGGATACTTATTATAATACATTGCATACCTGTTTTTTTCTGAAGGAGGCTAATCATGTTCAAAGTGTTACTGGTAGACGATGAGGTGTTTGTCCGCAAGGGGCTGCTTGCGCTGATCCCATGGGAATCCCTTAAATTCAGCATAGTAGGTGAGGCGGATAATGGAGCGGAAGCAATGGAGCTGATCCAACAGCTTGAGCCTGATCTGGTGATTACAGACATCCGGATGCCCATTCTGGACGGGCTGGAGCTGGTTCGCAGTGTGAAGGAAGCTTTCTTCCCGGATCCGATGTTCATCATCATCAGCGGCTATCACGATTTCAAGTATGCCCAGCAGGCCCTGCGCTATGGTGTGCATGACTACATTCTGAAGCCCATAGACGAAGAGGAGATGAGTGCAACCCTGCGGAAGCTTTCCTATTCGCTCGGAAGGAAGAAGTTCCCTGCACTGACTAACGATGATCTCACAAGCAGTGCAATCCTGGAAGCGCTTGTACAGGGTGATTTCCATGAAGAGGATGCGGACCCTTTTGCTGCTGCACTGGGACTGGAAGGCGAAAGCGGCTTCTTGTATGCGGTTACCGAAATTCATGGTCATTTACAGGACAAGCAGCCTACCCTGAAGCAGCTTCAGAGCGTGATTCAATCCCTTGAACGTATAGACACCCGTGTCCCTGTACATGAGCAGCAGCCGGGAAGATTTGGAATGCTGCTGTGTACAAGCCGTATTCAAGGCGGCGAGACCGGTCTTATGCTGCATTTGGAGCAGCTTCGGGCAGGGCTGGCGGAGCAGCTGAATATTAGCCTCAGCCTCTATGCCGGTAATCCTGTGGATACCCTGACTGCTGTGAATCTTTCTTTTAAGGAGGCGAACGAAGCGGCAAGGCACAAATATGCCGAGACCTCCGGAGTCATTATGTATTCTGCGGTTAAAGAGAAGTCTTTGTACGTTTTCGATATGAGTCCGGCTTTGACCAACAGGCTTATTACGCAACTGGAAGAGGGAAGTATGGACGATTATCTGGATACTGTAAACAGTATGTTCCGGCAGTTTCAGGAGCAGCGCTTCACTTCACAGGCCGTTACAGGCTCCCTGTCCAGGTGTATGACCGGAATCCTTAGTGTTATTAAGGACATGGATGGCAGCGAGGATGAGATTTTACGGCTGAAGGAGCTTGCTGAACGGGACATTGAGCTCTGGAGCCTGCAGATGCTAAAGGACCATTTTATACTGGCGGTGCAGGAAGCGGCGGATTACATCGGCCGGCTCCGCAAAGCGCATAGCCTGAGCGGTATTAAACCTATCAAACAGTATATCGATACCCATTACACTGAAAATATCAGTCTCAAGAGTATCGCTGCTGAGTTTTATATGAATGCCGTATATCTGGGGCGGCTGTTCCGCAAAACCTACGGTGTCTATTTCAACGATTATCTGCTGGAGCTCCGGGTCGGGGAAGCCAAAAAGCTGCTCCGCCAGAGCGATTTGAGAATTTATGAAATTGCCGGTAAAGTCGGCTTTCAGAGCTCCGATTATTTCGTAACCCAATTTGAGAAGCTGGAGCATGTCTCGCCGACTGAATACCGGAACATGCTGATTGAAAAAGAATAGCGGGGCGGTCCTATGAACAAATTCCTGAATGTTATGAAGCTGCGCGACAAGCTGCTGATGATGTACATATTGTCAGTATTCATTCCCATCGTCCTGACGAATGTTGTTTTCTATAACGTCACCACTACGAATATACGGAATCAAAAAATCCGTGACGCAGACATGGCGCTGTCTAACTTGAAAAATGACCTGCAGGTGACCATCGATCAGGGGGTTGGCGTTTCTTACTCTCTGTATGCCGATTCTATACTCAACAAAACCATTTCCCGCCGATTTACAAGTGAGATGGATTATGTGGAAACGTTCAATTCGTATTTAAGAGGAGCGCTTGCAGACCAGAATGTACAAGGGGTTCACTGGTATCAGGTCTATACAGATAATCCCACTGTACTGTCCTCGGGCTATATTGACCGTTTAACAGACAAGGTCCGCCTTACCGACTGGTATATCCAGTCCAAAGCCTTCTCAGCCCCTTATCCGACCTTTATTTATTCCGGACAAAAATTCAGTCTGGTTCAAAAATTAAATAACTACAATACCGGAGGCATCGAACAGCTCGTCAAAATCGATCTTAATATGGAGCATATCCAGCAAATTTTCCGGGGAAGCGGCTTTAACGGCACAGTCTATCTGGTGGACCCCCGGGGGAAAGTGAAGTTTCAGAATAACGGAGCCGGCATAACAGAAGAGCCTCTTTTCAGGGAAATTCCCCTCCCTCAAAATTCACTGACCTTTGAATCTGCCTACACCGGAATTAACTATCTGGAGGGCTGGAGCCTGAAAGGGGTCATGGACGAGGAAAACGTACTCAAGGATGTGCGCAAGTCACGTTATTTTGTCATTTGGCTGGCCTGCATCAACTTTATCCTGCCCACTATCATTATTGCAGCCATGTCGAGATCAATTCATGTGCGGCTGGTACGGATTCTGAAGCATATGAAAAAGGTGAAGGCCCAGAACTTCCAGACCATCCCCTACGAGGAGGCGAGAGACGAAATCGGCCAATTGACAATGGAGTTCAACCGGATGACTGAGACAATCAACAGCCTGATTAATGAGGTCTATATTGCCGATATTCAAAAAAAGGATCTGGAGCTGCGGCAGCAGCAGGCACAGCTTCATGCTTTGTACAGCCAGATTAACCCTCATTTCCTGTTCAACTCGCTGGAATCGGTCCGGATGCGAAGCCTTATTAAAGGGGAGAAGGAGACGGCAAATATCATTCAGCATATGGCGAAAATGTTCCGCAAATCCATCTCCTGGAGCCAGAACGAGGTTACTGTCCGCGAAGAGCTGGAGCTCATCGGCAGCTTTCTGGAGATCCAGCAATACCGCTTCGGCGACAAGCTGGAATACAGCATCGTGGTTGATCCCGCAGCACTTGACCACCGGATTCCGAAGATGGTGCTGCTGCCTTTTGTAGAGAATGCCAGCATTCATGGTATCGAATCGAGTCCGGATAAAGGGATTATTACGATCTCCGTTACGGTAGAAGGAGACCGGCTTATTTTCAGACTGGAGGATAACGGGATTGGAATGCCACCGGATAAGCTGAAGGCAATAGAGTGTTACCTGAAGGACAATGAGGATATGGGCGAGCGGGTCGGAATGAAAAATGCCTATTACCGTTTAAAGCTGTGCTTCCAGGACCGCTTCAAATTTGCAATTCACACCGGGGACGGACAGGGGACAAGCATTGAAATTTCCCTTCCGCTTGCGGAACTGAAATTCTAAAGGACAACGGATAGACGGATATACTTTTCGCAGTACAAGGTATGGTTTAGTGGGTAATCAGGAAAGCGGTTTCTTGTTATATTGAAAGAGCTTACAAGAACAATAAGGATTTGCGAACTTAAAGGGGGATTAAGCCGAAAATGTTAAAGAGCAAATTTGTAACCGCCGGCATGGCACTCGTCCTGGCGGCAGCTTTGGGAGGCTGCAGCGGTAACAGTAATGATTCATCGGGCAGCAACACCGCAGAACCGGGGAATTCAGCGGGCAGCGAAGACACCTCGCCGGTTACCTACAAGTATTTCAGCTTTGGTGCACCCAAGAAACAAGTTTTAGCAAGCGAAACTACAATCGGTAAAGAATTGCAGACCCAGACCGGTGTTGATTGGAACATAGAGTATCTGGTGGGGGACGGCGACACAAAAGCCGGGGTTATGATTGCCAGCGGAGACTACCCTGACATTATCGATTCCAGTAACCAGATGGCCAAATTGATGGATGCGGGAGCCTTCATTCCGCTCGATGATCTGATTGACAAGTATGGCCCCAATATTAAGCGTGTATATGGACCTTACTTCGATAAGTTCAGACAGGAAGACGGTAAAATCTACTTCTTCCCGTACGATGCCAACATCGGTTATGTCTCCGAGCCAAATTTCCAGACAGGATTTTATATTCAGCGCTCAGTCCTGAAGGAGTTCAACTATCCCACAATCAAAACCCTTGACGAATATTTTGATCTGATCAAGCAATACAAGGATAAATATCCGCAGGTGGACGGCCAGGACACGATTGGCTTCGCTACCTTTGCCGGAGAGCAGGGCAGCTTCTTTACACTCCAGAATCCGGCCAACCACCTGGCAGGCTATCCTAATGACGGCAGTACCATTGTGGATATGGAGACGCATGAAGCCAAGCTGGTAGGAGGCTCTGATTATCAGAAGCGGTGGATCAAGAAGCTGAATGAGGCGAACGGCCAGGGCCTGGTCGATCCTGAATCCTTTACGATGAACAGAGACCAGTATTTGGCCAAGCTGACCTCAGGACGCGTGCTCGGTTATTTCAGCTATTCCTGGCAGGTCGGCGACGCAACCAACAACCTGAAGAAGGCCGGCAATGATGACAAGCGTTATGTTGCGCTGCCGATCGTGTTTGACAAAGAAATCAAGGATCAATATATCGATCCTCCCGGCTTTGTAAACAACTATGGCGTAGGCATCACGGTTAATGCCAAGGATCCGGAGCGGATTATCAAATACTTCGACAACCTGCTCAAGGAAGAGAATCAGATTCTGGTTCAGTGGGGCGTTAAGGATCAGTCCTATACTGTAGATGAGAACGGCCGGTTCACCTATGCCAATGATGAACAGCGCCAGATGCACGAGGATCCGGAGAAAAGCACTAAATTCGGCTTCGACTATTTCAACTACAGCTGGCCGCGTTACGGCAATAACTCTGTACTGGAGGACGGCAATGCTTACGGGCCGGGGAACCAGCCTGAGGTAGCATCCTACGGATATACAGAAGGTGACAAGGAGCTGCTTGCAAAATACGGCGTACAAACCTTCAGCGAGCTGTTCAGTGCTCCTGATGCACGCCCGTGGTCGCCGGCCTGGTCCATTGCCCTGGAGCAGGGTTCACCTGAACAGATGTTTATCACCAAGGCGGATGACCTGCAGCGTAAATATCTGCCTACCATGATTTTGGACAATACGGCTAACTTCGATAAGAACTGGGATGAATACATGGGCCAGTTCAACAAGCTGGATAAGAAGACGTATGAGGATTTCATCACCAAAAAAGTCCAGGAGCGGGTTGCGGGCAATTGGTGATATCAGGCTTATAAGGCTGACAGAGGCCAGGGGGTTAGAATGATGTGATTTCAGCCCCCGGCTTTTGCCGGCAAGGAGAAGGGAGAGAGAAGAAGTGGAGAAACCGGTCTATTCTGTAAGCCCGCCGCCTGAATCCAACGGAGCGGGTTTAAATAAAACCCATACTTTTTTTAAACGCCTGATACAGCAGAAGACGCTGGCCTTTATGTGTATACCTTTTGTAATCTGGGCTTTTGTCTTTAAGTATCTCCCGCTGTGGGGCTGGACCATGGCATTTCAGAATTTCAAGCCGGCCAGAAGCTTTTCGGAGCAGGAGTGGGCTGGGTTAAAGCATTTCCGGATTCTGTTCGAGGACAGCACCTTTTACCGGGTGTTAAGAAATACGCTGGTGATGAGCACCATTCAGCTGGTGCTGGGGTTCGTTACCGCGATCACGCTGGCACTGCTGCTGAATGAGCTGAAGAATATTATTTTTAAACGCGTTGTACAGACCGTCAGCTATTTACCCCACTTCATCTCCTGGGTTGTGGCATCCAGCATTGTGCTAACCGTGTTATCGCCGGACGGCATTATTAATCTGCTGCTCACAAAGCTGCATCTTCTGGATAAGCCGGTGCTCTGGATGGGTAAGGGTGAGTATTTCTGGGGAATTCTCGGGGCGACACAGGTCTGGAAGGATGTGGGCTGGAACACCATAATCTATCTGGCAGCCATCACTGCCATAGATCCCTCTCAATATGAGGCGGCTGAAATCGACGGGGCTAACCGCTTTCAGCGGATGATGAGCATAACGCTCCCCGGACTCAAGCCGGTTATCATTATCCTGCTGATTATGAACCTGGGTAATATTCTTGAATCCGGATTTGAGCCGCAATATTTGTTGGGCAACGGGATGAATCTTGATTACTCGGAGAACCTGGATATCTTTGTGCTGAAATATGGTTTGGGTATGGGTAACTTCTCTCTGGGGACGGCAGCAGGCATATTCAAAACCGTCGTCAGCTTCATATTCCTGTTCTCAGCCAACCATATTGCCAAGAGAATGGGTGAAAGCAGATTATTCTAGAAGGAGGTCCATGACATGCAGACAACGAAAAAGGCCCGTTTACGCAATTCCAGTCCCGGAGACCGCGTATTTGACATATGCAACGTAATCTTCATGATCTGTCTGATGGTTGTTACGATGTATCCTTTCATTAATATGATCGCAGTCTCTCTTAATGATGCCAACGACGCCGTCAGGGGCGGTATCTATTTGTGGCCGCGGATGTGGACCTTGAACAATTATAAATATATTTTTGGAGAGTCGGATATTTACCACGCCACCCTGATTTCTTTATTACGCACGGTGATCGGCACAGCGGTATCTGTCTTCTGTACGGCAATGCTCGCGTTCACTGTCAGCCGCCAGGAGTTTGTCCTGCGCAAGTTTGTTACCGTATTTTTTGTATTCACAATGTATTTCAGCGGGGGGCTGATTCCCGGCTATCTGCTGATCCGCAATCTGGGTTTGACGGATTCCTTCTGGGTCTACATTGTTCCGGGGGTTATCGGAGTCTTCAACATGATCGTCGTCAGATCCTTTATTGAAGGCCTGCCTGAAGGCATTCTGGAATCCGCGCGTATTGACGGGGCCGGGGAGTTCACAACCTTTATGCGCGTCGTATTGCCGCTGACTATTCCGGCCATGGCGACAGTATCGCTGTTTACAGCTGTAGGACAATGGAATTCCTGGTTTGATGTATTTTTATATAATTCCTCTAACATCAAGCTAAGTACACTTCAATATGAGCTGATGAAAATTTTACAGACCACCAACACCTCGGCGACAGCAGGCGCGGTGGAGGCCTATCAGTCTGCAGGGAACGCCGTAAGGGTTACTCCTACTTCCCTGCGGGCAACGATGACCATTATCGCCAGTGTTCCTATACTAATGGTCTATCCGTTCCTCCAGAGATATTTTGTCCAGGGGATGACCGTCGGGGGAGTAAAAGGCTAATCAACAATCCTCAAAGTTTAATAATCGAATTGATCCAATGCACCTCTTTGTACTGCGCCGGAATAAACCTATGGTTTTACCGTTGTAAGGCAAGGGGTGTTTTTTTGTGCAAATTTAAAGCATTACAGTGTTATTTTAAAATGATTCGTGCATCGCTCTCATACAAATTCCATTTTTGAATTGATAAGCTATAACCAGGAAAGGCGTTGTAAGCGTATACAGAATAATCTAAGGAGGAACGCGCAGAATGAGGAAAAAAATCTGGAGAAAGACACTTGCGGTTTCAATGGCAGGCGCGCTTGCGCTGTCCGTTATTGTCCCGGTGCCGTTTTCCAACCCGGTTCAGGCTGCTGCGGCAGCTGCAGCTCCGGCTCAGGTAACCGCCGACTGGTACAAGACCTACCAGACGATGGACGGGGTAGGGGCAGCCTATGCGTATACGGATTCTATCCATATGCTGCAGCTGGCCACAGCCGGCCATCAGGATACGGTCAGGCATCTGCTGGATTTGACCTTCAGTGAAAAGGAAGGCACAGGCCATGACATTGTCCGGGTTATTATCGGTGACAACGGCGGTCTAACCACTACAGGAGCCACTGCGGCCAGCCCGGGATTCAACCCTTTAACAGGACTGCTGGCCGATGTCAGCAAGCCCGGCTTCGATGTTGAGGTAAACGCGATTCCGATGCGGGGATCAGCGGGTCAATATGGTTATAAAATCGAAGCGGAGAACCGCTATTATGACGGGAATACCGACAGCGTCTGGCCTGTTGAACCTGAGCATGCTCCCGGTACGCTTGTACCGGTGCAGGATTTCGTCTGGGATTATCCATCGTGGAATGAGCCGATCGGCAATGATGACGGCGGCCCGACCAATCTTTTAAGTGCTCCGGGAGAAGCACCTGTGGTCATAAAGAATTCGCCGCGTACCCGCAAGGAGCTGTTCGATGTGGATCAGGTCTGGACGATGCGGCAGGCCATGCAGTACGGTGTTAAGCAATTCTATGCCTGTACCTGGACTGCACCTTACTGGATGAGCCAGTCTTCGACCAATACCCCAAGTAAAATTATCCGCAACGACACAGCTACCATAAACGGGAAGACGGTAAAAATCTATTATCAGGCCTATGCGGATTATCTCGTTAATTATATCCGCGGCATGTGGGAGCAATGGGGAATTCCCATTACACATATTAACCCCTTTAATGAAGTCGATCTGGCAGGCGGGACCGCCTCCTATGTAACCGAGCTGATCAACGGCTATATTGGCCCTACTCTGAAGAAGTCCATGCAGCCGGGCGGCGCTCTTTACGATATCCAGAATCCTGACGGCAAGCTGATTGACTTTATTCCGCAGCTTGCAGCAGTAGACGGCACCAATCTAGGCGCATCGCTCAGCAGAGGAGGGGAGGTATTCTCCCAGACCGACCCTGATAATGCACTCGACAAAAATCCGTATCTGGATGTATTTACGACTCACTTGTACGGCACGGTCGGCATAGGTACAGACGAGAACAAGCTGTATCATACCGGTGACTTCTCCCAGAATACGCTCGATTATTCAAGAGACGGAAGCAAGTATCCCGAATATTTGACCAAGTATAAGCTCTGGCAGGCCGAGTTCATGAATCAGGATACCGCTGACGGATCGGCAGGCGCCTATACCCAGCGGTACGGCAATCAGAATATTAATGACGCGGTGCGCTGGTCGAATCTCATGACTAATATGTTCAACAGCAATCCGGGCTTTAACGGCTTCGTCTGGTGGAGCATGTGGGATAGCAACGGAGCAGACGGCTCTGACCTGATCCGTTTCGTCACCACCAACTCTCAGCAGGAGCCGGGGCGTATCAGTACATTAACCGGTGAATATCGTCTGTTTAAGCGCTTTTACGGCTACGGGCATTTCTCCCGGTTTATGAATCCCGGCGATGTCCGGTTTGATGTGACGCGTAATCCGGCCGCCGATATCAATATTTCCGGGTTCAAGAACCCGAATACCAACGATTACTCCATCACGGTTTCCAATGCTAAAAACGATGACAGTATTCAGCCGCTTGAATTCAGCCTGAAGGACTTTCCGGCGGGCACCAATAGTGTAACTGTGTTCCGTACTTCAGGAAGCGAAAATATGAAGAAGCTGGCAACCATTCCGGTTACGAACGGCAAGTTCGTCATTGACATCCCGTCCGCCAGCATTGTTACCATCGTTCCGTCCCAAGGGACCTTCGCCACATACAGCGGTCTTGACGGAGAGCGTGATATTTTCTCTACCCTGGAAGCAGAAGTAAATGACAACGGCATACCGGGAGACAGTACGGGAAATGCGGGCAGGGCCAATGAAGCCGTAACACTGGCTGAAGGCCGGTATCTCACCTATAAAAACCTGAATTTTGCCGACGGCTCCGCTAACGGCGGTGTTGTCCGCAGGCATTTGCTGTATCTGACTGCCCAGACGAAATCGGCCCGGGGAGGAAAGCTTGCCGCTTATGTCCTTCCGGTAGGCACAGCAGTGAGCAGTGAAGCTGATGTCCTGTCCAAGGGTACGCGTGTAGCGGAGATCACAGTACCGGCCAACGATATGTACGGTATGTATCAGGATATGGTTGATACGGGGGACCTGAGCGCCTATGGCCATAAGGATCTTTACATTGTTGCCGAACCTAATGGAGCTGACGGTACAATCACCGTAGACCGTTTCCTGTTCGGAGCAAATGATTCCGACTGGAGTATTGCCGCTAATAATTGGACAGTCTCCATTCCGGGTAACCTTCTGCAGAATGGAGACTTCGATACAGCCACCTCCTCCAACACAGAGCATTGGTCTACAGGCCGATACCACAATGGAATCTTTGAGCCGTCTGTGACTGGACCGGCGTTAACGGCAGATACCATCCAGAGCTATTCGGGTCTGTCCCGTTACCTGAAAAACAATGCCACCTCGAAGGTTGCCGGATCCGGGAAAATATCGGACCGCATCGACGCTGCCGGACAGTATGACGGCATGTGGCAGGATGTTACCGGTAAGCTTAGTAAGGGAGAGAGCTATAATTTCAAAGGCTTTTTCCTCTCGATGACGAGCCGGCCGGAGAGCTATGATCTCGCCGCAGAGCATCCCGGTGATGTGGAGGCTGCGCTGGTGTATTATGACCAGAACGGCAATCAGCTGGGCATAAGCGGAATCAATAGCCGTGATATGCCAGAGCCGTATGCAGCCCGTGAGGCTGGTGATCCGGCTTACTGGAGCAACGGTAAATTTACCGGACGCATCCTGGAGGGCGGGCCGCTTACCTTAAGCTCCTTCCAGCCTGTGGACGTTAAGGTCGCAGACTGGCATGAGACGCCAAACCGGCCGTTTACCTACGACGAACCGGCAGGCACTGCCAAGGTAGTGCTGGCGGTATATGCAAAGGATGCCAACATCCTGTATGCAGATCAGCTGTCGCTGACTCCAGAACGGGTAGCGTCATACAGTATCTTTATTGACGGCATTCAGCCATCCAATTTTGATGCAGCCAAATATGAATACACGTATACCTTGTCCGGAAATGCCATACCGGAGGTTAAGGCAGTTTCCAGTGATCCTGCAGAAATCATCAGTATTTCACAGGCAGACAGTGCGCAGGGTACTGCAGTAGTCCGGTTTATAAAAGGGGACAATGTAAAGACATATACAATATCCTTCAGCACAAGCGAGCTGATCTCATTTGCCAATGGCCTTCCGGCAGGCTGGGAAATCATGAATCCTGCGGATCCGCAGAGCGCTTTAAGCTTTAGCGCCGAAGGCGCCACGATTAAGACACTCAAAGGCGATACTGAATATCCGGCCAGCCATAATATGCTGCAGTTTCCGGGTACTGCCGAAGGCAATTGGACGCTGACAGCAAAGCTGATAATGGATAAACCGCTGAATGATTCGTCCATGGGGGAGAATTCCCAGGCAGGACTTGGCATCAGCCGGGTATCGAGCGGAGAATTCTACCGGATCAATGCAAGAAAAGTAAGCGCGAATATTAAAGTCAATAATTCGGGCAAAACAGGCAGCACCTCCTTTACCAACAATACCAATCAGACCAATTTGAGCGGAGTGAACTATTTCCTGCGCATTGTAAAGGAAGGGAATGTCGTTCAGGGGTATTTCTCGACGAATAGCGGCTCCAGCTGGACAGCTATGGGCAGTCCGTCAACGTATACCCCGGAATTCTTTAAGGATGCAAGGGTACAATTGTACGGAACCAATACCAGTGCTTCTACTGATTTTCAGGTAACCTTCACCAATGTGAATCTTCTCAAAACATCCGGAGAAACCGGCGGGGTAAGTGCGGATCAGCTGGCAGTAGAAGAGGCAGCTGCACTGATCGGAAACCGGATTACAGTTCCGGATGCTGCCGGTGATGATGCAGCTGCACTGTTGGCCAAAGCACAGGAATATCTGAACAACCATAAGGAGCTGAAGACACTTGAAGTAAGAGCTGCGCTCACCTACCAGGATGAGGCTTTCTCCCTAACGCTGTCCAAGGGCAGTGCAAGTGTATTGATCAGTCCGTTAACCATTGCGGAGGGTGTGAAAGCTGTAAGGGATTTTGAGGATCAGACGCTTCAGGGCTTCAAGCCCAAAGGCAGCGCAGGCGTAACGCTTTCATCTGTAAAAGAGGCCAACCATACTCCAGGCGGAGCGTATGCCCTGAAGGTAACCGGCAGAACAGCCAGCTCCGACGGCCCGTCCGTTCATGTGAAGGATATGATCAAGACCGGTAATGCGTACAAGGCTGCCGTATGGGTCAAGCTGTTTGAGCCTGCAAGCGCCCAGCTGAAGCTGACCGCACTGGTCAATGCTGCTACACCTTATTACATCAGCCTTTCAACCCGGACTGTAAGTACAACCGGAGATTGGGTCAAGCTGGAAGGCATCTACCGTTACCTGCACGATGATGTCACTCTATATGTAGAAAGCCCTAACAGTGCTACGGCTTCGTACTATATTGACGATTTCAGCTTCGAGGAAACAAGGCCGCCGGCATGGGGTGAGGGAAGCAAGCTTGAAGCTTCTGATCTGACGAGTACTGAAGTCACCTTGTCGTGGCCGGCAGCAACAGATGAAACTGGAGTCACCGGATACCGGATTTATACGGGTGCTGGTTCAGACCCGGTTACTGTGAACGGGGATGAGCTTACTGTATCAGACGCTGTATACCATTATCAGCTTACCGGATTGCTTCCGAATACCCTGTATCCCTTCAAGGTAGAAGCAGGGGATGCAGACGGCAACTGGAGTACGGACGGACCTTCTGTTACAGTAAAAACTCTGCCGACTTCCAATACCACACCGCCGGTATGGCAGGAAGGCAGTACACTTGAAGCCTTCGGCATTACCGATACGGAATTAACATTGACATGGTCGGCAACAGCAACCGACGAAAGCGGAATCTCCGCTTACAGAATTACTAACGGTGTTGACGACAAGCCGTTTACAGTTACAGATGCCGTGTACACGGAAACTGTATCCGGGGCAGTATACCATTATCAGGTCAAGGGCTTAACACCTGATACGAAATATATCTTTACCGTAGAAGCCGGGGATACCGGGGGAAATTGGAGCACCGGCGGACCTTCCGTTTCGGCTGCGACCCTGCCGTCTGCGGATACGATCCCGCCTTCATGGCCTGCAGGCAGCAAGCTTCAAGCCGCCGGGGTAACCACTTCAGGACTTACCCTGACATGGAACAGTGCGGCTGATGATAAAGCGGTCACAGCATACAAGATCTTCAGGGGTGCTGAGGAGATCGCAGCGCTGCCTGGAACGGCACACCGCTACGAGGTGTCCGGTCTTTCAGCAGGTACCGGATATGAATTCTCAGTCCAGGCCGGTGATGCGGCAGGCAACTGGAGCACAGACGGTCCTAGCCATTCTGTGACCACGCTGAGTAACAGCGGAGGGCCATCGGGTCCGGAGCCTACACCAATACCGACACCAACACCAACACCGATACCGGTAACTGGAGCAACTCCGGGCACCGCACCGGGAACAGCAACACCGCCGCCGGCAGCAACGAAGACACCTGCATCATCAAGCGGCTTTCAAGACTTGGATAGTAAGTATAGCTGGGCTACCGAGGCTATAAACGAGTTGTATGCGGAGGGAATCATTAAAGGCACGTCCGATACAACGTTTAGTCCGGGGATTAATATCACAAGAGCGGATTTTGTAGTGCTGCTGGTACGCGCTCTCGGCCTCGAAGCCGAAGCCGGCTCCAATTTCGCAGATGTTAGTCAAGGCACCTACTATTATGAAGCGCTCGGGATTGCCAAGAAGCTGGGAATCATTAATGGAACAGACGGCAACAGCTTTAATCCGAAAGGCGAAATCTCCAGGCAGGATATGATGGTCATTGCAGCCAGAGCGTTGAAAGCAGTGAACAAATTATCCGCCAGCGGCAGTGCCGGGGAGTTGAGCAGCTTCACAGATGGAGCGAAGGTCGCGAAATACGCTGTTGACAGCGTGGCAGCTCTGATTAAGGAAGAGATCGTCCAGGGAGACGGGAAATTCATCAACCCGGCCGGAACAGCCACCAGGGCTGAAGCCGCTGTATTGATCTACCGTATCCTCAAAAAGTAAGCAGTTGAAATACACAGCACAAGAAATCCCCTCACGGCGCTGGCCGGAGGGGATTTCCTGTGTTGCTGATGTTTCAAGCTAATAGAATTCTTTTATCGGAGTTGATCTTCGTTTAATGCATAAATCATTTTAAGTTTCTTTGATAGGGCTGACACCTATATGCTTTTGAAAATTTTTAGGGGTGTGTCCGGTTATCCGCTTAAATTGCCTGCAAAAATGCTCTACATTCTGATATCCGCACCGGGAGGCAACCTCGCCGATACTCTGGGCATTGTGAATCAAATATTCCTTTGCCATACGGACCCGGCTGTTGATGACATCATCAATGCAGGAGATGCCGAAGGTTTTTTTGTAGATGCTTTGGAGATAGCCCGGACTGATCCGGAGAAATTCAGCCATCATGGAGACCGTCCAGTATTCTCCGGGATTATTTTGGATGGCGGTACGCAATTTCAGCAGCTTGTAGTATTGGGGTGTAATATTATCCTGGAAGTAGGACTCCATAAGCTTGTTAAATAATGCCCTCAGCAGAAGATCGACAGAGGATTCCTTGCAGTCCAGACTGAAATTCTGCTCAATGATAAGCAGCTCCAGCAGCTTCCGGCAGTATTCCGGATTACTGAGGCCAAAGGGAACGCCGAACGGCAGCGGGGATTCCGTGATATAAGCTTCAGTTGCCTCGAAGCGGAGCCAGTCATTAACGAATTGACCGGTACTGGCCCGGTAATAGACCTTTTGCTGCGGACGATAAAGGATTGCGCTGTGGGCAGGGTATTCCTTAAGCACGCCGTTAACCCAGAACATTGCCGGTGTCCTGGTGATTACCAGTAGCCAATGATGGCCCTCCGGAACATCTATAACAAAATTACCCGGGTGCGAGGTGTCGCACTCAACAAAGTGAATATGGGCCATCTTGACACCTCCCCTTTACAGATAGATGCGATAGTGTCCGCTAAGAGCCAGCAGGCTGAAAAAGTACAGGCAATTGTCGTAATACCGGCGGTCCCCGGTGCGCAGCGGTGTATCCCAGAATAGTTTAACAAAGTATTCTGCATCAGACCCGTCGGCAGCGAGTGAAGCCATAGCCAGTGTTGCCAGCAGGCCGACCGGATGCAGGGACTTCTCCTCAAAAGGCTGCCCGTCTATGGTGTAGCGGCGGTAATCGGCAACCTCGATGTCCCGGAAGAAGGCCTGAATCCGGTTGGATTGCTCCACCTGCCAAGGATCACAGCGGTACCATTCATAGTCCAGCCCGATATTCGCCGCCACCCGGTAAGCATCACTGAAGAAATGGCGGAAGTCCCCGTGCGGCTGAGGCTCAGCCGGAGTTCCGTCGAAGTTGGCGTATTCGGGTGACAGCCCCGTTTCAGGATGACATGCCCTGTGCAGATAAGCTCTGCTGGTGGCTGCAGCTTCTTTCCAGAAAGCCCGGTCCTGTTCATCCGCTTGCAGGGCAAACAAGTCATAGAAATGCGGCAGATGATAAGAAGGATCGCTAAACGGGGTTTCCGGAACAAATTTAATCAGCCGGGTTGCCGGATCCCACATCGGGTCGCCTTCACCGTCTTCTCCTTTATGAATACAAGCCCGCAGTATGATTCTGGCCTGCTCGGAATAGTTGAACGGCTCGGCACCGTCACCCCAGCGGTTAGAAGCAAAGAACAGGGCCATTGCAAAAAACTCTTCTCCGTCCGGCGCCGGGCCTGGTGACAGCCGGGTTCCGTCCAGTTTGCAGTGCCAGGCGAAATAGTCCTTGTAACGGCCTTCCGTATGCTGCATGTGAACCTTGGCAAATTTCCAGAGCCGGTCGAATTCCTTTTTTTTATTCATCTGGACAGCCATCATCATTCCGTAAGACATGCCCTCTGTACGCACATCCGTATTGCCTGTATCTACGATGTAGCCCTTGTCTTCGCCCATAGTATGGTAGAAGCGGACATCACCGGCTCCGTAAAACAGCTCGTTCCAGGTATCCTCCAGCCTTTTACGGATGAGCTCTTCCGGTACTCCTATCTCTCTAAACAAGCTTCTGTATTCTCCGGTATAAAAGGAGCCTTCATTAAGATTTTTCATAACAATCCCCCGTCAGCTATTATTTTCAAAAAGTATAACATAAGCCACGGTGAAGAAATTAAAGCGTTTTCTTTAAAAAGTATAGGAGTTATTGTGCACCAGCAGATTGTGAGGATAGATCAATTCTGAGTGTTTATCTGTCATGGACTTCGCTAAAAAGGTCTGACTATAATCGATATGAATCATTCACGAAATGGAGCAGATAAAATGGAAAATCTATTGAAGCAAGCCACCGGAAAGCTACCTCCTGCCGGTAATCCGCTGGTTGCGCACCGTTATGGTGCTGACCCTTATGCCCTTGTATTCGGTGACCGTGTCTATCTGTATATGACCAATGACGCACTGGAATATGATGAGAACGGCGTGATAAAAGAAAATACTTACAGCAGCATCAATAAAATTGCGGTGATTTCTTCAGCTGACCTGGTCAACTGGACCGATCACGGCGAAATTGCGGTTGCCGGACCGAATGGTGCAGCTAAGTGGGCAACCCAGTCCTGGGCGCCGGCGGCAGCGCATAAGGTGATCGGCGGTAAGGATACCTTTTTCCTGTATTTCGCTAATAATGCCAGCGGTATCGGTGTTCTCTCAAGTGACAGTCCCGTCGGTCCCTGGATTGACCCTATCGGGGAAGCGCTCATTTTGCGTTCTACTCCCGGGGTTGAGGAGGTAACCTGGCTGTTCGATCCGGCTGTTCTGGTCGATGATGACGGTAACGGTTACATTTATTTCGGAGGCGGGGTGCCGGAGGGAGAATACGCAGAGCCCGGAACTGCCCGGATGATGAGGCTTGGTGATGACATGATCAGCGTTACCGGTACGGCAGAGGTTATAGCTGCGCCGTTCATGTTCGAAGATGCCGGTATCCATAAACGGGATGGCCTCTATTATTTCACCTATTGCTCCAACTTTTATGACGGGGAACGCCCGGAAGGCAGCCCTCCTGCGGGAGAGATTGCATATATGACGGGCAGCACACCGATGGGGCCCTGGACCTATCAGGGTACGATGCTGCGAAATCCGGGGCATTTCTTCGGAGTATCCGGGAATAACCACCATGCGATTTTCCAGTTTCACGGAGAGTGGTATATCGCCTATCATGCACAAACCTTGTCCAAGGCACAGGGAATAGCCAATGGCTACCGTTCAACGCACCTCAACCGCCTGTTCCATGAGAAGGATGGCTCCATTCCTCATGTTGAAGCGGATTATTCCGGTGTGCAGCAGATCAGCCGCTTCAATCCGTATCAAAATGTCCAGGCTGTAACGTTAGGGTGGAGTGCAGGGATTAAGACAGAACGAAAGCCGGGCTCGCAGGATCAGATAGTCACAGATATTCATAACGGCGACTGGATCGGATTGTCCGGTGTTGAATTTGGAGATGTCCCTGCAGCAGCATTCCTTGCAACTGTCATATGTCTCGGGGGCGGATCAATTAAACTGCATCTGGATCATCCGGCCGGCCCGCTCATAGGGGTACTGACGGTTCCGGCCTCTAACGAATCTGAGCTGCAAAGTCAGTGGAGGACAGAGGTCAGCGGAGCAGAAGGGGTCCATGATCTCTATCTGGTGTTTACAGGCCCAGAGGAGGCTAAACTGTTCGAGCTTGTATCCTGGCAATTTTCTAACCGGATCCATACATCCTAAGGAGGGCCTCTAAGTGAATACCGCTATCATAACCAATCCTGTAATGTGGGCAGACGTGCCGGATGTGGATGTTATACGCGTTGGACCAGTATTTTATATGGTCAGCACCAGCATGCATTCCATGCCGGGCTGCCCGATTATGAAGTCGGTCAATCTCAGAGATTGGGAAATTGTAAATTATGTGTATGACACCTTTGAAGACAACGAGGCACACCGGCTGCAGGACGGGAAAGGGATTTATGGCCGGGGCTCCTGGGCAGCCTCTCTCAAGTATAAAGACGGGATATTCTATGTTTGCTTCTCATCCAACGATATGAACCAGCTCTATGTGTACAGAACGGAAGACATTGAGCATGGAATCTGGGAGCGTTCGGTTATACCCGGGCTTTACCATGATCCCGCCCTGCTGCTGGATGACGACGGCCGCAATTATGTCCTTTACGGCAATGGCGATATCCGGATCAGGGAGCTGACGGAGGACCTTGCCGCCGTGAAGCCGGGCGGGGCTGATCAGCTGCTGCTTGAGGGCGAACGGACAGGCATGGGGCTGCGGATTGAAGGCTGTCATGCCTACAAGCTGAACGGTTACTACTATTTATTCTTTATTGAATGGCCGCAAACCGGAAATAAACGCAGACGTCAGGTATGCTACCGTTCCCGCGAGCTTTTTGGTCCCTACGAGCTTAAGATCATTCTGGATGATGACCTGGGCTACCACAATAAAGGGGTGGTCCAGGGCGGTATCGTCGATACTCCGGATAACGGCTGGTATGCCGTATTGTTCCAGGATCATGATGCTGTCGGGCGAATCCCCTGTGTGCTGCCTGTGAGCTGGGATAAGGACTGGCCGGTTATCGGGGTTAACGGCAAGGTTCCCCGCCAATTTGAGACCGGGCTGCCAGCTGCGGAATCCAAGCCGCTGGTCATCAGCGATGAATTCGATTACGAAACGGATAAGCTGGCCCTGAACTGGCAGTGGAATCACAATCCTGACAACAGCCTATGGTCTGTTACAGAGCGGCCAAGCTTTCTGCGCCTTCGTACCGGTCAACCGGCAGACAGTATTTTAACGGCGCGCAATACATTAACACAACGGACGGAAGGTCCGGCTTGCAGTGCGGACACGGTTGTAGAGCTTTCAGGCATGCAGCCGGGTGACCGGGCAGGGATGACAGCGCTGCAGAATGAATTCGGCGTTATACGGATCACAGCTGCGGAGCAGGGACAGTACACTATCGACATGTGCGTCAACGGCGGCGACGGCCTCGAAAAACAGCTGGAAAGCGTTGAATTGACGGGTAAGCACGTTTATCTCAAAATTGAATTCAATTTCGAGGACAGCATTGACGAGGCAGCCTTCTTCTATTCAAAAGACGGGATAGCATGGACCCAAATTGGCCGCACCCTGCATATGAAGTACACACTGGATCATTTTATGGGCTACAGAATCGGGCTTTTTAATTATGCGACCCGGCAGTCTGGCGGTTATGCGGATTTCGGTTATTTTCACTATAGAAGGAGCGTTGTTTGCTAATGAAACCACTACACAATGATGCTCGACATTCTATCCTGTGCTACACCCGCTTACCGCAGGAAGAGATGGTGTATGCGCCGAAGCTGGCGCACAGCATGCATCTGGCCTGCAGCAGCGCCGGGCTCCCCTATCAGGCCTTAAACCATAATTCGGGTGTTTTATTCGCCAGGGCTACTGAGAATGAGAATGGTACATTAAACGCTAAGAGCCTCAAGAATCCTTATCTTTTCCATACCTTAGAAGGGAATTTCGGGGTAATTGCGGTACGGACAGAGGCAGACGGCGAACCTGATGCAGAGAGTAAAGGGAAAGTGCTCATATTCGCTTCCGCCGATTTACTGCAATACAGGGAGGTTGGACTGCTGGAGCTTAAGGCGGATACATTTGTAAGCGATGTTTCCTGCGAATATTATGCTGACCGGGACGGTTATCTGATCCGCTGGACCGACGGGCTGGGGAACGGCTATCAGAATGAGATAGCGGATATTATGAGCCTGGAGGGAATTTCGGGCCCCGAAGCAGCCCTGCCTTTTAGATTGGTAACTGCTTCTGCCGACATCGAAGGGATCTTGCCGCGGAACAGCATTACAGTCTCCAGAGAAATAGCGAACAGGCTGTTCAGCAAGCTCACTGTTCCAGCCAACATTGCCATTGAAATCCCGGAACGCATCTCAGCGGCTAAGCTGGAGGATTTACAGTCCCTCAGGGCCACAGCGCTCTACAGTGACGGTACCCGAGCCCTCAAACGAGTGGATTGGAATACAGAAGAAATCGATTGGAACAAGGCGGGAACCTATACTGTTTTGGGTGAAGTCCATCAGGAGCATTACTCTTTTCCTCTTATATCTGAGCGTGCGGACCCCTGTATTGCCAAATGGAAGGACAAGTATTACTTCATTGCTACCAACGACGCAGACCAGAATCATACGTTATATATCCGGCAAGCCGATACCATCCCCGGGCTGGTACATGCCGAAGAGTCCCTGATTCTGGATTCAGATACCTATGAGCATATCGGAGCACTGCTGTGGGCGCCGGAGCTGCATAGCATTGGCGATGAGCTGTACCTCTTTCATGCGGCTACTCCGGGAGAGTTCCTGCACGAAGAAGCGCATGTCATGAAGCTGCGGGCAGGCGGAGACCCGATGAGCGCTGCTGACTGGTCGAGGCCTGAGCGTGTAGTGAAGAAGGACGGTACCTTTTTGTGCGAAGCAGGTTCAACCATTTCCCTTGATATGACTCTGATCCATTGGAACGGGGCCTATTACGCTGCATGGTCGGAGCGCCAGTTCGTTCCGGTCGATCTCGGTGCCTGGATCTACATCGCTGAAATTGACCCGCAGGAGCCATGGAAGCTGACCAGTGATCCGGTGCTTTTGACAAAGCCTAATTACGGCTGGGCCAACAATCATACCTTTGTGGATGAAGGGCCTTTTGCCATCTATACGGAGGACAAGCTGTATCTGACCTATTCCAGTGCAGCGGTCGATGCAACCTATGTTGTGGGTCTGCTGACTGCCGAAAAGGATAGTGATCTGCTGGACAGCAGCAGCTGGTCGAAAGGCAACTATCCGCTGCTAACCTCAAGAAGCGTGCCTGGGGAGTATGGTCCGGGACATACCTCCTATGTCACAGATGAGGATGGGCTGCTCTGGAATGCCTATCACGCAAGACCGGGTATTGACGGGCCAAGAAGCTCAGGCCTGCGCCGTGTGCATTTTGACATTGATGGCGTTCCGGTTCTGGATTTAACAGAGGATAAGGATCTGAACCCTGCGTTAAAAAAGGTGCGCGTAGAAGTGACTGTGGGCTGACAGCAGACCTTCCAGGCTCACAATTCCACAATCTCTGAACAGAAATAAGATAGAGGGTGAAGGACATATTACACACATTTGGTTCCATACTTACTTATGTAAGTAAAGGGGATGGGGGATATCTGTCACCCGCTGATTCGAGAAGGACCGGTGCTTTATATATCGCTGCAAAAGAAAAACACGAAGCAGAGTACAGCTGTTTGAACAAAGGTAAACCGGTGCTGTACGTAAAATGGGAGGATTCCGTCCGGAACTGTCCTAACGCCCAGATGGGCTCGCCTGCACTGTTTCGTAAGCCGGATGGCACTTACGGATTAGTTGCCTCCGAAAACAATACGGGCAGCGGTATCTATCTGTGGGATTCACCAGACCTGATTTCGTTCTCTAATCAAAGACGGGTCCCAGTCAATGGGGCTGGCCTGGAGGTTGAAGACCCGCAGATTGTGTATGATGAGCAGTTGAAAGGATACCGGCTATTCTGGAAAAGCAGAACAGGCAGCTCTTCCTTTTCTTCCGTGTCCTATGATGAATTACACTCGTTCACATTACAGGTTGGGTTTGAATATCCAGCTCGCGAAATCAACGGCTTTCTGCCCTCCAATGCGAAGCCGGATGAAGCTGCGGTGTTCGAGGTTACGCAAGCGGAATACGAGCGGGTTGTCAGCAAATATGCGCCGGTACGGAATACAGGCATAGTACCATTTGAAGCAATCCATCTAAAAGCAGGTGAACCTCTGCCTCTGTTGATGGACCGTGTGAAGCTATTTTACAGTGACGGGTCGTCAAAAGATTTAGGTGTGGATTGGAGCAGTGACGACATCCTGGCAATCAACACCTATCGGGCCGGAAGCTATACCGTAAGAGGAACCGTTGTTCAGTCCTTCTTCGATTACCCTTTTATAGAAGAGCGGGCCGATCCGTTTATAACCTTTAATGCGGATGACGGTTATTATTATGCGACAGGCTCTTATTTTCCTGAATCCGATCCTTCCGTGTGGACTGAGTTCCTGATGAAGGATATTGATTATGACCGGATAACGTTACGCCGGGCCAAAACGCTCGCGGATCTGCGCTTGGCTGAAGAGCACGATGTATGGGTACCCCGGGGTGAAGACGGCTTCGTCCCGGTGCTGTGGGCCCCGGAAATCCACAAAATAAACGGGGAATGGTACATTCTCACCGGAGCCGGTCAGGCTGAGCACGGCAGACAAATGTGCAGTACAATGGTACTCGTGAAATACACCAGCACGTTAGCCGAAATGCGGCAGGGAGGCATGCTCAATCGTAACAATTGGAAGCCACGCGCTCTCCGGAATTCTCCGTGCGGCTTTGATATGACCTTCGCAGAAATTAACGGTACCGGATATTACATTTGGCCTCGTGACTGCAAGCTGCATATCCAGAAGGCTGATCCGGCTGATCCGGGCAGACTGATTGGCGAGCCGGCTGTCATAAAAGGGATCGAATGGCCTTTTGAATATGGCAGGCACAACCTGCACAATACAGACCAGGGAATCGTTGAAGGAGCTGCGGTGCTGCAATACGGGGGTAAAATATACTTAAGCTATGCCGGTGCTACCGTAGATAAGTATTACTGTACTGCCGTTATGACGGCAGATCTGCACACAGACATCATGGACCCTGACAGCTGGACACACCCTGCTTATGCGGCACTAAGTACAGAAGACGTACTGAATGTTGAAGGCATTAATCCGCACTGCGGACCCGGCCACAACTCCTTTGTAATCGATGAATATGGTAATCCAATTAACGTCTATCATGCCAGGCCGGTTCCGGAGCCGCATGAAGGTGCCGGGGCAGGCGGCTTACACGATCCTTGCAGGCATACAATGGTCCGGCCGGTCCATATTGCCAAGGACGGTACGCTAATTCTGAATATGACAAAGGAAGATGAATTGGCACCGCAACATAGAGATGTGGTTGTAACGGTCAATATTGTCTGAGTGCCGGCTTCATCCATCAGCTTCTAACGGCAGCTTAAGCTTAAAGTTAAACAAGTCTTCTAAGTGATTAAGTGTAAGTGAACCCCCGTGCAGCTCAGCTATGTTTCTGGCTATAGAAAGGCCCAGGCCGGCCCCGGTCTGGAGGCCTTCGCTGCTCCGGGAGTGGTCAGCCTTATAAAAACGTTCAAACAGCTTATCCTGCTGCTCCCTTGTCAGAGGAGTTCCCCGGTTTTCAACCTCAATTGTTACCTGTTTAGAATCTGTCACCATCCGAATGCGGATGGCTCCCGGCTTGAAGGAGTATTTAAGAGCGTTCATCAGCAGGTTATCAATTGCCCTGGCAATTTTATCACTGTCCACTACCGACAACACCGGCGAGCTGCCGAGTTCTTTAATGATATGAAGCTCATTTTCACAAGCGATCGGTTCAAATTCAAACAGCAGCTGGTTCAGGAGCTGGCAGAGGTCAATCTGGTGTGCATTCAGATGAGGGTCAACCGAGCTAAGCCTGGTGTATTCAAAAAGATCGTCAAGGAGCTTTTTTAAGTGTGCAGCTTTATTATAGGTGTTTTGCACAAAACGGACGTATTCTTCCTGATCCTGAAAGGAATTGGATCTCAAAAGCTCAATATACCCGATAATACTGGTAAGAGGCGTGCGCAGATCATGCGAAAGGCCGGTAATCAATTCCATCTTCGATTGCTCGGCTGCCCGTTCCTTGGCAATTTGCTGCTCCAGGCGCTCCGTCATCCGGTTAATATTAAAGGCTACCCGCCCAAGCTCATCCTGCCGGTTAACGGGCACACGGTAGCTCAGGTCTCCTTCGGTAATGGTCTGCAGACCCTGCTCCAGTGTCATAAGGTCCTTAACGATGCGGCGTGTGGACATAAGGAACGTGATGATAAATACAATGATAAAGAAGGGAGTAATCAGATAGGGAAAAATCTTTTCCAGCCAGTCGAGGCCTGTTCCAACCTGAAAAACGAAGTAGATCAGTACATTATTCAGCGTCACAGCAAGAATTAAACTCAGCAGCATGCTTAAGAGAATATTCACCTGAATCTTTTGTTTTCTTTTGGATTGCTTTGCAGCTTCAGTCAATTTTATAGCCAACTCCCCAAACCGTTTTGATATACTGAGGACTCCGGGGATTATCCTCCAATTTCTCCCGCAGGTTGCGGACATGGACCATAACCGTATTATCCGAATAACCAAAGGGTTCTTTCCAGACCCTTTCATAGATATGCTCTGAACTAAAGACTTGTCCCGGATGGCTGGCCAGCAATACCAGAATGCCGAATTCAAGAGGAGTAAGTCCAATATCCTGTTCCTTCAGCCTTGCCGAATGCTTACTCTGATCAATGACAAGGTCCTTAATCAGAATAATGGAGTTGTTCTCTGCTTTCCCCAGCAATGTTTGCCGCCGCATTTGGGCTTTTACCCGGGCCAGCAGCTCTAAAGGGTTAAAGGGCTTGGTCATGTAATCATCCGCACCTGTTGTAAGGCCCGTAATTTTATCAATATCTTCTTCTTTGGCAGACAGCATGATAATTGGCGTGTCAGAGATTTCTCTTATTTTCAGGCAGGCCGTAATTCCGTCCATCCGGGGCATCATCACATCGAGAATGACCAGCCCAACAGGTGAAGCCTGTATAACCTGCAGAGCCTCCTCACCGTCAGACGCTTCAATAACACGGTATCCTTCATTGCGTAAATAAACGTGGATAATATCACGGATTTCGGATTCGTCATCCACAACAAGAATGGTATTCATCTGCAGTTGCCCTCACTTTAATGATATTGGTAGCTTATTATACATCAGATTGTTATCTTTTTCCGGCAGACGTACACAAACGCAGGGGGGAGATTCAAAGGCACTAATTTAATGTCCTCAATAATAAAGTGTTCCGAGAGCTGTTTCTTCATCTGAAGGGAGTATTGAAAGGCAATAAACATCCCGCCCGGCTTGAGTGCATGAACAATCTGGTCCATCAAAGTATCCCTTAGCCCGCGTTCAAAGTTGAAAAAAGGCAGGCCGCTGAAAATACAGTCCAGATGGCGGGTGTCTTTTTGATGAATGGTATTCACTAAACGGGCTGCATTAGCGTGACAAGAGAACCCGGGATAATCCAGCCGCAATCTTGTCCTCATCAAATGGTCCATTTCAAATAAAAAGACCTTCGTATCCGGGTTCACATTAGATTGAATGTAACGGGTAATAGGTCCTGTTCCGGATCCGAGCTCTGCAACGGCTCTTATTTCACTCCAGTTCACCTGCTTGACCATCTTTTGGGCCAGATAACGTGAGCTCGGTGCAACACTCCCCACATTCCTCGGACTCTTCAGGAACCTCTCTAAAAACAATAGATGCTGATTCATTCATTATTCCCCCGTAATTCAAAATTAGATATGAGAGCCGTAGAGCTGATGTAGTCATCTTAGTGAACAGAACTGAAGAAATTACGGGGAGAATTCTGAAGATATTCTGAAGGATGATCTAAAGTGGACAAAAAAAAGCCCGGGGAGCAGTACGGCTTAGTCACTGGATACTCCTCAGGCTTCTTTTATATACGGGACTGGTTTTGTCTGTATTTATGGGGGATTACTCCTGTTAAGGCTTTGAATACGCGGTGAAAATTGGTCTTGAAGGGCGGAATGATCGCCCATGCATTAATGGGAGACCCCAATGCCTCCATATCGACTCCGCAGCCCTATATGTACAGACCGATGTTCGGCAGCTACGGCCAGGCGAGAGCTGCGACAAGTGCGACCTTTGTGTCACAAGCCTCACTTGATTTCGGAATGCTGGATAAGCTGCATTTGACGAAAATGCTGAAGCCCGTTCTGGGATGCCGGACGGTTACCAAAAAATCCTTGATCCACAATGGCGAAACCCCGGAGATTTGGTTTGACCCGCGCAGCTATTCCGTCTCTGTTAACGGTGAGGCACTCCAATGTAAGCCGGTAGACACCGTTCCGATGTCACAGCTGTATTTTCTGACTTGAGTTTGATCTTCATCAATCCCCATAGCACGATTCAATTTCTTGAGGCAAATAACACGAACACAGCCCGATCTGATGTCCTCCAGATCGGGCTGTGTGTTGAGGCTAAACCCGGCTATGGCCGGTACTTAAGCCTGATATGTATTAGGATCGGTTACCCGGCGCGATCTTTGCGACGCAGTTACCATAAGCAGAATACCTGTAATCAAATGCAGAACCCATCCTACAAAAGGTATCCAAGCGAGAAGCGAAGTGATAATCCCAAGCACAGAACCATAATACGCTTCTTTGTTCTTAGATGACAGGATAAGAGTCACCAAATGGAGGATAAAGGTTAATCCCAATACAGTGTACCAGCTTCCCATAACAATTGCAGCACCGAGAATCGGAATGGCCAAAATAATCTCGAATGCCCCTGTGATCCATTTTAAAGTTCTTGAACTAGTCACCAATATGCCCCCCAGTAATTAATTTCTTTAAGATTATATAATATAATTCCATAGTTGGAAATACATTTTTTTGCAAAAAAATCGTTAATTTCTTGTTGGAGTTAAACTATTCTGTTACATAGGTTATGTAGCATTTTGGAACAGCTTATTCACTAATGAACAAGGAAGATTTGTATTTTTATGGGTGAGCGAGGGTGAAGTAGATCGGTTTGCAGGAAGTGACACTTTCAGAGGTTCAACCAGTTTTGGACAGGTAGGTTCACCGCAAACCATTTATAAATACAATTAAGTATTAACTGGTTTCGTTTTGTTTGTAGACCTCGCGAGCAAGCCATTCCAATAGAAATAAAACGGGAACCTGTGTAGTGATGTTAGATGTTTCATAAATTTCTTCAGTAACATAATAAGGAATATTAATATCTGAAATTTTAGCAATAGTTGATTGACGATTATTGGTTATACTAATTATTTTGCTTTTCCCTTCCTTTATTTGCTTTAGATGGCTGATAGTAAACGGGTTCTCACCTGACGCCGAGAGTGCAATGGTGATACTATTTTCTCTTACTCTGGCATGCACACGAAATTCAGGATCTTTAATATACATCGAAAAAATACCGAGACTCGAAAAATATCTTGCACCATACTCCGCTAAAATACCTGAACTACCCACACCAATAAAGATGACATAGCTAGCTTTAGATAACAGTTGAGTTGCTTTTTGGATTTTATTCTGCCATTCCGGACTTTGTGATCGTTCAAAGAATTCATAGATTGAATGGTGAGGGCTTTTTAATACAAGCTTTTTATTTTGAGTTAGATGCAATTTTATTTTCACTTTGAATTCAGAGAAACCTTCGCATTGATTTTTTCGGCAAAAACGAAGAATCGTCGCTGTTGAAACATGCGTTTCATCCGCTAATTCTCGAATACGCATGTAGGCAACCTTCTCCAGGTTTTGGGATATATAATTATAAATTGATAATTCCAAGTCATTAAATGAGGAAATTTGTTCGTTCGAGAACATGGGCATCAGTCCTTTTTCGTAGGTAGGCATTAATCGTTTTTTATTATACACACTTTATGATTATTATAAAACACAGTGTTTCTTAGGTGTAACAAATATCAATCCTTGTTACTACCGACAGAATCAGAAAATCTATATATTTTCTCTGACCATAGGATTAACATTGAACTAAAGACACTACTACAAATTAGTTAAGGAGTGAGTTTAATGAAACATTGGGTTAGAGAATTATTAGTACAACGGCTGGTTCAATTGATTGAATATGAGCAGAATGACGAATTCAGAGAACTTTACAGGCTTTGTCTTAATAGAATTACTGCATAAGCAATTAGGAGGAGGGTGTCCTGAGTAATCAGGAAAATGATTTGATGGATAAATATGTCGCATAACAACGAGAATTAGACTTTTATAGGAGAAGGGAAAGGCTATAGGATTATTCTTCCAGATCGATACTAAGTAAATAGAAAAACTGTAGTCAAATGAACTAATAAAATTTATTTCATTAGCGCACCTTCAACTTTAAGGGACAGGAATTCTTTGGTTTTCATCTCTATGGAACCGATTAGACGATCAAAACCGCATGAAATCAGTTGAGAACAAACGCGATTACTATCGCAGCCATCAAATAAGCCGCTCCTTTTTTGGGGATCGGTTTATTTTTTTTTATCACTGACAGCTGCACTTCAACCTGTTAATTTATTTAATAATGAGGCCAGGAAAGATAAAGCCACATTCGGCGGGAGGAGATCCGGCAATGACATGGACAGACAACGAGCCCTTGACCTATTCTTTATACGGCAGCGGCGGCAAAACCAAGCCATATTATACAGAGGTGGCCAGGTTTACCGACGAAGTACTCAACAGCTTGCTAAAGGAAAAGGAAATCATTGAACAAATGGGCGATTATGCCCGGGATAAAAAGCTGGAATCGTATTCCTCCTCTATATATGGTCTGGAATTTCTTATGATCGGCGTATTGTGGCGGGTCTATGGACATAACGCGGGAGCGGGAAGCGTGTATGCAGGCAAATTGCTGTCTTCCTTATACAGCCTGAGAAGCCGGAATGTACGGTGGCGGCGGCCGGTAGACCGTGTTAAGGGAATTGCTGGGACGCTGGTTCTGTCGCGGAACCCCGGCGGGTGCGGCAAGCTCGATACGGTATCATTCTCCAGGCTGACCGGGTGGCTGCAGGCAAGCGGAGAGTTCAGGGAGGAGTGCATACGGCTTGAACACTGGAGTGATTTATTTCAAGGCTTGCCCAAAGCCGCCGCAGCCGAATATTTGTCACGCGCCGTTCGTCTGGCTGCCTGGTTTGACAGGCGGAGTCTTGAGGTGCTTGGCTGCTACACACCCAACGTGGAGCGGTATATTGAACATAACGGCCCGAGACTAAGGTGGAGGGAGAACCGGATTTTTTGCAGCAGGGAGCGGGTTGAATACCATCTGAACATGGTTGGCGCGGAAATCATGAACCGTGAGTTTCGCGGAGCCTTTATGGCCGCCCAGGATAAGAGCATCTTTCTGCCTGTATGCATGCGCAAAAAACAGGGCAATGCCTGCAAGGCTGTGCCGGAAGGCGCAGGTTACAGATGCCGGAGCTGTACCCGGGATTGCCGGGTGCACATCATTACGGCGCTCTCTCGCAAGTATGACGCAAAGGTACTTATTATTCCCCATGCTTCAACAGCATTTGGCAAGGAGAAAGCATCCGAAGGGGACAAAGGAATTATCGGGATCGCTTGTGTACTGAATCTGATTTCAGGGGGCTATCAGGCCAGACGCATGGGCTATCAGCCCCAATGCGTATTGCTGAACCAGTCAGGCTGCGTCCAGCATTGGCATCCGGACAGCGGACTGGAAACGGCAATTGACCTCGACCGGCTTGAGCAGATATTAAACGGGTCTTGGCATTATTAAATCGATGACCTGGCATAATCAGACTTTTCTTATTTGTAAAGCACGTTCAATCTGATTGTAAACCAGGTTTAAAATTGGAAATCAGGCAGTACGCTTTCGAATTCGAAGGCGTACTGTTTTTTTGCATTAAGAGCTATAATGGAAGATTCGGCTATGTTGAAAGATAAGATTTCATGGAAAGATAGGCGTCAAAAGGTGACATAATACTACTTTAGAAGGGTAAAAATATCAATTCCTACTATATTTGTAGCTTTTTAATTTTTTCAATTTTGTGAATATTACATAATTAACCATGGAAATTAAGAGATTATATTAAAATTACGTAACAAATTTAATAGAAACACTATAATATAGACATTAACCTAGATATAAGGTCTAAAAGACTATATTTTCTATTAATTCCAGACAAGTTGAAGGGACGATCCGATGAAAGCTCTAATGATAGGAAATGAAGCAATTGCCAGAGGCGCTTATGAAGCGAATTGTAAAATCATTTCGTCCTATCCGGGAACACCGAGCACGGAAATTGTCGAGAGCATCAGCATGTATGAAGGAGTATACGCGGAATGGGCTCCGAATGAGAAGGTCGCTCTGGAAGTTGCTGCTGGCGCCTGCATCGCCGGTCTGCGCAGCCTGACTACCATGAAGCATGTCGGACTCAATGTGGCGGCTGACCCGCTGTTTAACATGACCTACGAAGGTGTCAATGCCGGCATGGTCATTATTTCAGCGGATGATCCGGGTATCCACTCCTCACAGAACGAACAGGATAACCGCATTTATGCCAGCCATGCCAAGATGCCCCTGCTGGAACCAAGCAATTCTCAGGAGTGCAAAGACATGATAGTGGAGGCCTACGAGATCAGCGAACGCTTCAACACGCCCGTCATGTTCCGCACAACCACCAGAGTGTCACACTCCAAGAGCATCGTTCATTTCGATGAAGATGCGGAGGTGGAAGAGAAGGCCAAGCCCTACAGGAAAAACAAACTGGACCGGCTGCTTCTGCCCGCGGTTTCACGCAAACGGCATCTTGAAATCGAAGAGAATCTGCTCGATATCCAGGAGTATTCTAACCATTCGCCGCTGAATGAAATCGAATACCACTCACCAGACATCGGGATTGCAGCCAACGGAATCTCTTATCAATATGCCAAAGAAGTATTTGGAGATACCGTATCCTATCTGAAGCTCGGAATGAGCTACCCGTTTCCGGACAAGAAGGCGAAAGAATTTGCTTCGCGTGTCAAACGGATCTTCGTGGTCGAGGAAGGCGAGCCTTTTATCGAAAATGCGCTCAAGACGCTTGGCATCGATTGCGTAGGCAAAGAGATTATTCCTATATGCGGCGAATTGAACCCGGAAATTATCCGTAAAGCAATAACGCTGGAGGAATACGCTACCTACGAACCAGTCGCCGTACCGGGAAGACCCCCCCGCTTGTGTGCGGGCTGCGGCTATCTTGGATTGTACAGCGCCGTCAAGAGCCAGCGGGATGTGATCGCCGCAGGCGACATCGGCTGCTACACGCTTGGAGGCACAGAGCCGATCATGGCGCTCGATACCGTGCTCTGCATGGGAGCTTCCATCTCTATGGCTACAGGCATGCAGCGGACCCAGGATTTCAAGCCGATGGGCAAGAAGGTGTTTTCTTTTATCGGGGACTCCACGTTTTTTCACTCGGGAATGACTGGACTTCTTAATGCCGTATATAACAAAACACCGATTGTCATCTGTATTCTGGATAACCGCTCTACTTCAATGACCGGCAACCAGGAGAATCCGGGCACGGGACGGACGCTCCAGGGAGAAATGTCAGATGAGATCCGCATCGAAGATATCGTGCTGGCACTGGGCATCAAGCCGGACAACCTCAAGATTATTGACCCCACTAACCTCTCAGAAACGCAGCAGTGTATTGAATTAGCCAAAGCAAGCACTGATCCATTTGTCATCATCTCCAGACATCCATGCGAACTTCTCAAACCCAAAGCTGAAATTGAAGCCAAAAGCAAGTACTACATCACGGAAGACTGTGTGAACTGTAAAAAATGCACAAGACTCGGCTGTTCAGCCATTAAAATCGTTGATCAGAAAATCATAATCGACCGGCTGGAATGCAGGGGCTGCAGCATATGCCCGCAGGTATGTCCCTATGACTGCATCAAGGAGGCGTGAGAAGCAATGACAGAGTCCACCAGTATTATATTGGCCGGCGTCGGCGGAAAAGGCGTTATCACGATAACAAATGTGCTTTCCCACGGCCTGGTAGCGCACGGCTATGACGTAAAAGTATCCGAAGTATACGGCATGTCGCAGCGCGGAGGCAGCGTGCACGCCCAGGTCCGCTTTGGTACAACGATTTATTCCCCCCTTATCGAGAAGGGAACTACGGATTATGTTGTCGGCTTCGACCAGATTGAAGCGCTGCGCTGGGGCAGCTTTTTGAAACAGGAAGGCCGGATGCTCGTCAATATGGCGGAGCTAAAGGAAGATACATATAAAGGAACAGACGAAGGCAGTTTCAAGCAGTACCGGAATGTCAGCTTTATTCAGGCTTCCGCTATCGCCAAAGAAACAGGCAATATCCGCAATGAGAATTTCGTCATGCTCGGAGCACTGCTGCAGTCACTGGGGTTCGGCTTTGATACCTGGCAGTCCACGATGGAAAAGTACATCAAGAAGCAATTCCAGGAGGGCAGTATTCTCTCGCTGCTCCGAGGCATGAGTGAACAGCTTGCTGTGGAAGAAAAGGAGATCGTGTATGGTCTCTAAAGCAGCGGGCAGCTCCATGAAAACGCAGGAGGCCTTGGCGCCCTCCGATGTGGCGATTGTCGGAATCGGCTGCCGCTTCCCCGATGCAGACGATTACAGCCAGTACTGGGATAACATGATGAATCATATCAATTCCGTGCGTGCAATCAGCCGTGAGCGCTGGGAGAGCGGACGCTACGGATTAAAGAATGAAGCCGATCTCGGCTGGAACAACGGACAGTTTGTGAAATATTGCGCTTCATTAAACGATCTGGATCAATTTGACCATGGCTTCTTCAATCTGTCGCCTCGCGAGGTGAACAGCATGGATCCCCAGCAGCGGATGCTGCTGGAGGAAACATGGCATTGTCTTGAGGATTCCGGCATACCGCTGGAGGACCTGCAACGGAAGGTCACTTCCGTATATGTCGGGGTGACCGGAAACGACTACAGCCTGCTGGCGCTGACCGGGGGGGAGCATGTGGACCATTACGCAGGTCTTGGCAATTTCGAGTGCATCGCCGCTAACCGGATTTCCCATTACCTCGGACTAAGCGGTGAAAGCCTTTCGCTGGATACTGCCTGCTCCTCATCCCTGGTGGCCGTACATAAAGCCAGGCAGAACCTTCAGTCCGGCGAATCGAAATACGCCATTGCAGCCGGCGTGTGCCTGTCTTACCATCCGTGGCGTTACGTCACCTTCTCCAAATCGAATATGATGAGCCGGGACGGGCAGTGCAAGGCGTTTGACGAGAATGCAGACGGATTTGTACAAGGGGAAGGCGTCGGCGTTCTGCTGCTGCAGCGCCTGGAGGATGCCGTTACGGAAGGAAACCATATTTACGGGGTGATCCGGGGATCGGCAGTCAACCACTGCGGTGCTTCGCAGACCATTGCCGCCCCGAGCATGAAGGCGCAAATGGAGGTAGTCGGCGCGGCTCTGCAGCAGGCTGGCATAGATGCTGCAACGGTGAACTATATTGAGGCGCACGGTACAGGAACCGCTCTCGGTGATCCGATTGAAGTAGAGGCATTGACCAGGGTATTCAGGCAATATACCGATGAGAATCAATTCTGCACGATCGGATCGGTAAAGACCAACATCGGGCATCTCGCCAGTGCCGCAGGAATGGCTGGCCTCATCCGTGTACTTCTGATGATGAAGCACAAAAAAATTCCGGCCCTGCTCAATTTATCCGGCCTGAATCCTCTGCTGGAATGGGAGCATACACCGTTTAAGGTGACTGCGGAGAATACCGACTGGGAGCCTGTCAATGAACGCACCCCGCTCAGAGCGGGCGTCAGCGGCTTCGGCTTCGGAGGAGTGAATGCGCATGTAATCGTGGAAAGCTATGCGCCTGCTCCGGTGAAGGGCCGTAAACGGACAGAGGATAGCCATGTTTTTGCTTTATCCGCTTTAAATGAGAACAGTTTAAATAAGCAAATAGGCGCTTGGAAGCTGCTTGTGGACAGTTCTGCCTTTACATATGAATCCATTGGCGATATGAGCAAGACACTCTTGGCAGGAAGAAGGCATTGCGCGGATTATCGGATTGGAGCCGTTATACGCAGCAAGGAAGATTTAAAGAGCTTTCTGGCGCTAGCTCCTGACCCGGCTGATGCCGGAGCAGAGAAACGGCGGGATGGCTGGGAGCTATATTTAACCAATATCTTGTACCGGGGTTACTCGGATATCAGACAGCTGTTGAAGCAGGAGTACATCTCGCAGCACTTTGAATCGGTATTGTCGGAGATTGAAGCTGCCGCCTCTGAATATTCACCCCGCAGTGGCATCCGGATTGCCAGATGGAAGAAAGAGCGTGCTGCGGCTTACTCCTTTATCGTTAACTATGCCATGGCGAGAGCATTGATCGGACTTGGTGTCCGAATAAGCGAAATCGGCGGTGAACATCAGGGCGAGCTGCTGGCACTGGCGGTAAGCGGAATGCTGTCTCCTGCAGAAGCTTACACTGCACTGATTGATGAAACGGCAGTTGACGGCTGGAGCTTACAGCGTCCAGAGCTGGCTTTTGCGGACAGCATCACCCCGGTGAAGATTTGCCGACTGAACATTAACGCAGCTTATCCGGCCAGCCTGAGAGAGCTGCGGATTGAAGGGGAAGACAGCCGCTCCCTGCGCCATTTCACAGAGAAGGCGCGTATTCTCAGCCGGACTCAATATACATTTAAGAAATATTTGAAGGACTGGGACCAGGCCCTCCAGCCTTGGAAGCTGACGGCAGAAGCTCTTCTGAACGATGAGGAGCTGCTTACCGGAAATAACCCCCTTCTAGAAAAGCAGCGTGTTCTGCTGCTGATGATTGCTTACGGTTCGCTCCTGAAGCTGAACCGGAAATGGGAACTTACTGACCGAATCGGCTTGGAAAGCGATTGGCTGAAGGAACTGATACAGCTGGTTGTGGACGAGGTGCTAACCCGTGAATCGGCAGCGGCCCTGTTTCTCTCCGAAGACGGGGATCTTGAAGAAATAGGCGCACAGATTAATAGACGTCAAGATTTACTGGATGCATCTGCGCCTTTCGAACATCTCTATGCGGCCAGCAGCCATCTGGCAGAAATCCCCGAGCTTGCCGGCTGGAAGGATCAGCTCAAGCAGCAGCTTCGCGAGCTCCCGTCACTTCAGACCGAAGCGGTCAGCTTACGGCAAGCAGGCATCCAGCATGCTTCATTTTCGCTGGCCAGCGGTTTATCCGGGCTGAACGAGCTGCTGCTCAAGCTCTGGGCTGCCGGAGCGGATATCAGCTGGCAGCTGCTTTATCCGGCGGGCAGCTACCGTAAACAACAGCTGCCCGGGTATTGCTTCGAGAGGTCTTCCCACTGGATACCGCTCAGAGAACCGGGAGTAGAAACACCGGGAGGCAATATTAATGGCAATCCGGCTGCCGCAACACGGAAATTCCATCCGATGCTTGATCTGGATAAATCCAGTCCTGAGACGGGATTGTTCGTGAAGACGCTGAAGATCAGTGATTTCTATGTGGGCGACCACATCGTGGATAATCGGGTTATTCTACCCGGCGTTGCCTATCTGGAAATCGCCCGGGCCGCCGGAGAGCTTGCTGCAGGACAGCCGGTGCAGGCTCTCCGGGATGTAATGTGGGTGAACCGGATGGAGATTGAAGATTTGCTTGATGCGTATGTTCAGATTCAGAACGAAGCGGATTTTATGAGGTTTCAAGTATTTACCTGGCGCGGCGGAGAGAAGATCCGGCATTGCCAAGGCAAGCTCAGCATCTCAGAGAAGGGCCGCGTGAAGCCGGTTCGGTTCAATATTCCGGAAATTAAGGGACGCTGCGGGGCGCGCATTTCGAAGGATTTTTGCTATAAGGAAGTATTCGGGCGCTTTATAGGCTTTCAGTATGGCCCGGGATTTCAGGCCACGCAGGAAGCCTTTGGGGGAGATGGCGAATCGCTGGAGAAGCTGGAGCTGCCCGCACATCTGCTGGGAACCTTTGATGAATATGATCTGCATCCATCCCTTGTCGATGCCGCGCTGCGTGCGGTCACCTGGATTGGAGGAGCAGAGGCATACCGGCAGCTTCAGCTGCATATTCCGTTTGCGCTCGGTGAATTGAGCATTTACGGCAAACTGACGCCAAACTGCTATTCGTACGCCAGGATTGAACCGGAAACAGCGGGCAAGGCTGCGGGCATGCAGCGGTTTCACATTTTCATTCTGAGTGAAGCCGGCGAGGTGCTTGTGGAAGCGCGCGACTTTACGATCCGGGCAATTCAGCCAAAGACGGCTGCAGCGGACAACGTTCATTTATATACCGAAAGCTGGCTGGAAGCGACGTTACCGGAAAGCGGCAGAAATGAAGCCGTCCATGTGCTCTATTTCGGGAAGAACCGGATGAGCGGGCAAAGATTGGCTGAAGCGCTGGGGAACGGTCAGGGAAAAGCTGTAGAACAGCTTGTCTTTGTACAACAAGGGCCAGCCTACAGTGCGGAAAGCGACGGGGAGGAGTACACGCTGAACCCGGCGCAGCAGGAAGATTTCCTCCGTATGTTCCAGGAGCTGGCCGACCAAGGGCTGCGCATCGATTCTATCGTATTTGAATGGGATGAACCCCGGATTATCGAAGCGTTCTGTGCAATCTATTTCTTGTTCCAAGCCTTTGTTCAAGTAAATCCTAAACAGCCTGTGCGTCTGGTTTACGCTTCCTCTGGGGACGGAGCTGGAGCGGGCATGTTCAAAGGACTATGTAAAGCTTTTCAAACGTTAAGTCGGACGTTCCTGCCCTCCATCCTGCATGCCGATGATGCCAATGAACTGCCGCTGCTGGCAGCAAAGGAGCTGCTAGGCGGTAAAACCGCTTCCTGCGAGGTTGTTTCTTACCGTGAGGGAGTGCGAACTATAAGAGCCATTGCTGCACTGGATATGCTGCTGTTGCCTAGCAGGGAGTCAAGCGGCTTCCGCAGCGGAGGAACTTACCTCATTACCGGCGGCATGGGCAAGCTGGGATTGGCTGTGGCGGAATTTGTCCTTGTAAATTACAAGGCAAACATTGTCCTAACAGGAAGATCGGCGCTGGATAAGCAACGGCAGGAGCAATTGTCACGGCTGGAGAGCCTTCCGGGGCAAGTCATTTACGTGGCTGGAGATTTATCTGCCCTGAGCTCGGCCGAGGAGATCGTTAAGCAGGCGAAGGAAGCTTTCGGCACTATAAACGGTGTGATCCATTGTGCGGGCGTACTTGGCAGCAAGACGCTGGCCGAAGCCGTGCCCGGGGAGCTGACGGAAGTGCTGCTGCCCAAAATCCACGGTGCCATCGGTCTGGATGAAGCGACGCGCAATGAACAGCTTGACTTTTTTATTCTCTTCTCCTCTATTTCTGCGCTGATCGGCGATTTTGCAAGAGGCACGTATGCGGCGGCTAACAGCTTCCTTGATCATTTTGCCGAACGGCGCGCTGAGCAGGTTAAAGCCGGACTTCGTTCGGGCATCTCCCTGTCGATCAACTGGCCGGTATGGAATGAGGGGGCGATGCAGCTGTCGCCTCAGGAAGACGTGCAATACCGCCAGCATGCGGGCATGGATCAGCTTGAAACGCACGCCGGCCTTGAACTGCTTGAACGGCTGACCGGGTCGGATCTGACGCGGGTGATTGTCGCCTGCGGCAACGCCAGGATGATCAACCGTGTGCTGGATGTTAAAGAACGGGTTCAAACCCGGGAAGGGGCGCGTAGCTTGACGATAGACACGTTAAAACAAAGCCCATCCGGCGGGCCAATACCGACGGTTTTAATAGAACAGGAAATTGTTAAGTATCTGAAGGGAATTGTATCCAAGGCGACGGGGATTCCGCCGGGACAACTGCAGAGAGATGCAGAGTTCTCGAAATATGGAATAGATTCAATCATGATAATGGATCTGAATTCCATGCTTGAAGGTGATTTCAGCGATCTGCCCAGCACCCTGTTTTTTGAATACAGTACCATCGGACAATTGACCGCCTTTTTCCTGGATACCTATGCAGAGTTTTTCCGGCAGAAGGTGCAATCGGAAGAAAGCCGGGTTCCGCATAAGCTGCCGGAGCCTGAATTGCCGAAAGAGGTGCAGATTCTCCCCGAAACTCGCCAAGGGGTTGCAGAAGTACAAGGTGGCGACATCGCTATTATCGGTCTAAGCGGTCAATATCCGATGGCGGATACGCTGGAGCAATTCTGGGAGATCCTCCGCCTGGGTAAAGACTGCGTCACTGAAATTCCGGCAGAACGCTGGGATTACCACAAGGATTATAACCCGGAAAAAGGCAAAAGCAACAAAGTCTATACCAAGTGGGGTGCCTTCATGAACAATGTGGAGAAATTCGATGCCGGATTTTTTCATATCTCACCAAGAGAAGCGGAGCTTATGGACCCTCAGGAGCGGCTGATGCTGCAGTCTGCTTACCATACGCTGGAGGATGCAGGTTATGCCGGAGGCAAGGTATCCGGGAAAAAGGTTGGAGTATTCGTCGGCGTCATGAACTCTCACTACCAAATGCTCGGCGCTGAACAATATGCGAAGGGTAAGCTGCAGGATGTGCGTTCATCCTTCGCCTCCATTGCGAACCGTATTTCTTATTATTTCAATTTCAAGGGTCCCAGCCTGGCTGTAGACACCATGTGCTCGTCCGCGCTGGTAGCTATCCATATGGCCTGCGAAAGCATCCGCCGAGGCGAAAGTGAGCTTGCGATGGCCGGAAGTGTAAATACGATTGTCCATCCGGCGAAGTATATTTTTCTGTCCGATCAGCGCTTTGGCTCTTCAGAGGGCAAATGCCGGGCCTTCGGGCAAGGCGGAGACGGCTATGTTCCAGGTGAGGGCGTCGGCGCCGTTCTGCTGAAGCCGCTGGAAGCCGCGCAGCGCGACGGGGACCGGATTTACGGCGTGATTAAGGGCAGTGCCGTCAATCATGGAGGAAAGGTCAGCTCGTACACGGTGCCCAATCCGAATGCGCAGGCGGAGCTGATTGAGGAAGCGCTCCGGAAGTCGGGAGTCCATCCAGAGCGGATCAATTATATTGAAGCACACGGTACAGGCACAGCGCTTGGTGATCCTATTGAAATTGCCGGATTGACCAAAGCGTTCAGGAAATCGACCGAGAAAACCGGCTTCTGCGCTATCGGATCGGTCAAAAGCAACATCGGTCATCTGGAATCGGCGGCGGGAATGGCTTCGCTGACCAAAGTGCTGCTGCAAATGCGGCACAAGCAGCTGGCGCCTTCGATTCTGGCGGATACATTGAATAGCAATATCGACTTTGAAAAAACGCCGTTTTTCGTGCAGCGTGAACTCCGGCAATGGGAGCAGCTCGAAGAGGAGACTCCTTCAGGGACGCAATATCTGCCTTTGACGGCTGGGATCAGCTCCTTTGGAGCAGGTGGAACCAACGCGCATCTCATTATCGAATCATATGAGCCGGACATCTCCGCGGCTGTGACGGACAGCCAATCGTTGCCGGACAGAGAACAATTAATTCTGCTTTCCGCGAAGACGCCGGACAAGCTGAAGGAGCAGGCGGGCATGCTTGCCGAATTTATCGGACGGCACCGTGCCGGAGGACAGCCGGTTGCTGTTGCGGCAAGTGAAGCGGCGGCTGCACAGGAGGAGTCCATTGCTGAGCCCGGGGACGTTTACGGCAGATGCGTGGAGATCATCGCGGAGGTACTGGGCGTAAATCCGGAGCTTATCGACTGGGATGAGGATTTGGCCACCCTGAGTGCAGATGCGGTGCACCGTGTTGCAATCGCGGCTCAGCTGCGCGAGATTTTCCAGGGCGAATATGACGAAGAAGCCTTCTGGAACAGCCGCTCTCTGCGGGAGCTGATGAACCGTTATGCAGAAGCAGGACAGAAGCAGCGGAAGCAGCCTCAGGCGGATGCCGGTGAAGGGAATTACACTCTGCGCCTTGAGGACATCGCGTATACGCTGCAGACTGGCCGGGAAATGTTCGATGAGCGCACGGCTTTTGTATGCCGTACTGCCGGAGAACTCCGTCAAGCGCTTAGCCGGTTTGCCGCAGGCGAATCGAATATGCCGGATGTTTATACGGGCGGACCGGGGATGCAGGGGGAGATGACCTCCATTCTATTCCATAATGACCCGGGCAACCAGTTTATCGAACGTATTGTAAGCAGCAGAAATTTACCGCAGATTGCCCAGCTGTGGCTGCTGAAAGTGGATATCCCGTGGAAGCAGCTGCATGAAGGAAGCAGCCCGCAGCTGATTACGCTGCCGAACTACAGCTTCAACAAGAAAAGATACTGGATCGGCAAAGGTTTTACACCGCAGGCATCTGCGCAATACGAAACTGCTTCTGCACCAAGTGAGCCGGAACCTGAATATATCCCTGTCCGCTTGGAGGCTGTTATAGACAAGCTGCCTGACAGCGCAGTCTTAGGAGCTGTTCTTCTTCAAGACTCTGCAGAGGCTGAAGACGATAATGCCGGGCAGGGGATAGAGCAATGTCTGTATCAGGTGCTCGGAGAGGTCATATATGCCGAAGCCGGAGGCATTGACGGCAGCATTCCTTTTTCGGAGCTTGGCGTGAATTCGGTGCTGACTCTGGAGCTTGTGGACAAGGTTAATGAGAAGCTAGGCATCGCTCTGCATTCCAATGATGTTTTCAATTTTAATACGGTGCAGATGCTGGCGGAGCATATCCTGATGACTTACCCCGTAAAGCCGGGCTTGGAATCACACAGGGAAGATATTAAAGGGCTGGCCGCCGCTTTGAGGCCTGATATGAAGGCTAATACACCCGGCCGCCCATCCATAAACGCCGGAACGATCGACCTGAATGCGCTGGAACTTTTACTGGAGGAGAGCTGAAAGCATGCTGAACACCACTGAAACCGCCAAGCAGCGGGCTTCCGCAGCAGATGAGATTGCCATTGTCGGCATTTCGGGCAAATTTTCGGGCAGCCGCGATGTGAACCAGTTTTGGGAAGGCCTCATTCATGAACAGAGCAGTCTGCAAGAGCTTCCGCCTGAACGGCCCGAATTATTCCGTTTGACGCCGGAAGAGAAGGAGCATATCGGCTTCGGAGGATTCATCCCGGATGTCGAGCAGTTCGACCCGTTGTTCTTCCATATCTCTCCCAAGGAAGCGGAGCACATGGACCCGCGGCAGCGGCTGTTTCTGGAAGAATCCTGGAAGGCTATAGAGGATGCAGGTTATTCCCTGCAGGAATTGTCGGGTACGAAATGCGGGGTATTTGTCGGAATTCAGCAAGGTGAGTACCTGGAGCGTTTCCGGGGAGAAGCCAATGAGCATGTGCCTACAGGCAACAGTCTTTCAGTCATTCCGGCGCGAATATCCTATCTGCTCAATTTGAAAGGGCCCAGTGTGGCCCTTGACACAGCCTGCTCCTCGTCTCTCGTTGCACTCTCACTGGCGTGTGACAGCCTGTTAAACGGCAGCAGTGACATGGCGATTGCCGGCGGCATTCAAATCATGCTGACGCCGTGGATTTATATGTCGCTGGGCAGGCTCGGCATGCTGAACACCGATGGAATTTGCAAGCCGTTCGCCGATGGGGCCGACGGCATCGGGCTCGGTGAAGGCGTGGGTGCCGCCGTTTTGAAGAAATACTCCGCCGCACTGCGCGATGGTGATCATATATACGGAATTATCAAGGGCATCGGGGTGAACCAGGACGGTAAGACCAACGGAATAACGGCTCCGAACGGTTTATCACAGGCTTCGCTGGAACGTGAGGTCTACGAGAAATACGGTATCGATCCCGCCGGAATTACTTACGTGGAAGCGCATGGAACAGGAACCCGCCTTGGCGATCCGATTGAAGTTGGCGCTCTGACGGAAGCCTTCCGTCCGTTCACCGGGAATAAGCAATACTGTCATTTGGGTTCGGTAAAAGGCAATATCGGCCATACTCTGTCTGCTTCCGGCATGGCAAGCCTGTTCAAGGTGCTGCTGAGCCTGAAGCACGATAAAATTCCCGCAACACTGCATTGCAGCCGGGAAAACCGGCTCATTGATTTCAAGAACAGTCCATTTTATGTGGGAACCCGAACCGAGGACTGGCCCCGGACAGACGGACGGCCTAGAATGGCCGCCGTCAGCTCTTTCGGCATGAGCGGAACCAATTGCCATCTGGTCATTGCAGAGCATGTTGAATCCCCGGTGAATGAGACGACGACAGCTACGGCCGATATGCATCTGTTCGCGCTGTCCGCCAAAAGCGATGCAGCATTGGAAGCGCAGGCTCACAATTTGCTCGCCTATCTGCGGCACGGAGCGGTTGCGCAGCCGGAGGATATCTCCTTTACTCTGCTGGCCGGCAGAGATCATTACGCTTACCGCAGCATATTCATGGCTGCAGGCCGCCATGAACTAATCCGTGAACTGGAGGCTTTTCTGGAACAGCGGCCAAGCGCGGGCTGGTACAGAGGGGGAGGAGCTAACGGGAACAAGCGTGTAAATCCGGCCCTGAAAGCCCAGATGAACGGGCTGCTGAACCAGCTTCAGCAAGGCAGTCTTCTGCCCGCAGAAAGGGAGAAAGCGTTAAGGCTGATCGCTAACTATTATATTAAAGGTTTTGAAGCGGAATTTAAGGCCATGTTTGCTCCGGAAAACCGCCGGAGAGTGTCACTACCTGCCTATCCATTTGAATACATACGCTGCTGGATCGCGGAGCAAGAGCGCGGGGATTCACTCCCGTCTTCTACTGCTGTTGCTGCCACTGAAGCGCAGCTTCATCCGCTGCTGCACCGTAATGTTTCCACTATGCAGGCTATACGTTTTACGAGCGAGGCTGGACACAATCAACCCGATTTTAATTACAAGGCAATGTATAACACCCGTATGGTCAGCGAAGCGGTGCTGCTTGAAATGGCTGCGAAGGCAGCTGTGCTTGGCGGCGGCGGTTCTATAAGCCTGCTTAACGAAATCCAGCTTACACATCCGCTCACTACAGGTTTAGATACGCACAATCTCAGTGTTGAGCTTGAAGGGGAAGCGGAGTCACTGCGGTTTGGTGTTTTCCATGAAGGGGCGGAGCGGAGGATCGTTGCCGCCGGAACAGCCAGGGCGTGGACAGCAGAAGGGCTTCCAGTCACAGAGCCTGTGCAAGCTGCATTTGATGTTGCGGGCTTCATTGGAAGAACAGCGCAGCGCCGGGACGCCGGGGAGTTCTACAGCGCACTGGAAAATCAAGGGCTGAAATATGATCAGCAAGCGCAGATGGTCGAAAAGCTATACAGCAGTTTAACCGAACATGTGGCTGCGGTTGTTCCCTCCGCGTGTTCCTGCCGTGGCGGTTATATCCTGCCGCCGCTGCTGACGGAAGCCATTCTTCAAGTTGTAAACATGGATATAATCCGACGGGGCGGGCCGCTCTCCACTGCTTATTCAATCGGTGAAATCAGACTCGCCGGAAATTTGGAAGCCGGATGTTATGTCCATGTTAAGAACAGTGAAGCGGGTTATGAAGCTGCGGTGATGGATGAACGGGGTGCAGCCGTGCTGATGCTGAGCCGGATGCAGATGGCTCCGCTTGCCACAGAGCATTTGTCCGGGGAAGAGCAATACGTTCTGTTGCAAAAAGAGTGGCGGAAAGCGGACGCTCAACCGCAGCTGCAGCCAGCGGTGCCGGCTGGACGGTTCATTGTCCTCGTGAACAGTGAAACGGATGCGGGGGCGCTGAATGCAATCCGCGCTGGATTTAATACTGCCTTGTTCATTGGCGACGGCCAGCTGCTCGATCTGGATGGTGCCATTCTAAACGCGGATTTCAGGGAAGAGGCGGGATGCGACAAGGCGATTGAGGCTGTTCTTGGCCTGAAGACGGAAATTAGCGGAGTCCTTGATTTCTCCGATCTTTATTCCGGGCCGCTGCACCGCTCCAAACTAAGCTATGGAAAGATTAAGCTGCTGCAAGCACTGGTGAAAAAGTATTCCAGAGGATTGCGCATCCTGCATATGACCAGCGGCCTGCAAGGTGCGCATAAACGGACGGAGACATTGGCCGGAGCCGAGATCGCGGGACTTATCCGGACGATCCGCGCAGAGTACAAGGAAGTGCTGGCCCAGACGGTGGATATCGGCCGTTCGTTTTCACTAATTCAAGATGCTGTCCAAACCGCCCGAGCTGAACTAAGCCTGTCATCAGGTGAAGCCGAGGTTTCTTATACCGGCGGCATCCGCTATGAGCCTGTATTTAAGACCTTGAAGCAGCGCAATAAATGGGCTGCCCGCCAAGGTGAAGGTACTCTGGCGCTTGACTCCGGCAAGGTGTATGTCGTAACCGGGGGAACCCGGGGCATTGGAGCGGAAGCTGCCAGGCTACTGGCCCGGAGAGGCGCAAGAAAGCTTGTGCTGATGGGTGTCCGGCCGTTTCCTCCAAGACCCGACTGGGACCGTATTCTCGCTTCAGGCTCCGATGCATCAGCCGGGGCTGCAGTGAAACGAATACTGGAGCTGGAGTCGGCGGGCGTCCAAGTAGAGTTATACTGCGGATCATTGGCTGATTCAGAGCGGCTTGGCCCGTTTTTTGCAGATATCCGGCAGCGGTGCGGGGAGATCGGCGGCGTTATCCACTGTGCGGGCTCCAACCTGAACAATCATCCGGCCTTTATCCATAAAAAAACCGGCGATATCCGGCAGGTCTTCGAGCCCAAAGCCGAAGGACTGGAACATTTAAGCAGTCTGCTGGCCGAGGACAGGCTTGAATTCTTTGTTGCCTTCTCCTCCATTTCGGCGGCATCGCCCGTGCTGTCTGCGGGACTTAGTGATTACAGCGCCGCCAACAGCTACCTGGATTCTTATATCCGCCTCCGGCGGGAACAGGGCGAGGAATATTTTCAATCTATTATTTGGCCGAGCTGGTCGGAAGTAGGCATGCTGGTCGATACCGGCTTCCAATTAAGCCCGCTTTATACGGCTGCCGGATTTACCGCACACAGTCTGGCAGACGGCTTGTTTATGCTCGAAGCCGCCATATCCGGCAAACACAAAAGCGCTATGCCGGCAATTGTGCGCAGCGATGCGTATAATCCTGACGCCCTCTTACGGACGAACACTGCGGCTGCGCCAAAAAATGTACCTCCGGTTAACAGCGGGATGAACGAGGACATCAGCATTCATCCATTTTCTGCAAATGCTCGGCAGGAGGCCGAGGCCGTCCGGCTGATTAAAACGATCTTTTGTGAGGAGCTTAAGCTGCCGTCTGACCGTTTGCGGGAAGATCTTCCTTTTGCCGAAATCGGGGTGGATTCCATTCTGCTCATTGCCGTCATCAAAAAGCTGGATGAAGCTTTCCATATACGCATCGATCCTGCCCTATTCTTTGAACTGCGTGATATAAAGGCATTGGCCGGGCATTTGCTTGCTGACAATGTCATCACCGGAGAAGGAATCGATCTAACAGGCGGGCCGGACATCGGGACAACGTTTAATGAACTAAGGCTTGGGGAGGCGTTCTGCCGTATTCCGGAGTTTGGAACGTTTTTGCGCGGTAAGCGGAACGGCCAAGCCGAAGCAGGGAAAAGGGATAACCGGATCGCCGTCATCGGAATGGGCTGCCATTTTCCCGGAGCACCGGATAAGGACGCATTCTGGAACAATCTGCGGCAGGGGCTGGACAGTGTAACTGAGGTGCCGGACAGCAGATGGGATACGGAGGAGCTATATTCGCCTGCTCCGGCTGAAGGCAAGAGCATCAGCAAATGGGGCGGCTTCCTTGAAGATATTGAGCTGTTTGATGCCGGTTATTTCGAAATCAAAGAAAATCCCGAGCAAATCAGCCCGCTGATGAGACAGAGCTTAGAAGTAACCGCCGAGGTGTTCCTGGATGCAGGCTATGAAAAAGCGGAGATCAGCGGACGCAAGGTGGGTGTATTCATCGGCGCGCATCCCGGCTCATATCCGGGCTGGGTGCAGGATTTCAACAAGAATACGATTGTCGGCATCGGGCAGAATTTCATCGCTTCCTATGCCTCGCACTTTTTTAATCTAAAAGGTCCGAGCCTGACGGTAGACAGCGCCTGCTCCTCCTCGCTGATGAGCCTGCATCTGGCCTGCCAGAGCATAAACAGCGGCGAATCAGAAATGGCAGTTGCCGGCGGCGTGGATCTGATCCTCGATGAGCGGCCTTACCTGGTGTTCAGCGCCTCCAAAGCCATGTCGCCCGACGGTAAATGCCATACCTTCGATGTCGATGCAAACGGGATTGTGCCCGGCGAAGGCTGCGGCGCAGTATTGCTGAAGCCGCTTGAGCAGGCACTGGCCGACGGCGACCGCATATACGCAGTCATTGAAGCGTCGGCAGCGAACAATGACGGCCGGACGATGGGCATTACCACTCCGAGCAAGCAGGCGCAGGAAGAAGTGATTGCCGAGGCCATCCGGCGGGCCGGTATTGATCCGCGCACCATCGGGTATGTCGAGACTCACGGCACCGGAACGATGATCGGTGACCCAATCGAATTAAAGGCACTGTCCACCGTCTATAAACAATATACCGCCGACACCGGATTCTGCGGCGTCGGCAGCGTGAAGACCAATATCGGCCACTGCCTCAGCGCGGCGGGCATCGCCAGCTTTATCAAGGCCTCGCTGTGTGTGTATCACAAAACGCTGGTTCCAACGCTGAACTGCAGCAGGCCAAATCCGCGGTTTGATTTCGGACATTCGCCGTTTTACCCCGTAATGGAGGCCGCCGACTGGCGCAAGCACGGAGATGCGCGGCGGGCGGGCATCAGCTCCTTCGGCTTCGGCGGTACGAATGTCCATACCATTATCAGCGAATGCGGAGATGAGCTGCTGCAAGGCCGGACGGAGCACAGAAAGCCGCTCCCGGCGGCGCAGTTCCACCGGACGCGAGCCTGGACAGACGGCCGGCAGGCTTCCCGCAGGCCTGCCGGGGCGGATCAGGAGCAATTGTCATTTTTGCAATTCGTGGAAGAGTGAATTTGAATACGGGAGAGCGGAGAGGTGTGCTGGTGATGGACGCGTTAAGCGGTGTGCGGTTCAGTACAGTAATTAAAAACAGCAATTATATCGTCAGGGATCACAGAGTGCATGGCGTCAGAATTATGCCTGGCGTCACCCTGCTTGACATGATCTACCGGTTCCTGCAATCCAAGGGCATTACGCTGCGGGATGTCGAGCTGCGGAAGGTTCTGTTCAGCGAGCCCGTATCCACAAGCGAGCATTACGATAAAAAAATCCGTATCAGCTTTACGGAGAAGGACGGCTTTCATGAGGTTTTGGCGCAGAGCCAAAAAGTAAAGGACGGCGCTGCCCCGGGCAGCGACTGGGATGAGAATCTGCGGTGCGAGCTGCATATTCATCCCGGCTCCGCCTCTGGCCGCAAAACCATTGATATTCCGGCGATTAAGGGCGAAAGCCGCCGCGTGGAGGACATGGATCACGCTTACAGCTATGTGCGCAAAATTGATATCCGGCACAGCGATTTCATGAAAGGTCAGGGCAAGCTCTATTATGGCAACAGCCGGATACTGGCTGAGATTACGTTAGGGGAGCTGGCCGGTGAATACCTGAACCATTATTACATGCATCCCTGCTATCTGGATGCGGCTACGCTGGTGCAGGGTTTTGTAGTGCTTCAGGACATTGATTTCTCGCAGGAGGTTCATGCTTCCATTCCGATGTTCATTGAGTCCTTCCGTTCCTATGAGCCGATGAAGGAGCAAATCTATGTCTATATAAGGGATGAAGGTTATCCCGACGGTGCAATCAAGGATTTAATGTACTTTGACATTGAGGTTTACAATGCGCAGGGCCAGGAAATCGCCGCCTTTAAGCAATGGGGGCTCAAGAAAATCCGCTCCAGGGATTTAATCAGCAGGCTGCAAAGGGCGGACCTGACGGAAGCCCCTGAGCCGGTTCCTGCTGCTGCTTTACAGGGCATGGTAACTGCCGTTAATACGGCGTTAACTCCAGCAGAAGACCATGTACCGCCCGACAGCGGGAAGGAAGCAGTAACTGCCTATCTGAAGGAGCTGATCGGCAGCTTGTCCGGGATCGGTGGAGAAGGGCTTCAAGTGGCGGAAGGCTTTTACAGCCAGGGCCTGAATTCGCAGCACCTGCTGGAAATCGTCAAACGGCTGGAAGAGAGGCTCGGGACGAGCCTGTACCCGACATTGCTGTTTGAATATGCCAATATTGAGGAGCTGGGCCAGTATATTCTGGCGGAGCACGGTAGAGCTTTCTTACAGTCAGCGGGCGGAAGCGCCCGGTTAAACGGCGGAGGCAACGCAGCTTCCGCTGAGCAGGGCTCCAATGTTCCGTCAGTGCATGCGTATGCGCCTCATTGGTTCGAGCGTCCGCTTGCACGTGAACGGCAGACGGCACGGACGGAGCAGGTGCTGGTATTTTGCAGCACCAACGATGAACTGTATGCCCTTAAAGGAACAGCAGCCGCAAGGTACTTCACCTATGTAATGCCTGGTGATCGCCGTGTGGCCGGGGAGCGGGTCTACCACATGGATCTGTCGGCCGGTGAGGATTATGAATGGCTGGGCTCAGAGTTGAAACGTTCGAACTGCCTTCCCCGGATCCTTGTCTGCAGCCTGACTTCCGGGGCTTTGGAATCCGGCGTTCCCGCTTGGACCGGGAACAGTCTTGATCCGGTATTTTTCATGCTGAGGGAACTGCTGCGGAGCAAGGTCAAATCGGCAGTCAAGGTGCTGTATCTTTATGACCGGGAAGGGGAGGCGGCAAATCCCGCAGATGCTGCCATGGTGCATTTTCTGAACTGCGTCCAGTCGGAAACGGATAAAGTTTCCTATAAGTGCATTGCAATGGATGCCGAAAGCCGCAAGCGGAAGGTTCAGATTGTTCTGGAAGAAGCTTATGGTGCCTGGAATGGGGAGCACAGCATCTGGTATGGGCGAAATGGCCGCAAGGTCAGAGGATACCGCAAAGCCGGACTGCCTGTACAGGCCAATAACGAAACAATCATCCGCAGCGGACATGCCTATCTGGTTACCGGCGGGGCCGGGGGGATCGGACTGCATCTGGCGCAGCATATCATAAGTCGGGGCGGACGGGCGATTCTATGCGGGAGGGCTGTGGAAGCGCCGGAAGCTCTCCAGGATACGAGGGCAGAATCCGGCGATCTGGAATATGTGAGCTGTGACGTGACTGACCGGGCTGCGGTTGAACGCCTTCATTATTATGTAAAGAAAGCCTATGGGCAACTGAATGGAATCTTCCACTGTGCGGGCATTACCCGGGATGCTTACCTCGTCCATAAAGAAAGCGGGGAGCTGTCACAAGTACTCCGTGTAAAAGCAGAGGGAACCATCCATGTTGATGAAGTATTTAAGGATGAACCGCTGGCGTTCTTTGCCGCATTCTCTTCCGTGGCAGGCATATTGGGAAATCCGGGCCAAAGCGATTACGCTTACGCGAACGGCTACATGGATGCTTATATGCGTGTGCGGGAAAAACTGCGGACGCAACAGGAGCGCAGCGGAAAGTCCCTGTCCGTCAACTGGCCGTTATGGCGCGAAGGCGGCATGCCGGGAGACAGCCATACCGAGCACACGTTAAAGCACCGGTTCGGCATCAGCCTGCTGGAAACGGCGGCAGGCCTGGAGGCGCTGGAATGGGCGCTCCGGCAGGAGGAAGCGGAGCTGCTGATTTTGCCTGGCGATGAAAGCCGGATTGACAGGGTTATTTTAATGCGGGAAGGTACGGAATTGTACGCTTCAGGCAAAGCCGTTGCAGCTGGACGGCCGCAGGAAACCGAAGAGCGGGCTGCTCCAACGACGGTGAAGACAATACCACTTGCAGGGCAATCAGACGGGCTGCCTGCACAACCGGCTTTTGTCCGAACTGCGATAACCGAAAGCCCGACGCCGGACAACGACTTGGCGATTATCGGTATAAGCGGCCGGTTTCCGGGAGCTGATAATCTGTTTGAATACTGGGAGCTGCTGAAGGAAGGGAAGGATTGCATTTCGGAAGTCGATCCGCAGCGCTGGAGCCATGAGGAGGTACGGCGCAGCGCGAGGGAGAGCTGGAACAAGGATGCTTCGAAATGGGGCGGTTTCCTCCGCGATGTGGACAAATTCGATTCGCTGCTGTTCAATGTCGCACCTTATCAGGCTGTGCTTATGGACCCGCATGAACGGGTGTTTCTGGAGCTTGCATGGGAAGCTTTTGAGGATGGCGGTTATGCAAAGTCGGAGCTGAAGGGACGGAAGGTCGGCGTGTTCACCGGAGCCATGTGGATGCAGTATCAGCTGTACAACAACAGCCGGAACGTATCCACCTCCACGATCTCGTCCATCGCCAACCGGGTTTCTTATTATTTCGGCTTGACCGGGCCTTCACTCGGAGTCGACACCATGTGCTCCTCGTCACTGACCGCGCTGCATCTGGCCTGCCAAAGCGTAAGAAGCGGAGATTGCACTATGGCACTGGCCGGGGGGATCAATCTTTCCGTTCATCCTGATAAATATTTACTGCTCGCACAAGGAAATTTCGCTTCTTCCGACGGCAGATGCCGCAGCTTCGGCGACGGCGGAGACGGCTATGTGCCTGCAGAGGCGGCAGGGGCAGTCCTGATCAAGCCGCTGGAGCAAGCGAAACGGGATCAGGACCGTATATATGCGGTCATCAAAGGGAGCGCAATCAACCACGGCGGCGAAGCCAGCGGCTTCACGGTTCCCAACCAGAAGGCGCAGGAGGAAGCCATAAGCGAAGCCATCGCCCGCAGCGGCGTGGATGCAGGCACAATCAATTATATTGAGGCGCACGGGACAGGAACCTCGCTGGGCGATCCGATTGAGGTAAAGGCGCTGATGAATGCTTTTAAGCCATACCGCACGGATGAGTTCCGCTGCGCGCTGGGCTCGGTTAAATCTAATATCGGCCATGCGGAAGCGGCCGCGGGCCTCTCTGCCATTGCGAAGGTGCTCCTGCAAATGCAGCACAGACAGCTTGTTCCATCCATCCATTCGGAAACGCTGAATCCGCATATCCGTTTTGAGCATTCAGGGTTCCATGTCCAGCGCAGGCTGGAGGAATGGAAGCCGGTAACGATAACGGCAAACAGCATAACAACGGTACACCCTTTGCGGGCCGGGATCAGCGCTTTTGGCGCGGGGGGCTCCAATGCGCATCTGATTTTGGAACAGGCAGACGGTCAGCAAGAAAAGAGGGGACACGGCAAGCCCGGCAGGGAAGAAGAGGGTCCGCATATCTTTGTACTCTCTGCCCAGACCGGAGAACGGCTGCAGGCCTATGCCGGCCGGATGCTGCAATATCTGAACAGCGTAAACGGGAAGGATACCAAGCCGCTTTACGGTATGGCAGCGCAAGTAAAGGCGGCTATTGCAGATATGCAGAACATCCCGGTGCTTGAAATCGGAGAAGACAGCTCTCTGGGCGAGCTGGGGCTTGGACATGTGGAATTTGTACAGCTTAGCAGCAGGCTGGAGGAGATCGGCGGCATGCGCTTGAACGCTTCGGGTCTGGACGGGGATTTCACCGTACAGCAGGTGGCCGCGTCCATTGATTCCGAATTAAATGGACAGGGGCAGACCAATGCCGCAATAGCAGGGGAAGGCGAACTTGAATTATCACTGAGATCGCTGGCCTATACGCTGCAGACCGCCAGAGAGCCTATGAAGCACAGGATGGCAATCGTATATTACTCACTTGAAGAGCTGATCGGTCAGCTGAATCTTTATTTTAGCGGCGGAAAATCCGGGCGGCTGTTTACGGGCGAAGCCGAAAAAAATGCTGTTTTACCCTCTCAGAAAAACCCGTATTCGCTTAAACAGGCTGGTACATTAGCCAAGGCGTGGACGAGAGGCGCAGTAATTGAATGGAGACCCATGCACGGACCGAGTTTGCCTGTCCTCCTTTCGCTGCCGCATTATCCCTTTGCCCGGAAGCGGTACTGGATTGATCCCGCGGAGCAGGCACCAGCACCAGCTATTTCACATCAAAAAGAAGCGGTGCAATATGCGGGCAGCGAGGTGGCACTTGAGTATATTGACGGCAATGTTGCCCTGATCCGCATCCAGGATTCGCAGCATAACAACACCTTTACCCATGAGGTTATCCAAGGCATAACCCACTGCTTTCAGCAGATCCAAAATGATGAGCGGGTCAAGGCAATTGTAGTTGCGGGCAATGAGCGGATTTTCTCAATGGGCGGAACCCAGGAACAGCTGCTGGATATTTCCGATTCCAAGCTGAGCTTTACCGATGCTCCTATCCTCTACAGGGGAATGCTGGAATGCCCCGTGCCGGTCATTTCGGCGATGGAGGGACATGCCTCAGGCGGCGGTATGCTGTTCGGGCTCTATGCGGATGTTGTAGTGATGGCCGAGGAGAGCGTTTATTCCGCCGCTTTTGCCAAATACGGATTTACACCCGGTATGGGGGCAACGTTCATTCTGGAGGACAAGCTGGGCAAGAATCTGGCTACCGAAATGATGTTTACGGCCAAAATGTACACCGGCGCGCAGCTGAAGAGCAGATCGGCATCGGTTATTTTCAGAACCAAAAGCGAGGTGCTTCAGGAGGCCGTTTCCATCGCCAGGCAGATTGCCGAGAAGCCGCGGACGACAGTCAGCGTGTTAAAGCGAGAGCTATCCGGGAGGGTGCTGGATGCATTGCAGCGCTGCGTGGAGCGTGAGAACGAAATGCACCGGATTACTTTTACAACGCCGGAGGTGAAGGAGAAAATCCTTCATTTATACCGGGCTGCGGAACATAAGGATTCCCGGGAGCAGAAGGAATTCCGGAAGGAACCTGTACTTGCGGCAAAAAAAGCAGCAACGGATTCAGATACGGGCAAGGATATCAAAGACCAGCTAGCCCGGATCATTTCCCGGCGGATTCAACTGGCCGAAGACCAGCTGGATGAAGCGGTGAACTTTAAGGATCTGGGTGTGGATTCCATCAGCGGCGTGGAAATTGTACGGGACATCAATGAGCTGTTCGGGCTGCATATGGATTCCATCGATATTTATGATTATCCGACTATACAGCTTCTTTCGGCTTATATCGGGAGCAAGCGGATGCCGGAGAAGTCTGGTGCAGAGACGCAAGCTGCGCCTGAGAGCAAAGAGGAGCGTGACTTGCTGGAGCTGCTGGCGCGGATGAACGAGGATGAGCTGGACGTTAATGAAGTAGCCCAGTTCCTGGAGGTGTACTATGGGTAACGGTGAGATGATCAAGGAGATTTTACAGCAGATCAAGGAAAACCGGATAGATGCCCGGGAAGGGCTAAAGCGGATTAATGAGCTGAAGCAGCAAGCTCCATCTGCGGCGGCAAAAGCCCAAATATCGGAAGAAGCCGTGGAGCAGATGATCAAGGATGTGCTGTGCCGTATCGTCAAGCTCCAGCCGGATGAGCTGCTGGCGGAGCTTTCCTTCAAGGAGATGGGGATTGATTCGATCAGCAGCGTCGAAATTGTCCGTGATCTGAACGATGCCCTGCATATTCAGATGGATGGCATCCAGCTCTACGATTATCCGACAATTCCGGAGCTTACGCGATATATATGGAATGAGGTGCGGAAGAACGGGCCGATCCCTGCAGAGGCTGCCCAAGAGCAGGCTTCAACAGCCCCGGAACCCGGTACCAGGCAGCGGCTTAACCACCGGTATGAATATATGAACGACCTCATTGATCAATTTTCCAAAAGCAAGCCGGGGCCTGCGGCCTCCCCTTCCAGCAGCGGGAATGACTATACCGCAGAGGCTTCTGCGCATTATGAGGTTCCGCTGCAGGACAAGAAAGCGGCTGCAGCGGAGGAGCAGTTATTGGAGCGGGCAGTGCCGCTACCCCTGAAGCCGCTTCATGCAGCAAACAGGGCGGAGCCGGTCCGGGAAGCTTCCGCACCGGTGCCAAAACTGCAGCTCCGTTTAAATACCCTTGATGCAGACGCTGCTGCAAAAGCAGCATCAGCGGAAACAGTAAAGCAGCCGGAGACGGCGGGAAAGGTCAAGCTCGGTTTTGCCGGAAAGATGGCTGCAAATACAGTGCAAACCGTACAGGCCGCTCATGTAGCCCCTGCTGATGCGAAAGAAGGCATTGCGATAATCGGGATGTCCGGGAGGTTTCCCGGAGCCTCCAATACCCGGGAGCTATGGCGGAATCTGCGCGATGGCGTGTGCAGCATCAGTGAGGTTCCGGCGGAACGCTTCGATATTCATTCCTTGTACGACGGGGACCGGAAAGCCTTCCAGAAAACCTACTGCAAAGTGGCCGGGCTTTTGGACAGTGTGGACGAATTTGATCCGCTGTTCTTTAATATCTCTCCACGTGAAGCGGAAATGATGGACCCGCAGCAGCGGATTTTTCTGGAGGAGGCGTGGAAGGCGCTGGAGGATGCCGGATATCCGGATCAGGCCATGCAGGATACCCGCTGCGGTGTATTCGTCGGTAGCGCGCCCAGCGATTACACGAAGCATCTGGAGGCTAACAGGCTTGGCAACACGGCCGAGGCTTTTACCGGAACATCCTCTTCGATTCTGGCAGCCAGAATTTCTTATTTTCTCAATTTGAAGGGACCCAGCATTTCCATCGACACCGCCTGCTCTTCTTCGCTGGTTGCCGTGCATCAGGCGTGCTCCAGCCTGTGGAGCGGGGAATGCGAAATGGCTCTCGCCGGAGGCATCCGGTTGATGTTCACTGCGGACAGCATCGTCCAGAGCAGCCAGATGGAGATTTTGTCGGAGGAGGGCGTGTGCCGCCCGTTTGACAATGGTGCGGACGGCACGCTGCTCAGCGAGGGCGCAGGCGTAATTGTGCTCAAGCCGCTCGGAAGGGCCATTCGAGACAGGGACCATATTTACGGCATTATCCGTGGCTCGGGCGTCAACCAGGACGGAAGAACGAACGGTATCACCGCACCGAGCGTGAACTCGCAAATCCAGCTCGAAAAGGCGGTATACGGGAAATTTGCCATTGATCCGGGCGAAATTAATTACGTTGAGTCGCACGGCACCGGCACTTCGCTCGGTGATCCGATAGAAGTGAAAGCATTGACGGAGGCATTCCGGTCATTTACATCCGACTCCCACTACTGCGCGCTGGGCTCAATTAAGGCCAATATTGGCCACACCACTATGGCGGCAGGCGTAGCCGGCATAATCAAAGTGCTGCTGTCGCTCCAGAGCCGGAAAATTCCGCCGCTGCTTCATTACCGTGAACTGAATGAGAAAATCCGGCTGCAAGGCAGCCCCTTTTATATCAATACAGAGCTTGTCGAATGGCCTGTAAACAAAAAAGGCTCCAGAATGGCGGCCGTAAGCAGCTTTGGCTTCAGCGGAACGAACTGCCACATCGTAATTGAAGAATACAGCGGCGGCATGCACGCCATCGAACGGTAACAGCGACAAGGAAGAGAAGTGGAGGCTAAACGCATGAGCAAGAACGGCATACATAGCAGTGAACGCCCTTTTTATCTGTTTCTCTTTTCGGCGAAGACCCGGGAGGGCCTGATTCAGAGGCTGACGGATTTGCAGGCTTGGATCGCCGAAGCAGGCAGCGCCAATGCGGGAGATATCGCCTACACGCTATCCGCCGGCAGAAGCCACTTTGCCGAAAGGGCAGCTGTGATCGCTCCCGATCTTCCGGGGCTGGCGGCAGGCCTGCAGCAAAAAACGGATGAGCTGAGCAGCGGGAGCCATTCCGCCACAATCGGTACAGGAAAAAAACGCGGCGGTCCGGAAGATCAGCGCAGACTCGATGAGCGGGTGATCCGGCTTGAGGCGGAATCCGGCCATACAAAGGAAGCCTTTCGGACGGAGCTTGAAGCTATCGCCGGTTTATATCTGGAGGGCTGTGTCTGCGATTGGAGTGTGCTTTACCGCGACCGGCCTTATTTCCGGATTCCGCTGCCGACTTATCCTTTCCGCAGGGACAAATACTGGCTGGAGCTGAAGGCGGCTCAGCCGGAGCAGGCAGCTGTCGCAAATGCAGGCGTATTGCCGCTCGGACCGGTGCTCGACAGCAATTGCTCAACGGTGCATGAACAGTTTTTTCAGAAAAAGCTGACCGGTGAAGAATTTTATCTGAACGACCATATCGTTTCCGGACACAAGCTTCTTCCCGGCGTCGTCCAGCTGGAAATGGCCTTATCTGCCGCAGCAGCGTCGCTGCCTGGTGTCCATGTCCGCAGTATCAGCGATGTAGTCTGGAGCTATCCTATCCAGCTTGATAAAGGACAAGCCTCTCAAACCGTCCAGATCCATTTGTATCCCGGAGAGGAGGAGCAGGAGTTAAGCTACGAAATTACCAGCCGGGCTGGTGATGCAACGGTTATCCATAGCCGGGGAAGGATTGCTTATTCCCCGGAACCTTGCTCCGCTTCCAGGCTAACGTTAGATATCGACAAACTTAGCCGCGGCAAAATGAAGCTCAGCGGATCACAGGTCTACAGAAAATTCAGGCAGCATCAGCTGGATCTGGGGCCTTCGTTCCAATCCATGACCGAGCTGCTTGCAGGTGAGGCTGAAGCTGTCGCTTTTATTGAACTTCCCCCGCATCTGCAGGGCAGCTTCACGGAATTTACACTCCATCCAACGATTGTTGACGGCATACTGGAGGCGGTTATCGGTCTTGTAAGCTCCAATGAGAAGATGGAGGGGGAGGTGGCGCTTCCGTACTCTTTTGAGAAAATGGAAATCTACGGCGAGCTGCCCGCCAACTGCGTATCTTATGTGCGTAAGCTGGATTCCGCCAACGGGGAGCAGGCGTTTGATGTGCTGCTGGCGGATGAGCGCGGGCAGGTACTGCTGAAATTCTCCCGATTCGTACTGAAGGTGTTCTACCAGGGGAAGCAGCAGCGCGCGGAAGAGCTCTGTTTCGGTTTCGAGTGGCAGGAAGAAGTAACGGAGGGGCACACTGCGGTTGAAGGAGATATTGTAATCATCACGGGGCAGGAGCAGCTGTACCAGACGATCATTAATCAGCATCCCGGTAAAGTGTATGTGGTGGAGCCCGGAACGGGATACCGCCGGGACAATGATAGGCATTATTGCATCAACCCCGGGGAAAAGGCGGATTACACACGTCTGCTGAACGAGCTGAAGCTGGCGGGCTGCACCTTGCAGACGATCCTTTGCGATAGACACGGGGATTCCGGGGACATGAAGAGTTTGGCGGCGGGAACTTATCTGAGCCAATTATTCCTGGCACAGGCGCTTATGGAAGCTCTACCGAAGCAGCCGGTGCGCGTGATTCAAACCGGATTAACAGAGGATCTCATTCCTCCTGAGCTCGGCGCACTCAGCGGATTCAACCGGACGCTCTCACTTGAGAACTCCAGGCTCCAATTCAGCACGCTGTTTATGGAAAAGGAACGTACGTCTGAGCTTTACCGGCACGTTGCGGGGGAGCTTGGCTCAAAGGCGGCAGAGGTCCGCTACCTGCAAGGAACCCGGTATGTCCGCAGACCGTCAGAGTTCGTTTTGCCGGCCCAAGCCGGGCAGCAGGTATCCACCGGCGTTCTGCGCCGGGGAGCTGTATATGTCATCACCGGAGGAACCGGCAAGCTGGGAATGCTGGTGGCGCGGCATCTGGCCGGAAAGTTCGCGGCAAAGCTGGCGCTGATTGGCCGGTCCGTGCTTCACCCCGAACAGGAGCGGCAGCTTGATCTGCTGCGGTCACTCGGTGCCGAGGTGCTGTATGTGCGGGCGGATGTGTCGCAGGAGCATGAAGTACAGTCGGCCTTTTCCAGGATCAGAGAAGCATACGGCGCCATTCACGGCATTATCCATACGGCGGGGGTAACGCGCGATGCCTTAATCGGCGTTAAAGATGCCGCTGCCTCTGCAGAGGTGCTGGCAGCCAAAATTTCCGGGCTTGTTCACCTGGATGAGGCGACCCGGGACGACCGGCTTGAGTTCCTTGCTATCTTCTCATCCATTGCGGCTATTACAGGAAACACCGGACAAAGCGATTACGGCTTTGCCAATGCGTTCATGGATTATTACGCCGCCAGCCGCAACAGCCTTGCGGATACCGGGCAAAGATTCGGACGTACAGTTTCCATCAACTGGCCCTTGTGGAAGGAAGGAGGCATGTCGGTCGATGATCAGACGCTGCTTTTTTTCAAAAATACAATCGGGCTGAAGCCTCTGGAATCGGCGGACGGACTGGCCTGCTTTGAGGCTGCACTGAACAGCGGCTGCGGACAGCTGCTTATGCTTCAAGGCAACCGCAAGAAGATCCGGGGCATTCTTGGGCTGGAAGGCCAAAATGCGGAGAGAACAGCAGAAGCGAGTAAAGCGGACGGCGACTTGCCCCGCAAAGTTCAGGAAACGGTAGCCGATTTGTTCTGCAGGCTCATGAAGCTGGCTTCTTCTGCCATTCATCCGGATCAGGATCTGAGCGAATACGGCTTCAACTCCATCACATTCACAGATGCCGCCAATGCGGTCAACGATACATTTAAGGTTAGAATCACACCTGCGGTCTTTTTTGAATATCCGACTGTCCGGGCGCTGGCGGGGTATTTGTGCGAGGGCTACACGGCCGAGCTGACAGATTATTTCGGCAAAAGCCGGACGGACATACCTGCCGTGGAACCCGCTATTGATTACTGGCCGGCTAAAGAGGAAGAGGCTGTCCATGCCAAGCGGAGCTGGAAAAGTCCGGAGGCAGGCCATACCTCAGCACGAAAGCGTGAGCCTATCGCCATTATCGGCGTCAGCGGGGCTATGCCGGGTTCGAAGGATCTGGACACATTCTGGGAGCATTTAAGCCGGCAAAAGGATCTGATTACGGAAATTCCCGGCAGCCGCTGGGATTACCGCGAGCTGAACCGTCTGCTTGGCGGAAATAAGCCGGTCTCAAGCTGGGGCGGGTTTATGGAAGAAGCGGACCGGTTCGACCCGGGCTTTTTCAATATCAATCCGCGCGAAGCCGACCTGATGGACCCGCAGCAGCGGATTTTTCTGGAAACGGTATGGTCCACGATTGAGGACGCCGGCTATAAAGCATCGGCCCTGTCCGGCAAGAAGGTTGGGCTGTTCGTCGGTGTTTCCACCAATGATTACAGTACGATTTTGCAGGACAACGATATTGAAATTGAAGCCTATTCATCTACCGGCAGCTCGCACTGTGTGCTTGCCAACCGGATTTCATATCTGTTCAATTTCCGCGGGCCCAGCGAGCCGATTGACACGGCCTGCTCAAGCAGTCTTGTAGCGGTGCACCGTGCGGTGGAGAGTATCCTCAGCGGCGACTGCGACCAGGCGATTGCCGGAGGGGTCAATGTAATTGCCGCACCGACACTGCATATTTCCTTCAGCCGGGCCGGGATGCTCTCGCCGGATGGTAGGTGCAAGACCTTCGACCAAAGCGCCAACGGGTATGTGCGGGGCGAAGGAACCGGAGCTGTGCTGCTCAAGACGCTGAGCCAGGCGGAGGCGGACGGTGATTATATTTATGCGGTCATCAAGGGGACCGCGATCAATCACGGCGGCAAGGTAAGCTCCCTAACGGTGCCGAATCCGAAAGCCCAGACCGAGGTGCTTGTTGAAGCGTATGGCAAAGCGGGCTTTTCGCCGGATACGATCGGATATATTGAAGCGCACGGTACGGGGACGAGTCTTGGTGATCCTGTTGAAATCAACGCCCTGAAAAGCGCGTTCAAGGAGCTGCACCAGCAGCACGGAATGCCCATGACACGGAAACAGTACTGCGGACTTGGCGCAGTCAAGACTAACATAGGGCATCTGGAAGCCGCTGCGGGTATCGCCGGCATATTGAAGGTTGTACTGGCAATGAAGCACAGGACGCTCCCCGGAAATGTGCATTTCAATGCGCTTAATCCGTACATCGAGCTTGAGGATTCGCCGTTTTATATCATGGAGCATACTCAGGAATGGAATCAGATCGGTGATGCGCCAAGGCGTGCGGGGATCAGCTCGTTCGGATTCGGCGGCGTCAATGCACATGTCGTGCTGGAAGATTACAATCCTGAATTTGCTGGCGCGCCCGGTAACGGAAGCCGCAATGTAATCGTGCTCTCGGCCAAAACAAAAGTACAGCTTCGGGAAAAAGCCCGCCGGCTTGCTGCCTATGTAGCAATAAACGGCGAGAAGAGGGCGCTGACGCTACATAACATTGCCTACACGCTGCAAACCGGGCGGGAGGATATGGCTGAGCGTATAGCATTTGCCGTATCGGATACTAAAGAGCTGGTGCGCCAGCTTGCCGGCTATGCGGATCATCCCGAGCAGGCTCCGGTATTCCATGGACATGTGCCCGTATCCGGAGCAAACGCCTCCGTGCAAGCCTTGGACGTCGCAGCTAATGGGTCGGAATCAGCACAGCCTGGAGATACCGAAAATCTTGAAATGCTTATGGAGCGCTGGCTAACCGGCATAAATGTGGACTGGAGCCCGTTGTATGTGAGACAGAAAGGGCAGCGCATCCCGCTGCCGGTGTACCCCTTTGCCAGGGAAATCTGCTGGGCCCGCAAGGAGAACCGCCTCATCGCACCAAAGCTGGCACCTGCCGAAGCTGTTACCGCGCTGCATCCGATGGTGGACAGCAATGTATCCACAATGGAAGAGGAGAAGTTCCGCAAAACGCTGCGCCTGGAGCAATTTTTCCTGAAGGATCATATTGTGGGCGGCAAAGTCCTGCTGCCGGGGGTTGCTTATCTGGAGATGGTGCGGGCTGCAGCAGCGTCAGCCGGCATTGTACCGGTAACCGGACTGAGCAAAATCCGCTGGATCAAGGCGATTGAACTGGAGAGCGACCGCAAGGACGTGTTTATTACATTCGAGCTGACGGATCAACATGAAGTGGAGTTTCAAGTGTTCAGCGAGTCCGGCAGCGCACGCATTCTTCATTCCACGGGTAAAGTGCTGAAAGAGGCTCCGGCGGCAGGAGGCTGCATCGATCCTGATTCAATTAAAGCCAGAAGCACTTCCGTGCTGGGACATGCCGAATGCTATGACCATATTTTTAAAAATGTCGGGTTTGCTTACGGCCCGGCCTTCAAGGTTACGCAGCAGGCCTACTGTTCCGAGCTTGAGGGATTGTCGGAATTATCGCTTCCCGGATATCTGGAGCCGGAATACGGTGATTATGAGCTGCATCCTTCCCTGATTGACGGGGCGGTCCGGTCTGTTTCCTGGGTCGGTAACCGGACGGACGGGGATCTGACGCTGCGGGTTCCTTTCGCCCTTGACCGCATGGAGCTGCTGGGCACCGTGCCGAAGCAGTGCTACGCCTACGCCAGACCGTCCGAAGGGACGGCCGGAACCGACGATGAGGGCACTCGCAAATACGATATCCAAATTGCCGGGATAGACGGCCAGGTGGTTGTCCGGCTGCTGGGCTTTTCCATTAAGCAGTTCAATTCCATTAGCACAGGCGATCAATCGCAGCCGGAGTTGAGGCTGTACGCTCCGGAGTGGGTTGAAACACCGGTCGCAGAAGCTACGGCAGTACCGGAAGCGCTGCTCATCCTCGGCTCCCCGGCTCTGGCGGTGCAGCTTCGCCGGCAGGCGGCTGCGATAGGTATACAAGAGAACCGCTGCATTCTGGTTCACAGCGGAACCGGATACGCCGAGGCCGATAATGGCGATTTCACGATACATCCGGGAAGCGAAGAGGATTACCGTCAGGTGCTTAATGCCGTGACACGCCGGGGCTTGTCCGTCAGCCATATCCTGCACGCCTGGAATGTGCAGTCCGGGAAGCATGCCGCACAGCACAGCAGTGTTGAAAACAAAGAAATGCTGAATCACGGGCTTTATTCGCTTCTAAATCTGCTTAAAGCAGCGCCGCAGAAGGACAATTCCCGAATCCGCTGCCTCTACGCCTTCAGTGGTGCTGATTCACAGCAGCTGCCGCTGCATGAAATGGCAGCCGGCTTTGCCCGCTCCATAGCGGCGGATCACCCGTTGTTTCAGCTTAGCCTTATCCGCATGGACTCCGGGACAGAGAAGCGGGAAGGGGAGCTGCTGCTCAAGGAGTTGCTCCTGCCGCAGCCGGCAAACGGCACAGAAATTAAACTGGACGGGACAGGCAGGTGGACAAGGAAGCTTACAGTGCAGGCTCCGCTTCACGACGGTGAAGAAAGCCGTTTAGTACCGGGCGGAGTGTACATCATCACAGGCGGAACAGGCGCGCTTGGCATGATTGTCGCCTCGAAGCTGGCGGCCCGATACGGGGCTAGGCTTGTGCTTGCCGGAAGGCAGGAGGCCGACGAAAGTGTGCGTACTAAGCTGAAACAGCTGCGCGATCTGGGAGCGGAAGCAGTCTATGTCCGGGCAGATGCCGCCGACAGCGGCGATGCCGAACGGCTGATTACGCAAGCAAAAGCAAGCTTCGGCAGAATTAACGGCATCATTCATTGTGCAGGAATCGGAGAGACGCTTAAGGCTGCCGGCAGCAGTACGGAAGGCTTTTCGCGAATTTTGGCGCCGAAGGTAGACGGAACGCTGAATCTGGATCTGGCCAGCAGCGGGGAGACGCTTGATCTCTTTATACTCTTCTCCTCTACTTCGGCCGAGATCGGAGATACGGGCGCAGGCAGCTATGCTGCGGCCAATGCATATATGGACCGCTATGCATTATACCGGAACCGGCTTGCGGCGGAGCACCGGCGCTCCGGCCATACCGTTTCCATCAACTGGCCTTTATGGAAGGACGGGCGGTACCGGATGGAGGCGGCGCAGGAACAGGCGCTGGCCAGCTACTACGGCATGCTTCCGCTGGACAGCGATACCGCCTTCTCGATATTGGAGTCGGCCCTGAAGCAGCAGGCTGCCCAGATCTTTATCGGCTACGGCGACCAGCGCAAAATCGCCCGCACGCTGGGCATCACAGCCCATGTTACCGCTGTGGTGGAGAATCACACTTCGTTTATGGAAACAGCAGCCGGTGAAAGTATTGCGCTGGAGGAGCCTCTGCAGGACTATCTGACCACGCTGCTCGCCAAAACGCTCGGTATTTCCAAGGAAAGATTCAACGCGGATTCCCTGCTGGATGCGTTCGGGCTGGATTCCATTATGATTCTGGAGCTGAATGAAGCTTTGCAGCAGGAGTTTGCAGGTCTGCCGAACACCTTGTTCTATGAATTCAATACGGTTGCAGCACTGGCCGGGTACTTCATGAAGCATTATCCGGCGCAGCTGGCAGCGATGTTCCAACCGGTTCAAGCCTATGCTACTACAGCCGCAGCAGTCAATCAAACGGCGGCTGTGGCAGACAAAGCACCCGAGGCGCTCCCCGTCGGGCGGTTCCGGCCTAAACCGGCCGCGCCGCTCTCTGCAGAGCGTGCCTCTCTAGCCAATCAGCAAATGGATATCGCGGTAATCGGCATGGATGGACGGTTCCCGATGGCGGGCAGCGTATCCGAGCTGTGGGAGAATCTGAAGGACGGCCGGGACTGCATTACGGAAATTCCTCCGGACCGCTGGGATTATACCCGCGACTATGATGCAGAGAAGGGTAAGAAAGGCAAAATCTATACGAAATACGGCGGCTTTATAGACGATGTAGATAAATTTGATCCATTGTTCTTCCAGATGACGCCCCGAGATGCCGAGCTTACCGATCCGCAGGAGCGGTTGTTCCTGGAATGCGCCTACCACACGGTGGAAGACGCCGGGTATACGCGTGAGCGGCTGGCGCGCTCCAAGGTCGGTGTGTTCGTAGGCGTCATGTACGGGCATTACCAGCTCATCGGGACGGAAGGCTATGCCGCGGGCAATCTTGTCGCGCCGAACTCTTCCTTCGCCTCCATTGCGAACCGGGTATCGTATCTGTTTAATTTTCAGGGGCCAAGCATGGCCGTGGATACCATGTGTTCTTCTTCGCTCACCGCCATCCATCTGGCATGTGAAAGCATCCGCAGCGGAGAGAGCGATGCGGCCATTGCGGGCGGCGTGAATGTGACCATACACCGCAACAAATACGTCTTCCTATGCAGCCAGCGTTTTGCTTCCAGCGAAGGCAAATGCCGCGCCTTCGGCGAAGGCGGCGACGGTTACGTAGCGAGTGAAGGCGTCGGGGCGGTGCTGCTGAAGCCGCTCCATAAAGCCATCGAGGACGGCGACCACATATATGGCGTCATCAAAGGGACTGCGGTGAATTCCGGCGGCAAAACAAGCGGCTATACTGTGCCGAATCCCAACGCCCAGGCAGCAGCAATCGCCGAGGCGCTCCGCAAATCGGGCGTCCATCCGCGCACAATTACCAGTCTTGAGGCTCATGGAACAGGAACCTCCCTAGGCGATCCGATTGAAATAGCCGGACTGTCCAAAGCATTCGGCCATTACACAGAGGACAGGCAGTTCTGTTCAATCAGCTCGGTCAAGTCCAATATCGGGCATCTGGAATCGGCGGCAGGGATCGCGTCTGTAGCGAAGGTGATGCTGCAAATGAAGCACAAAATGCTCGCGCCATCCATCCATACGGACGAGTTAAACAGCGGCATCCGCTTTGAGGATACACCGTTTTATGTGCAGCGTTCTCTTGAGCGCTGGGAAGAATCTCCCGGCCTTGGAGCAAGGCGGGCGGGTATCAGCTCCTTCGGGGCCGGAGGCGCAAATGTCCATCTGATTGCCGAGGAGTTCGTGCCCGGACAGGCTCCAATAGAGCTTGGCGGCAAGCAGTTAATTGTACTGTCTGCCAAAAATGCTGACCGCCTAACGGAAAAGGTGCGGGATTTACACCGCTTCCTTAGTCAGCCTCTGGACAAGGAATATACGTTGTCCAACATCGCCTTTACTCTAGGCACAGGCCGTGAGGAGATGGAGGAACGCCTGGCCATTGTCGCCGAATCGCCGGACGAGCTGAAAGCGGCGCTGCAATCCGTTCTGGATGGCGTCAGCCTTGAAAATGTGTATAAGAACAACACTTTTGCAGCGCTGGAGAGCGGCGCGGCCTTTATCGGCAACACGCCGGAGGATCAGGCCTATATTGCGTCTTTGGCTGCAAAGAACCGGCTGGAGCGGATCGCAAGACTATGGGTGCTCGGTGCTCCGCTGGATTGGGGCTTAATTTATGGCGATCATCGCCTGCGCAGAGTCTCGCTCCCGCTGTATCCGTTCGCCAAAGAAAGATATTGGCTGGAATCTGCAAACAGCGGTAGACCTGGAGCTGCCGGCGGCGCAGCAGAGAAGCAGGCGGTCTCCGCGCTGCATCCCCTGCTCGACAGCAATGTGTCCACACTGCGAGAGCAGAAATTCCGCAAGCGGCTTGCGGTGAGTGAGTTCTTTTTGCGGGATCATGTGGTCAATGGGCAAATTCTGCTGCCGGGGGTCGCTTATATTGAAATGGCGAGAGCTGCCGGGGAGATTGCCGGTGAAGCGCAGGTGACTGCCGTTAAGGATATCGTCTGGCTGAAGCCGGTGGTCATGGCGGAAGATTTCAAGGAGCTTGAAATCGTGCTGGAGCCGGCAGGCAACGGTGTCCGCTATGAAATTAGCAGCGGCGGCGAAGAGGCTGTCGTGCATTCCAGAGGAACTCTGGCGTTTGAAGAGGATGCTTTGACTGAGGCGGAGCGCCGGTTTGACCTGGATGCCATTAGAAGGCGTTGCCTCACCCGCAGAAACAGACAGGAATGCTACGGGCGTATTTTTAAAAACATCGGCTTTGACTACGGCCCGTCCTTCCAGGTTACCGATGAGGTGCTGAGCGGAGAACTGGAGACCCTGGCCCGGCTCTCCTTAAATGAAACCTACAGAGACACTCTGCATGAGTTCGTTCTTCATCCGGCTCTGCTGGACGGGGCAGTACGCTCGGTCGCTGCAGGAAGAGATGAGGACGGCAGAGCCACACATATTCCGTTTTCTCTGGGCAGCACGCGGATTTTTGCCGCGATTCCTTCCGAATGCTACGTGTATACCCGGGTGAAGGAACAGCCGGGGGATAACAACCAGGGACTTAATATTTTTGATATTTCAATTACGGATCTGGAGGGCAGGGAACTGGTGCGGCTGGAGGATTTCATCGTCCGTCCATTCGGAGGCAAGACAGAACGCACACAGCCGGAAGAACTGCTATATTACACACCGTTATATGAACAAGAACCTCTTGTCCCCGGAACGGCTGCCGGGCCGCGCAACTTGCTTGTGTTCGCGGAGCGGAAGACGGATATCCTGCCCGGCGGGAAGCTGCCGGACGGTGCCGACGCCTGCATCTGGGTTACGCCCGGCGGGGAATACCGGGGCTGCGACGGAAACAGCCTGGTGATTAATCCCTCCAATGAAGAAGATTACGGCAGGATGCTGAAGGAGCTTCGGGATATCGGCTTTTACCCGACCCATGTGCTGCACCGCTGGGCATATGCAGAAGCGCCAGTGTCTGCTGAGGACCTGAACGCCGGCCAAATGGACGGAATGGTGGAAAAGATGCTGCAGTATGGCGCGTTGTCCGTCGTTTATCTGTTCAAAGCCTATATGCATGTGTACGGCCAGCAGCCGCTGAAGCTGCTGTTCGCCTATAACGGGGAACCTGGCAGCTTTACTGCGTTGCATGAAATGGTGGGCGGCTTTGCGAAGTCCATTATTACGCTCCACCATAAATTTCAGATTATTTCCGTTTCGGCGGATCATGCCGCATGGACCGGCAACCACCAAAACGGAGTGTTCTACCAGGAGCTTTTCTCATCCATGGGCACAGGCCAGACGGAAATCCGCTATGAAGACGGAAAGCGGCTGGTTAGAAAAATCAAGCCGTTGGTGCCTGAAACGGACAGCTTAGAGCCGCTGCCTCTGAAAGAGCGGGGGGTTTATCTGATTCCCGGCGGAACCGGCGCATTGGGCATGATTTTTGCCAAATATCTGGCGCGCCGCTATAGAGCGAACGTGATATGCGCAGGCAGACAGCCGGCAAACCCGCGGACCGAGGCTTTTATGAATGAACTGGGGCAGCTGGGCGGTACAGGCCTATACCTGCAGGCAGATATCTCCAGCACTACGGAGGTTGAGGCGGTAATGAAGCAGATTGCAGGCCGTTTTGGCAGACTCGACGGCATTATCCACTGTGCGGGAACAGGCGCTTCGCTTCCGGTGACGGAATCTGACAGAGAGACAGCCCATAGCGTAATGAGTGCCAAAGTGCAGGGTCTGCTGAACTTGGATCTTTTGAGCAGAGTATTTGATCCGTCTCTCCTGGTCTTATTCTCTTCCATCTCCGTCGAGCTTGGCGATCTGGGCATCGGCTACTATGCCATGGCGAACAGCTTTATGGACCGCTATGCGCGCATCCGGAATAGTCTTGCTGCCCAAGGAAAAGTGAACGGCCGGACCCTTTCCATTAACTGGCCGCTATGGAGCGGGGGCGGATTTGAAATTCCGGAGAGTGAATCGGCATTCTACAGCACCTATTTAGGAATGAAGACGATGGAAGAAGAGGCCGGTGTTGCCGCTTTCGAAGTATTAATGTGCGGCTTAACGGAAGCCGGCAGTGTCATTGTTGCCGCCGGCAACAAGAAGAAAATTGGCCAAGCCTTTAAGCTGGAAGCAAGCCGGCCGGGGCTGGCGGCGGATCTGGAGAATAAAGACGCCATTGTGAATATGCTGGCCCGGCTGCAGGCTGGAGAGCTGAGCGAAGCAGAGGTGCAACAGTGGATGGGAGGGATACGATGAAAGGCGCCGACCTTGAGATAAGCAGCATCCTGAAGATGATCAAGCAAGGGGAAATGAATCCGGAAGAGGGCTATTCATTGATTCAGAAGCTGAGAAACGGAGCCTCTGCACAGTCTGATTCAACTGCGTCTGATTCGAAGCAGTCCGGCGAAGCCGGCACCGGGAATGAACAAGGGCTGATGAGCTATACCGTCCATTATTTGAAGCGACTGCTCTCAGAGGTAATTGGTCTGGACCCGGACAGGATCAAGGCCAAACAGAGTCTGGAGGATTACGGCGTGGACTCCGTAGCCATTATGGAGATCAACGCGCTGCTCGATAAGGATTTTGCCAGCCTGCCTAAAACGCTGATGTTTGAATACGGAAACCTTCATGACCTCGCCGTGTACTTTGTACACAATCACCGGGAGCAGCTGGAGGATATGTCCGGTACCGGCGGACAGCAGCCGGAGAAGCTTGCCGCTTCTGTGTCTGAGAGCCCCCCGGTACAAGTAAAGACTGAAGAGCCAAAGCGGTTCAGAACCTTTACCGAGCCGGCCAAAAAACGGATTCCTGAGGATGGGCGTCCAGTGGAAGGGCGAACTGCTGCGAAAAAGGATGACGGCATTGCCATAATCGGCATCAGCGGCGCTTTTCCCAATGCCAGGAATCTGGACGAGTTCTGGAGCAATCTGAAGAATGGCGTGGATTGCATTTCGGAGATTCCGGCGGAACGCTGGGATCACAGCCGTTATTACGACCCGGAGAAGGGCAAGAAAGGGAAGGTCTACAGCAAATGGGGCGGCTTCATGGATGAATACAACTGTTTTGACCCTTTGTTTTTTCAGCTGACGCCAAGGGATGCCGAGCAGCTTGACCCGCAGGAGCGGCTGTTCCTGGAATGCGCACACAGCGCCATCGAAGACGGCGGCTACACCCGCCAATCGTTGTGGAATACCAAGACAGGCGTGTTTGTCGGCGTAATGTACGGTCATTACCAGCTGTTCGGCGCAGAGGAAACGGCTAAAGGCAATACGATGACCCTCAGCTCCTCCTACGCTTCCATCGCTAACAGGGTGTCCTATTTCTTCAACTTTGGCGGCCCGAGTATTGCACTTGATACCATGTGCTCCTCGTCGCTGACTGCGCTGCATCTGGCCTGTGAGAGCATTTACCGCGGGGACAGCGAGCTGGCCATCGCAGGCGGAGTGAATGTAACCATCCATCCCGATAAATATCTGTTTCTCTGCAACCAGCGTTTTGCTTCCAGTGAAGGCAAATGCCGCGCTTTCGGCAGCGGGGGAGACGGTTATGTGCCGGGCGAAGGGGTTGGGGCGCTGCTGCTCAAGCCGCTCAGCAAGGCGATTGCGGACGGAGATAATATTCATGGCATCATCCGGGCTTCATCCATCAACCATGGGGGGAAAACCAACGGCTATACCGTCCCCAACCCGAATGCGCAATCCGGTATTATTGCCGAGGCCTTGCGCAAATCGGGGATTCATCCCCGGTCCATCAGCTACATTGAGGCACATGGAACGGGAACCTCGCTGGGCGATCCGATTGAAATCAGCGGGCTGACCAAAGCGTTCAGAAGCTACACTGCGGACAAACAGTATTGCGCGATCGGCTCGGTCAAAAGCAATGTGGGGCATTTGGAATCCGCCGCAGGCGTCGTTTCCATTATCAAAGTGCTGCTTCAAATGAAGCACAAGCAGCTCGTGCCCTCCCTGCATTCCGAGGTGCTGAACCCGAATATCGCATTCGAGGATACGCCGTTCTACGTTCAGCGCAAGCTGGAAGCATGGAAACCTGCGGTGACCGGAGAAGGGACGGCCCGGAGGGAGGAGCCGAGATATGCATCGGTCAGCTCCTTTGGCGCCGGAGGAACGAATGTGCATCTTATCCTGGAAGAGTATGTGCGCGAAGAGCGTGCAGCCGCGCCAGTATCGGACCGGGAAGCCGGAAAGCAAATGTTCATCCTATCGGCCAAAAACAAGGACCGTCTGAACGCTTACGCCAGGCAGATGCTCCGGTATATCGAAGAACGTACCGGCCGCAGCCAAACGGCGGCTGCAAAGAGTCCGGCAGACCTCAAAAAATATGTGACCGCCGATATCACCGCGTGCCTGCTGGAATCCGCCGTCCTGCCGCAGCAGATCAGCACCATGGAGAGCATTGAAGAGTACGGTCTTTCCATCGAAGAATGGATTGCTGCAACCGAGAAGATCTTTGATCTTTATCCGGTCAGGCTGCCTGCGGCACTGCTCACAGACGGCGGGACGATTGATGATATTGCCGGTTACCTGCTGGAACAGCTTGGCAGCGAAATTGCCCGCAATTACCGGCAGCCGGAAACCCTCCTTCAAGAAACCGGGGAGGAAGAATCCTTCATGAATTTGAAGGACCTGATTTACACGCTTCAGACCGGACGGGAGACGATGGAGGAGCGTCTGGCGATTATTGTATCGGACACTGCTGATCTGAAAAAGAAGCTGGAGCAATTCCTGGCTGGCAAAAAGGGCGCTTCCGACATATTTACCGGAAATGTCGGCACCGGCGGCGAAATCCGCGACGTGTTCGCGGAGAATGAGGAAGGCGAAGCCTTTCTACTGTCGCTCGCGCATTCCGGCAAGCTGAACCAGCTCTGCAGGCTATGGACCTCCGGCGTCCCTTTCAACTGGAAGCAGCTCTATCCCGGAGCCTCACCGGCAAAAATCTCGCTGCCGACCTATCCGTTCGACCGCACCCGCTACTGGTTCGATAGGACGGAGGCGCTCCCTGGCGGTCCGGGTGCAAAAGCGGAGGCGCTGAATGCCGTTATCGATTCCAATGAATCTGTATTCGAGGAGCAATGCTACAAAAAGACACTGACTGCACAGGACGCGTATCTCCGCGATCATGTGGTTCAGGGGCGCATGGTGCTTCCCGGGGTGGTCTATCTGGAAATGGCCTGGCGGGCAGCTAAGCTGGCGACCCGTGAGTGGACCCTGCAATCTCTAACCGATGTGAAATGGCGGAGAACACTGGAGCTTCCGCAGGGCAGTGAAGCGCAGGAAGTGTATGTAGGGCTGGTTCCGGAAGAAGAGGGGATTGGCGCAAGCATTTATTCTGTGAACGCCGCGGGTCTGCGGACGGAATACTGCACTTGCACACTTCGCTATAGCAGCGGCGAACAGGAAAAGCCGGAGGAGAACACACCGGAGGCGCTGGATATCGGCCGGCTGATCTCATTGGCAGAGGCCAGCCACCTGCAGGAGGAGTGTTACCGGACCTTTGCGGAGCATGGCATGGATTACGGCGCAAATCTTAGAGTAATCGACATGCTCTACAGCGGAAAATCCGGAACGCTTTCCAGGCTGCATCTTCCGGAGCCTTCACAGCTCCCCCTCGGGGAGTTTGTAATTCATCCGGGCTTTGCCGACGGAGCGATGCAAACCGCGCTGTATTCGGTGCTAGGTGATGGCGGGCAAAAAGGAACCTTCGTTCCATTCTCCTTGGAGTCAGTGACCGTGTATGGCCCTTTGACACCGGTCAGTTACTGCCATGTGAGCCCTGTCTCCACTGAAGAAGGCATGCAGTTTGACCTTCTGCTTATGGATGAAGCAGGCAAGCCCGCGATCCGCTTCCAGTGTCTGTCGGGCAGGGACCTGGCCGGAGCCCAAACCGGCCGCCCGGCGGTGAACCCGGGAGCTGCCGCAGGCACCTATGATCTCCTGGATCAGATGCTGACCAGGCTGCTGGAGGGAGAGGCTGGAATTGACGAAGTCGAAAGAATGCTGGAGGGAATCTAAATGAGATCAATTATTGAAGGGATCGCCAGCGGGGCTATCACCAAAGAAGAAGGCCTCCGGCAGATCGCTGCACTGAAGCAGCAGCATACACAGGATCTCCTGTATTTCACCCGGAATTTGACGGAACAGCCGCTGACGGAAGGCGGGGTGAACAGGCTTGGCCATGTACTGGTGCTGGCGGCGGACAGCCTACTCCGTCCGCTTCTGCAAAACGTCTTTGCCTCCGCGGCTTCTTCCTTTACACTCGTGACGGCAGAAGAATTGGGCGGCGGAGACGGCATTGGTCTTCCTTCCACACGGATCGGCGATGAACACGCCTATGTCAGGCTGCTGGAGACATTGGAGAAAAAGGGCCAGTTTCCCGGAAGCATTCTTCATCTACTGTCTCAGGAGGAGGTCTCCGGCAGCAAGCTTGAGGAAGGCATGGAAAGCGGCATCTATTCCGTATTTGCACTGACCAAGGCGGTTTTGTCTTTTAAAAAACGCTCTAAAACCAGCCTCCTGTTCCACTATAAAGAAGGTCCGAACAGCTCCGTCCATGCGGCGCTTGAGGCTTTTGCCAAAAGTGCCATGATTGAAAATCCCGGCCTGCTGTTTAAAGCGGTCTCGACCGATCATGGCCGGGCTGACTTTAATGCTCTTTCGGTTCAGCCGCTGCTTCAGGAGCTTAGCCATATGCAGGACGGCTTCCGCGCCGTCCATTACCGGAACTCCCGCCGTTTTGTTCCGCAGCTGCTGCGGCATGAAGCGCCGTCTGCCGCCACTGCGCCGCCATCGGCTGCAACGGACCGTCCTGCCTATCTGATCACCGGCGGCCTGGGGGCGCTCGGCTACATGCTGGCTGGACATTTGGCAGAATCGCGGCAGGCTGACCTCATCCTGACCGGACGCTCACAGCTGAGCGAGGCGGGTGAACGGAAGCTGGACGTTCTTCGCAGAGCTGGAAGCCGGGTTATGTATATGGCCTGCGACACGGCCAGCCAAGCGGATCTGGAACAGCTGCTCACCGCAGCCAAAGCCCGTTTTTCCCGCATGTACGGCATCCTGCACTGCGCCGGGGTGACGGAGGATGCTTTTATTCTCCGCAAAACCCGGGAATCTATGGCAAAGGTGCTTGCTCCAAAGGTTGCCGGAACGGTCAACCTGTACCATACGTTCCGCAATGAGCCGCTGGATTCTATGATACTGTTCTCCTCCATTTCCGCTGTAATCGGGAACATGGGGCAAAGCGATTACGCTTATGCCAACAGCTTTATGGACTATTTCGCAGTTGAGAACCGGGGCTCTGCCCCGTTTAAACTGATTTCTGTCAACTGGCCGCTGTGGGAAGAGGGCGGCATGGCAACGACGGCGGACAGTCTGGAGATTCTCCGCAAGAACCTGGGCATCTTGCCGCTTCCGACCGGGCAGGGACTGAACGCCCTGGATGGGATCGGAAGGGGCTTGAATGAGAATACCCTTGTGCTGTACGGCGATGCCGTAACAATTGAGGAAGCCATCAGTAAAATGAACACTCCGGCACAGCCGGGCGGCCAGGAGAATGTTAAGCCGCCGGCGGAAGAGCCGGCTCCGCAGATGGACATTTCAGCACTGAAGGAAGGCGCTGAGCAGTTTCTAAAGCAGATTTTTATCAAAGTGACCAAAATCCCGCCTCATGCGCTGGGTCTTGATGATTCCTTTGAAAAAATCGGTTTTGATTCCATCATGGCGATGAGCATGAATGAGGAGCTTGAGGCGGTCTTCGGCGAGCTGTCCAAGACGCTGCTGTTCGAGCACCAGACCTTGCGGGAGCTTGGAGAATTTTTCGCGGAGCATCATGCCGCAACTCTCGGCAAGGTGATCAAACCGCAGGCGACCGGGAAAGCGGCGGCCAGCGGCTCTGGAAACCGTCAGGCTCAGCAGCCGCAGTTCCCGCAGCCGGGCAAGCCGCAGCTTCACCGCAAGGGAATGCCTGCTGCCGGCCCGTCGCCAAAGCCGGCGAACCCGGAGCGACTGCCGAGCACACAGGATATCGCCATCGTCGGCATCAGCGGAAAATTTCCGATGTCGCCCGATCTGCAGACGTTTTGGGACAATTTGCTCAGCGCGCAGGACTGCATCACCGAAATTCCCGCAGACCGCTGGAGCATTGATGAATTTTATACCACGGACAAGAATGAGCTTGGCAAAATGTACTGCAAATGGGGCGGCTTCCTGGAGGATGTCGACCGCTTCGATGCCTTGTTCTTTAATATATCGCCGCGTGAGGCGGAAATTATGGACCCGCAGGAACGGCTGTTTCTGGAATGCGCCTACAGCGCTATCGAGGATGCCGGATATACCAGAGATACGCTGGGCAGCCGCAGGGTCGGTGTTTTCGCCGGGGTCATGTACGGCCAGTACCAGCTGCTGGATGCAGAGGTCGACGGACGCAAAATCGCCCTATCCTCGGTCTATGCTTCCATTGCAAACCGTGTTTCCTACCATCTTAATCTGAACGGGCCGAGTATCGCACTGGATACGATGTGTTCCTCTTCACTGACATCAATCCATCTGGCCTGTGACAGCATCCGCAGGGGGGAGAGCGATTGCGCCATTGCCGGGGGCGTGAACGTTTCGATCCACCCTGACAAGTACATATTCCTCAGCCAGCAGAAATTTGCCGCCAGCGACGGGCGCTGCCACAGCTTCGGTGAGGGCGGGGACGGCTATGTGCCGGGCGAAGGCGTCGGCGCTGTACTGCTGAAGCCGGTGGATCGCGCGGTCAGCGACGGTGACCACATTTACGCAGTAATCAAGGGCAGCTCCATCAACCATGGCGGTAAAACGACCGGCTATACCGTACCCAATCCGGCTATGCAGGGTGCAGTCATCCAGGAGACGCTTCAGGCAGCGGGCGTTCATCCCCGTACAATCAATTATATTGAGGCGCATGGAACGGGAACGTCGCTGGGCGATCCGATCGAGGTCAGCGGCCTTGTCAAAGCCTTCAAGGACGGGACAGGCGATAAGCAGTTCTGCGCCATCGGCTCAGTCAAATCCAACATCGGGCACTGTGAGTCCGCTGCCGGAATCGCGGCCATCGCCAAGGTGCTGCTGCAAATGAAATACGGCGTGCTGGTACCCTCCCTGCATTCAGAGGAGCTGAACGGTCATATCAATTTCGGAGAGACACCTTTTTACGTCCAGCGGCAAGCCTCTGCCTGGAACCGTGTTTCTCTGGAAGAAGCCTCAGGCCGGAAGGAATACCCGCGCCGGGCGGGCGTCAGCTCCTTCGGGGCGGGCGGCGCGAACGCACATATTATTCTGGAGGAATATATTCCGGTACAGGATCACCAGCCGGTCCATGCGGACGCCGGGGAGAGCGGAGAACAGGTCATTGTACTGTCTGCCCGTTCGGAGGAGCGGCTGAAGGCATATGCCGGCAAGCTGGGCAGGTATGCCGCTTCCCTGGCGGAGAAAGAAGTCAGTCTGGCGGATATCGCTTATACGCTGCAGGTCGGCAGAGAGTCTTTTTCTGAACGGCTGGCCCTCATTGCCGGTTCCGTCACCGAAATGCAGGAGCTGCTTGGCGCCTACTGCGAAGGGCAAATGGACAGCGGCAGGCTGTATCGGGGCAACGCCAAGGGCTTTAAAGAATATGCGGAGCTGCTGAGCGGCATTCAGCCGGGCGTTTCGCTTCCGGATCTGTTGCTGGAGAGCGGAAATACGGCCAAAATCGCCCAGCTGTGGACGCTCGGGCTGGAAGTGGACTTCCGCAAGCTTCATGCAGACGTCAAGCGCAAACGCGTTCCGCTTCCGACGTACCCTTTTGCCAGAAACCGCTACTGGGTAAACGAGGTGAAGCGCCGGGAAATCAGCTTCCCGGCACTGATCCACGAGGTGCCTGGTGCAGGGCAGCTGGTGGAGCGCAATCTATCCACCATCGGCGGCTTCCGCTTCAACTCACGCGCAGAAATAATCAACCGTCATTATGGAGTTCATACGATTCAGGGACAAGCCTATTTGAACCCTCCCGGCATACTGGCTTTTGCCAGGGAAGCGCTGGAGCTTGCCGGATACGACAAGGAACAGACGCTTGCCGATATTGTCTGGTCAGGGCCGGTGATGCAACGGGATGGACTGATGCTTGATGCATACCTCTATCCTGAAGGCGAAGGCGCGCTTTGTGAAATCAGGGATGGAGCAGAAAAGGTGCTGTTCCAGTGTCGCCTTGCTGCCGGAACCCATATTCTAAGTGAACTGCCGGAAGCAGAAGCTTTCTTGTCCGGGGCGGAAATGCCAAAGGACGAACTGAGCATAGGCGAACGCCAAAAGCTCCAAACGCTGTACGGGATTCCGGCGGCTTTGGCGGGAGTCCGCATAGGACGGCCCGATGTGAATACATGGCTTGCGCTGGTGGACTGCGGCGGCGGGCTGGCCGGTTCGCTTGACCCGCAAGTGTTAGGTGCAGCCGGAGAGCTGCTGCTGGCGGCAGCCGCTTTAACCGGCCAGAACCGGCCGGTGTCCTTGCAATCCGCCGCCCAATGGGCTTATCGCCGCATAACAGCCAAGCAATGGCTCATCAAGTTGAACAGCAGCTCCAACGGTCAATATACGCTGACTGCGGCAACCCCGGAAGGAGAGCTTGCCTGGAGGTTGGAGGCAGCTTTCACAGCACGCCTGCAAACGTCTGAACCGGAAAATGCCATGCTGTATTACACCCCTCAGTGGATTCCAAGCAGAACCGGCACCGCAACCGCCGGAAGCCTGAGCGGAGATACCGTGCTGTTCTTGGCCGATGCGGCTGAGCTTCCAAGATTCAGACGGAACTTTGGAGCAGGGGCAAGGCTGATCTTCGTAACTCCGGCTGAGCATTTTGCACAATCCGGCGATAATCAGTATGGATTAAATTTCGCCGATAAAGAACAGCTCGCCGGACTGCTGCATTCGCTGACAGCCAGGGGTGTAAGCCTGCAGCAGATGGTTTATCTCGCAGATGCGCCTGATTTGGCCGCAGAGGCCAAACTGAACAGCAGCCTGTATCCGCTGCTGTTTCTGGTTCAGGCGCTTATGGAAAGCAAGGCGGCAGGCAAGGTGCGGCTGGTCTATGCTTTTACCGACCATGGGAATGAAGCGGCACTGCTGGATAAGGCGCTAGGCGGCTTCATTAAGACGCTGAGGCTGGAAAGTCCGGCATACAGCTTCAAGACGGTCTCACTCGATCCTTCCCTCAAGGCGGAGGAGGTCCCGGGCCTTTTGGAACAGGAGCTGAATCATTTCCAGGGGGAGCAGGAAGTAAGCTATAGCGGAGAAGGCCGGTTTGTAAAACGGCTGGTTCCGGCAATAAACGCCGCCAGCCAGCCGCCGCAGTTTACAACCATTAAGGAAAACGGCGTTTACATTATTACCGGCGGACTTGGCGGATTGGGCCGCCTGTTCGCGGCTTACCTGGCGAAGACGGCAGGTACACGGCTGATTCTCACCGGACGTTCACCGCTCGATGAAGCCAAGAAGGTACAGCTGGCCGAAATCGCCGCCTATGGCGGGACGGCGGAATATATCGTATCGGATGCCGCCAAGATGCAGGACGCTGAGGCGCTTGTCCGGCTGGCGAAAGACCGGTATGGCCGGATTAACGGGATACTGCATTGCGCCGGTCTTCACCGGGATGCTTATATCGTTAAGAAAGACACCGCCGATTTTGAGCAGGTCATTTCCTCCAAAGTCATCAGCACCCTGAATTTGGATCATGCCTTCAAAGACGAGCAGCTTGAGCTGATGCTCCTGTTCTCCTCCCTCACCGGGGAGACGGGCAATCCCGGCCAGGCCGACTACGCCTATGCCAATCAGTTCTTGAATGAATTTGCACTTTACCGCGGGCACCTTGCCGCCAAGGGAGAACGCACCGGCAGAACCGTCTCGGTCGCTTGGCCGCTATGGGAAGCGGACGGGATGCAATTGCCGGAAGAGCAGCGCAGAATACTGGAGCTGCAGACGGGTCTGGTTCCGCTGCCTGCGGATAAAGGAATCTCCGCCTTTGAATACGCGCTGCAGCCGGAGGCAGCCAATCCGCTGATCGTCGGCTACGGAAAGCCGGCACGGTTGCACAGTCTGCTGGAAGGTGTGAACCGCAGCGGGGCAGCAGGGCCGGACTTAGCTCATGCCGAAAAGGAAACCCGGGGCAATGAACCACTTACCGGTAAGCCCGGCGACCTCCAGGAACAAACCGTGCTCTATCTGACCGGAATGTTCAGTGAGCTGCTGAAGCTGGAGACCGAAGAAATCGATGTTCACACCGAATTCGAAGAGTACGGCATTGAATCGGTGATGATCGGTTATTTCAACAGCAAGCTGGAAGAGGATCTGGGAGAAGTCTCCAAGACACTGCTGTTTGAGTACCAGACCATTGCAAGCCTGGCTGCGCATTTGGAGAAGCAGCACGGCAAAGCGCTGGCAAAGCTGCTGAGCCCGGAGCCGCCAGCTTTGCAGCAGCCTGCTTCAGTCCCTGCTGACGGTCTGCTGCAGGGAATCAACAACCATATGAACACTCACCAATTGGCGGGCTGGCAGGAGCTGTCTTCCTTTGCGAGCAGGTACTCCGGCGGAAGCAGGGCATCGAGTACGGCAGCGGATGAGCGCATTGCCATCATCGGCCTGAGCGGAAAATATCCGCATGCCGGAGATATGGACGAGTTCTGGGACAATATCGCCGGAGGCAGAGACTGCACGGAAGAAATACCGGCCAGCCGCTGGGACTACCGGAAATATCTCGGCGGCAGCTTCGATAAAGTCCAGGAAGGTAAGATGTACAGCAAATGGGGCGGCTTTGTCGAGGATGTGGACAAGTTCGATCCGGCGTTCTTCAATATCGCCCCGCGCGAAGCGGTAATCATGGACCCGCAGGAGCGGATGTTTGCCGAAACGGTGTGGTCTGCTATTGAAGATGCCGGTTATACCAAGAGCAAGCTCCAGCGCTATCAGGAGGGTCACGGGGCTAACATCGGGGTGTTTGCCGGGGCCACGACATACTCCTATCAGCTGTGGGGGCCGGAGGAGTGGGAACGAGGCAACCTGTCGGCCATGCCGAATGTGTCGCCATGGTCCATCGCCAACCGGATTTCGTACATGTTCAATTTCAGCGGCCCGAGCCTGGCAATTGACACGGCCTGCTCATCCTCTCTGGCGGCCATTCACGCTGCTTGTGAGAGCCTGAAGAACAAGGAATGCCGTTTAGCGGTCGCCGGCGGGGTCAATCTCTATCTGCATCCCTATAAATATGTGCTGATGTGCCAGACACGGATGCTGTCTCCGACAGGCAAATGCCACAGCTTCGGCGATGCTGCGGACGGCTTTGTTCCGGGCGAAGGCGTGGGGGCGGTTCTGCTTAAGCCGCTCAGTGAGGCGATTCGGGACAATGATCATATCTATGGCGTGATCCGGGCCACTGAGATTAACCACGGCGGAAAAGTGAGCGGCTATACCGTTCCCAATCCGGTTGCCCAGGTCAGCCTGATTTCCAAAGCGCTGAAGAAAGCGGATGTGGACGCAAGCACCATTTCCTATATGGAAGCGCACGGAACAGGCACAAAGCTGGGGGATCCTATCGAGATCAACGCCCTTAACCAGGTGTTCGGCGAATATCAGCCGGCCAGACAGTCCTGCTCCATCGGCTCGGTGAAATCAAATATCGGCCATCTGGAAGCGGCGGCCGGAATTGCCTCTGTCACGAAAGTGCTGCTGCAGCTAAAGCACAAGCAGCTTGCACCTTCCATACATGCGGAAAAGGCCAACAGCAATATCGATTTCGGAAATTCTCATTTCCGGGTGCAGCAGCAGGCTGCCCCATGGACACCTTCCGGCGGCGGCTCTGTTCCAAGACGGGCCGGGGTAAGCTCCTTCGGCGCAGGAGGAACCAACGCCTTTGTACTGATTGAAGAATACGAAGCTCCCGGCATAGGGGCTGAGCCTGTGCAATCAACCTCAGGTAACGGCCACATCATTGTCCTTTCCGCCAAGACGCCGTATTCGCTCAAGCAAGCGGCTATAAAGCTGCGAAGCTTCATGCAGCGCTACCCGGACACAGGGCTTGGCGATTTGGCCTTTACGCTCCAGACAGGCCGTGAGGAAATGGCTTGCCGCTTGGCTTTTACCGCTGCTTCAATCACGGAGACGCTGGAGAAGCTGTCGGATTATATTTCCGGCGGGGAGCGCACGGATATTTACTCCGGAACGGTGTCCAAACGAGACCGCCCTGGAGCGGCAGAGGCGCACAACGACGAGTCGACGGCGGAGATGTGGGTCCTGGGGGCCGGAATCGACTGGACTTCCCTGCACAGCCAGGGGCAGGCACGGATTATTCCGCTTCCGACTTACGCTTTTGAAAGGGAGAGCTACTGGATTACACGGAGGGAATCAGGTGAAAAGCCGCGCCGCTCGGACAGCAGTATACATCCATTGGTAGACCGCAATATATCAAGCTTCAGCAGGCAGCAGTATGAGACGCTGCTAGACGGCGGACACTCCTCCCGGACCTTCGGCTACGCTTCTTTCATTGAACTGTTCCGGGCTGCATCAGAGCTTTCGCTTGAAATACCGTGCCGTGTGATTGAAGATGTGGCGTGGGGTACACTCCCGCCGCAAGCGGGAGAAAGCAGGCTCGTCACTTCGTTATACGAAGAAGGACGTCATATTGAATGTGAGGCAGGCTTTGAGGATGAGTCCGGTAACTACATCATATGCGCACAAGGCAAAGTATCCTCCGCAGTGCATAGACAGCCGGGGCCGGGTGTGCCGGGACTGGACAGCTTTTCCGGTCTCCGTCCGGTTGAACAGCTTCCATGCGTTCCGGCGGTTGCGGCAGGCTGCATAGAATCCCTCCGCGAGGTCAGCACCGGGGACGGCCGGGCCATGATGGGCGTAGGGTTTAAGCAAGCTTTTGCCGGATCAGAATCCGGACTTCTCTTTAACGATCTGGCGGCGGAGGCGCTTGTGCAGAGTCTTGTGTCTATCAGCCTTGGAGCGGAAGTCATGGAATACCGCACGATGTCCCGCTGTATCGTTCATGGGGCGCTTGCAGCAGAGGTAAGGGTGCTGGCCTTATGGCGCTTGCTCCAGGAGAACACGGCCGTCTATGAAATAACAGTGGTTGATGCGAAAGATAACGTCATCCTGACAATGGAAGAGCTGGTTCTGAAGCTTACAGCAATGCATACAAAAGGCGCGGGGGTTCTGGAAACGTCCGCTCCGGTCTGATCCGCACGGCATTACGGAAGCGGCATATCAAACATAGGTTGGTGGTCAGCATAATGAGCCTCGGCAAACCGGATGAACAGAAGGACATAATCTATTTTCAGGAGCAGTGGGCGGATTCCGCCCCTGCTCTGCAAACAGCTGCGGCGGAAAGGCAGCCGGGAACACTGCTGCTTGTAGTGGAGGCAGACACTTTGGAAACCAGGAGTGCCGCTGCCGCGCTGGCCGATGAATACACAGTCGTTACGGTACGGCTTGGAGCATCCCTGAGCCAGGAAACGGAGCGCTGTTACTCGGTTAACCGGCGGGAACAAGCAGATTACACCGCTCTGCTGTCCGATGTGACGAAGACGTTCCCGCAAATTGCCTGCGTAGCGATGCTGTGGAATCAAGGGCAGACGATCGAAACAGCGGCCGGAAATGCGGCATACGCCATAGACAGTATGTTTTATTGGATCAAAGCCTTCCATGCATTGAAGCTCCGCCTGAACAACCGGTGGCTGTCCGTTTCCATGAACGGAGACGGGGAGCGGCTGGATGTAGAAGCGCTGGGCGCATGCGGCAAATCACTGGAGCGGGTGTATCCGCGCCTGCGTTATACCCAGGTGGAGGTACGCGATGCCGGTTATGCCCTGGCGGATATTCTGCGCGGAGAAATCCGGTGCCTCAGCTACCCTTTTACCCATGAAGTGCGATATGAGCAAGGGCTGCGGAGGGAAAAACGGCTGGGCGAGATTACGCTGCAGGACAGAGCCGGTTTGTTAAAAAACAAAGGTATATATCTCATAACCGGGGGAGCAGGGTCTTTAGGCATGATTCTGGCCGGCCACTTGGCCCGTACATACCATTCCAGACTGATTTTGCTCGGAAGAAGCACACCTGACTCCGCGCTTGAGCTGAAGCTGGAAACATTGCGCGGCTATGGGGCGCAAGCAGAATATATCGTCTGCGATATTGCAGACCGGTCCAGCGTCAAGCAGGCCATTCAACAGGCCAAGCGGCAGTTCGGGGCCATAAATGGCGTCATTCATGCGGCGGGCAAAGCGAGTGAGCAGCTAATTTTTCAGAAAGAGGCCCATGAGTTTACATCCGTTCTGCAACCCAAGACGGACGGAGTCCTGGCGCTGGATGAGGCACTGAAGGAGGAGCCGCTGGATTTCTTCACCGTCTTCTCGTCTACTTCTTCGCTGATCGGGGATTTTGGCCAAGGGGATTATGCGGTAGCGAACCGGTTTTTGGACCGTTTTTGCGAATATCGCGAGGGTCTGGTTAAACAGGGGATGCGCAGCGGCAAAAGTATAAGCATCCAGTGGCCGCTCTGGGAGGCGGGGGGCATGCACCTCGAAAACGGGGCAGAAAAGCTGTATCTGCAAGCCTCGGGCATCGGGCAGTTGACGGCGGAGCAGGGAATCGGCTGCTTTGAAGCAGTTATGGCGGACGGACGGGGGCAGACGGCAGTGATTTATGGGGAACGTTCCAAGCTGGCGCCGCAGTTAAACCTAATCAAGCCTAACGGCAAAAGTCAAGCTAAAGGGGGGATAACCAAGTTGGATAAGCATTATAGACCGGAAGAAATGGGCCAGCAGCATGGAGTGCTCCTCGAAGAGCAGGTTAAGCATGATGTGCTTCGTTTGGCGGCGGAGGTTCTGCAGACGCAGACCGGGAAGCTCGATATGGATGAAAATATGGGCGATTTCGGCTTCGACTCTATTTCATTGAAGGAATATGCCGACGGATTAAGTGAGCTGTATGACGTTGAGCTGTCTCCGGCTGTGTTTTTTGCCAAAACTACGCTGAATGAGCTGGCACACTTTCTGGCGGAGGAGGATTTCAGTACAGAAGTCGCCGCTTACTATGCGGGTAAGAGCGGAGCTGTGCCCGAAGGTCCGGCAGTTGTAAGCCAGTGGGATGCGGCATCGTTGGAGGAGCCTTCTGCTCAGCCCAATAGCACATTGTCCAGCGGGCCGCCAGCCGCGCCAATGTCTCCGTTCGAGGGGCAATCCATTTTCACAGACTCACCAGACCCGGCCCCGGCTTTACAGCCCCTTTCCAGTAAATATCAGGGCCGCAAAAAAGCCGGCGGGCAGCCGGCGGCGGAAAAAACAGCCCGCGATGTCGCCGTCGTCGGTCTCAGCTTCAAGCTACCCGGCGCGGATACAGCGGAAGAGCTGTGGCGTTTCCTGGACGGCCGCGAGAACCAGGTACGGGAGATCCCCGCAGACCGCTGGGACTGGAAAGCTTATTACAGCACCGATCCACAGCAGGATAACAAGACCAATTCCCGCTGGGGCGGCTTTATCGGAGGACATGACCAGTTTGATGCAAAATTCTTTCAGATTTCCCCGCGCGAAGCGGAGCTGATGGACCCTCAGCAGAGACTGTTCATCCAGGCGGCCTGGAGAGCGGTGGAGGACAGCGGCTACAAAATGTCGCAGCTCTCCGGCAGGCAGGTCGGCGTGTTTGCGGGCGTCCAGTTCTCCGACTACCAGCAGCTCCTGTCTGCCAATATGGACAAGGTGCATGCCCAGTCCAGTATCGGCAACGCGACCGCGCTCCTCAGCAACAGAGTGTCCTATCTGTTCAATTTCAAAGGGCCGAGCGAATCGGTCGACACAGCCTGCTCCAGCAGTCTTGTTGCACTTCACCGGGCGGTTAAGTCGATCCAGCATCATGAAAGCGAGCTGGCGCTGGCCGGCGGCGTAAGCCTTATGCTGGATCCAAATACCTATGTCGGCGCTGGTGTGATGGGCGTATTCTCGCCAGAGGGGCGCTGCAAGACATTTGACCGGAGCGCGAACGGCTATGTCAAAGGCGAAGGCGTCGGTGTTGTGGTGCTGAAGCCGCTGGAAAAGGCGGTGGAGGACGGCGACCATATCTACGGCGTGATCAAAGGTACGGCTGTGAATCATGGCGGGCGGGCCCATTCCCTGACCGCGCCTAATCCGGACGCCCAGGCGGAGCTGCTGCTGAAGGCATACACAGAGGCAGGAATTGATCCGGGGACCGTATCCTATATTGAAACCCATGGGACGGGCACAGAGCTTGGTGATCCGGTTGAAATCAGCGGCTTGAAAAAAGCGTTCGCCGAACTCTACCGCCGCTGGAACAGGACACCGGGCAGCGGACAACCAATCGGGCTTGGCGCATTAAAATCCAACATCGGGCATCTGGAGCCTGCGTCCGGAATCGCCGGGTTCATCAAGGTTCTGATTGCCCTCTCGAAGAAGCAGCTGCCCGGCAATGTGCATTTCAGGGAATTGAATCCTTATATTCAGCTTGAAGGATCGCCGTTCTATGTGCTGGAGGACAGCAGAGAATGGGGTGCACCGCAGGCTGAATCCGGCAAGGTTCAGCCCCGCTGCGCGGGCGTCAGCTCGTTCGGCTTCGGCGGAACCAATGCCCATGCCGTCATCCAGGAGTACATGGAGAAGCCGGCAGTCCGTTTCGCAGGGGCTTATGGCCAGCCTGCACTGTTTATTCTCTCCGCCAGAAACAGCGGCCGTCTGCGCGAATATGCGGCTCGCTTCATGCGTTATCTGGACTCTGAGACGCCTGACCATTTGCACTCCATCGCCTATACGCTCCAGACCGGGCGTGAAGAGATGGAGGAGCGGCTGGCAGCGGTAGCCTGCTCCATTGATGAGCTACGGCATCAGCTAACGGCATTCTGCGATGCCCGGCAAACGGACGGGCTGTTTACCGGCAATGCCAAAAAGCCGGGGGCAGCGCCTGGTGCCAAATCTGCGGCGGCAAGCGATGTTGCACGGGCACTTTCTTCGAACGATGCCAGCACTCTCGCGGGGGCCTGGACAGCCGGGGCAAGCATCGACTGGCTAGAGCTCTACGGTGGACAGCGGCCGCACAAGCGGGCCGGATTGCCAACCTATCCGTTTGCGGAAACAAGTTACTGGATGCCGCTCAAGGAAGCTGAACTCCCAGCCCCAGCCGCTGCTCGGGTGGAAGAAGACTCCCTTTCCCGCTTGCATGCGCTGGTCAGCTGCAATGTATCGACGTTGTACGAGCAGGCTTTCGAAACCGTTTTTCAGGGAAGTGAGTTTTATCTTTCCGACCATGGACATGTGCTGCCGGGTGTAGTGTATCTGGAAATGCTGCGGGCAGCCGGAGAACTGGCAGATCCGGGAAGACGCGTAACAGCGATCCGCAATGTTGTATGGTCCAATCCGGTCATCGTAGAGCGGGAGCCGAAGACCGTAAGAACGGTCCTTCAGGCTGATGCCCAAGGCATAGACTTCCGTATCAGCTCTGCGCAGGACGGTCAACTGTCCAATCATGCTCAAGGCAGGCTGGAACTGTCCGGCGCGGAAAAGAGAACGCTGGAGCAGTACGATATCGAAGCACTCCTGGCAAGATGCAGCGGCGGTGAAACCGAGGCCCGCTCCTATTATGGGCTGCTGGGACATCTGGGGGCAGAGCTCGGCAGCCGATTCCAGGGTATCCGAGCTTTGCATTGCAATCAGGAGGAAGCAATCACCCGGCTCGGAGTGCCCGAAAGCCTGAATCAGACGCTGGACCAGTTCCTGCTGCATCCGACGCTGACTGACGGCGGCCTGCAATCCGCGGTGGCTTTTGCCTATCAGACAGGGAGGATTGACCGCAATGTACTGTATGTGCCGTTTGTTCTGGGACAGCTTGAGCTGTTCGACGTTTCAATCAGGCCTGCTTTTGCTTATGTGAAGCAGTCAGCGTCACGGGGGCTTAAATTCGATATTCTGTTCCTGAGTACGGCGGGTGAGGTGATAGCCAGCATGCAGGAGCTGTCGATCCGGCCGTTCCAGGCAGGTGCACTTCAAGGCGCGCCGTCCCCTGAAACATCCGCTGTCTATTTCAAAACGGAATGGGCCCAGGCTGCCCTTCAACCCTCGTTAATTGCCCGTGATAAGGAAGAACGCCTGCTCCTGATTAACGCCGGCCTGGAGGAAACCCGGCAGCTTGCAGGCACTGCTCCAGGGCAAGCCGTCCGCATTGAATGGGGCGGGCATTTCAAGAAAATTGACGCCGGGCATTACCGTATTAACCCGTCTCTCGCTGGAGACTTCGGCAGATTGGCTGCGGAATGCGGCCTTACGGATGAAACCCGGCTGCGGATTGTGTGCCGGTTGGGCAATGACGGGGAAGGAGGCCTGAAGGAGCGGATCGAGCGGGAAATCTATCCGGTATTCCAGCTCTGCAAATGGCTATCCGCTTATCGTTTTAGACATGAAGCCAGGCTTTGCTGCTTTTATCAAAAGGAAGAGTCCGCTGCTGAATACAGTGCGCTTGCGGGATTCTTCCGCTCGCTCACCCTGGAGCACCCGAAACTGCTGGGCAGTGTGATTCATTGCACAGGCGATACGCCCCTTGCTTTTATCCTGAAGGATGAGCTGGCTGGAAGCGATGGTACACCGGAAGTGAAATATGAAGACGGCATGCGGTTTGTGCGTCAACTGGTTCCGATGCAGCCCGTAAGCCCGCAGGAGCCGAAGCTGGCCCTGGGCGGCGCTTATATGATAGTCGGCGGCATGGGCGGGCTGGGCTTTATCTTTGCCAAATACCTGGCGTCAGCCTGTCAGGCGAAGCTTGTGCTCTGCGGCAGAAGTCCAAACGCGGACGGAGCGAAGCTGGACGAGCTGAAGGCATTGGGTGCAGAAGTAACCTATATTCAGATGGATTTGGCAAGCCCGGTGTCTGCGGCTCAAGCAGTCCGCACGGCCAAAGCAGCCTATGGCAGACTGAACGGCGTATTCCACTGCGCCGGTGTGGTTAGAGATTCCCTTTGGGGCAAGAAAGAGCTGACGGAAATCGAAGAGGTGCTCAATCCCAAGGTATACGGAACAGTGCATTTATATGAAGCGCTGGCTATGGAGGAGCTGGAGCTGTTTGTTCCTTTCTCTTCCTCCACTTCACTGATCGGAAATATAGGGCAGGGCGATTACGCTTACGCGAACAGCTTCCTGGATCATTATGTCGCATTAATGAACGGACGGTTAGGCAGAAGCGATACGGTACTGAACTGGTCGATTTGGCAAAATGGCGGCATGCAGATTGATTCAGCTACCGGTGAACTGCTGTGGAACAAATTCGGTATGCGCCCTATGTCAGATAGCGAAGGCATTCAGGCCTTCGGGTACAGTCTGGCGCTGAATGAACCGCAAGTTATGGCGGCGGCTGGCGACCGGGACAAGCTTATTGGCGCCTTTACCCGCTCTTCACGCAGGGAAAGCATCCGCTCTGCAGAAAAGCAACCGGCCCCGGCTGTTTCCCGGCAGGCGCAGGTTCCGCAGCTGGCGGATGCACTGATCGGTATAATGGCCGGAATTCTCAAGAGCGACCGCAGTGAAATCAGCCGCGACTCGGATCTCGCTGAACTGGGCTTTGACTCCATTTCGTTCACAGAGCTGTCCAATGCAATAAACCGCGCCTTTAGCGTGGAGATCACACCGACTCTGTTCTTTGAGCAATCTACCCCGGAGGCGATTGCGGAAGCTGTTTATGAGGAATACGGAGCGGCCATTGACCGGCATTTCCAGGCGGCTGAACCGTTACTCACAAGAAATACCGCCGGACAAGCACCCGCTCCTGATCGCGACGGCGCAGATCATGTACCGCAGATGGAGAAGGCCATTACGCAACATGCGTTCCGAACGCTGCTTCCGGCTCCGGATGTAAGGACAGGAGTGCCAGAAAGCTCAGGTGCTGCCCGCTCCGGAAACGGAGCCGCTTCCGGAGCCCTCCTGCCAATATCGCCGCAAGCCAGAGAGCCGATCGCCATTATCGGCATGAGCGGCACGATGCCGGGCGCGGATAATCTGGACCAGTTCTGGAGCAACCTCGAAGCGAAGCGCGATATGGTTACGGAAATTCCGGCGGACCGCTGGAACTGGCAGGACCGGTTTGGCGACCCGCGCAGTGGGACCGGCAGAACGGATGTGAAATATGGTGCCTTTGTCAACGGCATCGATACCTTTGATCCGCTGTTCTTCGGTATTTCGCCTATGGAAGCGGAGAAAATGGACCCGCAGGAGCGCCACATGCTGCAAACGGTATGGCATACCTTGGAGAATGCGGGATATACGGCGGATGCGCTGGCCGGCACGCGCACCTCCGTCTTCATTGGCGTATCTAATGGTGATTACCAGGAGCTGCTGCTGAAAGAGGATATCGCCACAACGCTGACCCGGACGATGCTGTCCAACCGGATCTCCTACTTCTTCAACTGGAGCGGACCCAGCGAGCCTGTGGATACCGCGTGCTCCAGCTCGCTGGTAGCCATTCACCGGGCGGCGGAGTCGATCTGGCATGACAACTGCATCTATGCGGTGGCGGGCGGCATCAACCTGATTGCAAGCCCGAATCTGTTCATTGCAGGCAGCAGCCTGGGTATGCTCAGCAAAGACGGCAAATGTAAAACATTCGATAAGAACGCCGACGGCTACGTCCGGGGGGAGGGAGCTGCAGCGCTGCTGCTTAAGCCGCTTTCGGCGGCTATCCGGGACAAGGATTACATTCACGGGGTCATCCGCGGGACAGCGGTCAATCATGGCGGCAAATCCAACTCGATTACTTCGCCCAATGCCAAGGCGCAGGCGGATGTCATTGTTCAGGCTCATGAGCGTGCGGGCATCGATCCCTCCACCGTAACTTACATTGAAACCCACGGCACGGGGACAAGCCTTGGTGATCCGATTGAGGTTGAAGGAATAAAGAAAGCCTTCAAGACGCTGTACCGGGCATGGGACAAGCCGGAATCAGAGCTGCCTGAGTGTGTCCTTGGCTCGGTCAAGACGAACATCGGCCACCTGGAATCGGCGGCCGGCATGTCGAGTATCTGCAAGGTGCTGTTGTCCATGAAGCATAAGAAGGTTCCGGGCAACCTGCATTTCAATGAACCGAATCCTTACCTCAAGCTGGAGGGCACCGGGCTGCGCATTGCCGGGGAAACAGCTGCCTGGGAGGCGCTGAGCGATGCCCGCGGCCGGGAAATTCCGCGCCGGGCGGGCGTCAGCTCGTTCGGAGTCGGCGGCAGCAACGCGCATATTATTCTGGAAGAATACCGGAATGATCCTGTGGTCATGCCTGCCTCTAGCCGGAGCCAAAGCCTAATTGTGCTGTCGGCCAAAAGCCGGAGCAGCCTGCTGGAGAACAGCCGCCGGTTACAGGCGTTTGTAGCCCGCAATCTTGACAACGCCAGCACTGCAAGCAACGATCAGGCGGTCCCGGCTCTTGAAACGGCTGTACGGAAGGATGTTGTTTATCTGTTCGCCGCCGTTATGGGGCTGGCGCCGGAGGATATCGATGCCGATGCCGTACTTGAGGAATACGGCCTTGACGCAGTAAAGAATGTCCGGCTGCTGGAGGGGCTCAAAGAAAAGTATCATCTGGAATTCAAAGATTCCCTGTATGGCTTCTCTTCTTTAAACAGCCTGGTTATGTTCCTGCTGCAGCATGACAGTGAAGCTGTGGCTGCGTATTATGCGGGAAGCGGGGCAGGCGGGGAGACCCGGGCCGGCGGAAGCGCTGCCCCGGTTTCCCTTGAGCAGCTTGCCTGCGGCCTGCAGACCGGACGCACCGAATTCAGCGAGCGGGCGGCTTTTGTGACCGACAGCCTGGAGAAGCTGCACGAACTGCTGGGAGCCTATATCTCCGGAAACAAGGAGCTGCCGGGAATATACGAGGGTCAGAGCAGCACACGCTCTCCGCTTGGCAAGCTGTTCGACGGTGAGGAAAGCAGGCTCTTCATAAACGGGCTGATGCAGTCCGGCAAGCTGGACAAAATCGCCCAGCTCTGGGTGCAGGGCGTCGCTGTCGACTGGCCTTTCTGGTACAAAGATGCCATACGTAAGACACCGCTGCCGGAATATGCATTTGACCAGGAGCGTTATTGGCTGCCTGGACCTGACCGGATTCCGGGAGGAACCATACCGGAGAAAGGGCCGGAAGAGGGGGCCGAGGAACCGGAAGCCTTAAATGACGAGCAGCTCCTGATGTGGCTGACCAAGGTGCATAAAGGGGAAATCAGCGCAGAAAATCTAAATATGTTGGTGGGGGATCTCTTGGAATGAGCAGTTACTCGAGAATGCAATTGTTGAAAATGGTGGAGAACGGAGAGCTGACACCCGAAGAGGCGCTGGTTATGATCCGGGGCAAACAACAGCCTGTACCGGCGGAGCCGCTTGATGCGGCTCCAGCCGCGCAGGACGGTTTGGACCGTTTAATCAGAAAAGTGCTGGTTGACGGCGTTGCGGCAGTGCTAAAGGTTCCGGCTGCCAAAATTCATCCGGATACCGACTGGAAGAGCTTCGGCTTTGACTCCATCAGTTTTACGGCGTTCCACAGCCATATCGCCGAACGCCTCAAGGTGGATCTCCCGATGAATGCCTTTTTTGAGTATGACACGATCAATGAGCTGAGCAGGTATTTGCTGGAACAGTCTCATGCTAATCCCGCCGAACCGGCCGTTGTATACGCTATGGCAGGCGCAGCAGCGGAAACGCCTTCCCAGGCAGCCGGGGTTCAGCAGCCCCAAGAAACGGGGAATGCCAAGCGGCCTGCGATTACAGCTGCGCCAGATGTCACAACAGCGAAACAAAATCCGGCTCCAAGCGGAACCGGTACAAATCAGGCCATTCCGCATGGCCTGCAGCTAATCGGCAGCACGGATCATTTTCCCCTCCGGTTCTGGAGTGAACTTCGCGATAACAGAACCGGGTCCGGCCGCTACCGCTCCTATTCCTTGAAAGAAATGAAGGAGGACCGGCACCGTTACATTCATCTGCTGGCTGACACGCCGTCAGGCAACAGCATGGAGGTGGTCTTATCCGGTCAAGGCCAGCCGATTGTTCTTGTTGGCGGGGTTGGTATGGCTTCACCGATGGTACTGAAGCAGCTTGAATACTTCTCGCATAACTATAAACTCATCTGTATCCATAATCCGGGCTGCGGCCTCAGCGAGGATATCAGCGACTACACGCTGGAGGGCCGGGCGGAGATTGTCGCCGGGGTGCTGGACAGCCTGGGCATAGCAGAGCCGGTTGCCTTCATCGGCCTGTCCTGGGGAGGATTGCTCGGGCAGACCTTCAGTGTAATGTATCCTGAGCGGGTATCACATCTCATCCTGGTCAGCTCCATATACGAAATTGTCAATGAAAATCCGAAAATGAATGCGGATGATGCGATGCGCCAGGATCTGGAGGCGGTGCCAGGCGGAACCGATTACCTGGAGCTGCTGGAATGCGGAAAGAGTATTGATCAGCAGATTTTTACCAAATACATGGAGTATTATCTGCCGGGTAACCAAAAAAGTTATTCGACCCTGAATATTCTCACACAGATCCAAGCACCCGTACTGATCGTCTACGGAAGAAACGACACTATTATCAATACACGTCAATCCAAAGTAATGGGAGCAAGCATACCGGGAGCGAAGATGCTGGAACTGGAAGATGCGGCGCATTTTCTGTTTATGACGCACCATGAACAGCTTAACCGCGCGGTAGCCGGCTTTCTTTCCGGAAACTGCGGGCAAAGCTCTTTTAATCTTAAGGACAACCTGGAGCAAATGCTCGATTTCGAGCAGCGGCGCACGGCGGAGCTGTCGATTCGCGGACTGGAATGCTACGGGGGGCTTGAAGAACAGCTTAACCGGCTGTGCACGGGCTATGCTTACCGGTTCCTGAAGGAGTCCGGCATTGACGTGAGCCCAGGCACCATCCACGACCGGAGAGAGTGGGCACAGCATCTCCATTTGCCTGCAGCCTACACCAGACTGCTGGACTCCATGATCGACATGCTGGCGGAAGATGGCATCGTGAAGCTGATGGACAGCCGGGTGAAGTTTATTGCAGCCCCGTCTGCAGTTTCCGATCCCCAGCCGCTGTACGAAGCCTGTCTGGAGAGCTATCCCGATTTTAAAGGCATGCTTGTCTTTCTGGATTACTGCGTCGGGAAGTACAAAGAGGCGCTCAGCGGCCGGATTCCTGCGGTCAGCGTGCTTTTTCCGAAAGGAAGCTCGGAGGCGCTGGAGCAGAGCAATCAGGATACAGTGGAGCATGGTAAAGAGCGGGTCTATGCCGGAGTCGTTCATGATGCGCTTGCGCTGCTGATTGACGGTGCGGAGCAGGGAAAGGTAATCAATATTCTTGAGGTAGGGGGAGGAACGGGCCTGTTGACCCGCCAATTACTTCCCCTTGCAGAACGCGCCAACGTCAACTACTGGTTTACCGACATCGGCGAATATTTCCTTGGCAAGGCGAGGCAGAACCCTGAATTTGCCTGCCTGAACTTCAAGGCGTTTGACATTACCAAAGACCCGAAGGCTCAGGGATTTGTACCGGGCAGCTTTGATGCCGTGCTCGGTCTGAACGTAGTTCACGCAACCAGAGACATTGGAGGAACAGTGGACAATCTGAAGCCTCTTCTGGTGCCGGGCGGGGTCATGATGCTGATTGAAGCGTGCAAGCCGCAGCGCTGGGTAGATATGGTCTGGGGGCTAGCCGAGGGCTGGTGGGTCTTCGAGGATCATAATCTACGGCACAAATCACCGGTCATTAATCCGTACGCCTGGGAAAAGGTGCTCTCCGATTCCGGCTTCGGGGAGGTTCAAGTGCTTCCGAATAGCGATGCCGGGCGGTTTGAGGCAGATTGTGTGCTGGCTGTTGCCCAATATCAATAAATATTCAATAAAATAAGATGATTTTTAACATTATACAGCATAAACATTCATTGACATTAGTGGAGCTATTAGCTGATAATTTAGTAGATTAACAAGGTAATATGTGGAAATATGACAGGTAATCCCTTAGAGGAGGCGGAAATGGAAGCAACCTATGATTTGTTTACCATTAAGACGCAATGTATAACCTTTGTGAATTACGCGTATCTCGGAATCGACAAATCCTCCCGTAAAGCTTTTGTTGTGGATCCATCCTGGGATGTTTCGCAGCTTGTACATAAACTGAACGAGCATGGGGCAACGCTGGAAGCGGTGCTGCTCACCCACTCCCATTTTGACCATACAAATATGGTGAACAAGCTGGAAATGCTCTATCAGCCTACCGTCTATCTTTCCAAAAGAGAGGCTGAGTATTACCGTTACCGCTGCAACCGGTTAAAAACCGTGGAGGACATGGAACGCATCCGTATCGGCGATACCCTCATTAACTGTCTCGTCACACCCGGCCATACTCAGGGCAGCGTCTGCTATTGGGCCGGCGGTAATCTGTTCTCCGGGGATACAGTATTCATCGAAGGCTGCGGCTTGTGCGACAGCGAGGGCGGGTCGGCAGAGGATATGTATTACAGTATCCACCGGCTGATCTCACTAATCCCGGCCAATGTACAGGTGTACCCGGGACATTCCTTCGGAGAGCCTCCCGGCAGGGAAATGAGCTATTTGTATAAAAAGAATCTTTATTTCCAGATTGATGATATTAATCATTTTGTAAAATATAGGAACCGGAAGAACAATACCAGAATTTTTGATTTTAAATAAAGAGATGTTCGATTCCGGGAGGTACAAAAGTGCAGAGCGAAACGGTTTTTATGTTCTCCGGACAAGGCTCCCAGTATAACAAAATGGGCCTTGAATTGTACGACGCAAATCCTGTCTTCCGCCAAACGATGGACCTGCTGGACGGAAGCTTCCGGGAATTGACCGGAAAAAGCGTTGTGGAAGAGCTTTATCATAATACCAAGCGGAAGGGTTCGCGGTTTGATGACATTTTTTATACGCATCCTGCTGTCTTCATGGTTCAATATGCACTGGCCGAAGCGCTGATCGCTGCCGGTGTCCGTCCCCGTCATGTCCTGGGCGTCAGCCTTGGAGAATACGTTGCCATGGCTGTTGCAAAGGTGCTGCCGCCGGAACGGGCGCTGAAGCTTATCGTCCAACAAGTGGAGCTGCTGAAGTTAACATGCACAACCGGTGCGATGATCGCCATCCTGGACAATGAGCGGCTGTACCATGAGCATACGGCGCTCAATGAGAATGCCGAGCTGATCGCTGTAAACTATGACAAGCATTTCACCGTTGCGTGCAGCCGGGAGCAAGCCGCGAACATTCAGCAATTTTTAAAAGAAAAAAATACCGCCAGCCTGAAGCTGCCCGTCAATTATGCATTTCACTCCTCAGCCATCGACGGACTCCGTGAGCCGTATTGCGGTATTTTGCACGGCTGTAGATACGGCTTACCTGAAATCCCGGTCTATTCAGCCATGACAGGCGGGAGCGTAAGACGTATCGGTGACTGCTTTCTCTGGGATGTGCTGAGACAGCCAATGAATTTCAGGGGCGCATTACAGGCTGCCGCAGATGGTAATCCGAAAGTTTTTCTGGATCTGGGGCCGTCAGGAACGCTGGAGAACTTCTGCAGGAATCTTCTGGCCCCTCCGGAATCCAAAAAAACAAAGTCCATCATTACCCCGATGGGCAGCGATCTGAAGAAGCTGAATGAGACTATAGCTTTTTGCAGGCAGATGAACCTTACAAGGGATGGGGAGAAGGCGAAGATGAAAGCTTACTTATTTCCGGGGCAAGGCGCACAATCGGTTGGCATGGGAGGCTCGCTGTTTCAGGAGTTTCCGGAATATACCGCCGTTGCCGACAAGGTGCTGGGCTACTCAATTGAAGAGCTCTGCCTTAAGAACAGCGGCAAGCTGCTGGATATTACGGCTTATACACAGCCAGCGCTTTATGTGGTCAATGCACTGTCTTACCTGAAGGATCAGCAGGAGTACGGAGAAAGTCCCGATTTTGCTGCCGGACACAGTCTGGGTGAATACAGTGCTTTGTTTGCTGCAGGCGTATTTGATTTCGAAACCGGACTAAGGATTGTACAAAAAAGAGGCGCGCTGATGAATACGGCAACCGGAGGCGGCATGGCTGCCGTCATCGGCCTGACGGAAGAAGCGATCCGCGAGATTTTGTCCCGGTACGGACTGGACCGGCTTGATGTCGCCAACCTTAACACCCCTACGCAAATTGCCTTGTCCGGATTAAAGGAGGATATCCTGGCGGCCAAGGAGATTTTTGAGGGCAACGGCGCAGCAGCCTATGTGGTTTTGAACGTCAGCGGAGCGTTTCATTCCCGGTACATGCGCGATTCCGCCATGCAGTTCAAGCAGTTCCTCGAGCAGTTCAACTTTGCGGCACCGAAGATGCCCGTCATTTCCAACCTGACAGCCAGACCCTACACTGTGAACAATATCGTTCATTACATGACCGAGCAAATGCTCAGCAGCGTAAAATGGACGGAATCCGTACGCTATCTGATGGGGAAACATCCGGAAATAGAGCTGAAACAGCTCGGCCCGGGCCATGTAATCGCCGGTCTGGTCAGCAAAATTAAAAGAGAAGCGGAGCCGCTAATTATTCACGACGAAGAGTCTGCGGCAGATATCACCTTAGAGGAAACAGCAGTGTCTGCGGAGCTTACGGCCATTGAGCTTGTTCCCGAGGAAATGTCCGCCAATAAAGAGCCTGTGACCGAAGCGCCTGCGATATCCAAAGCCATGCCGGTACCTGCATATGAGGCTCCGGCCGATCCGGGTCCCTCTTTCATGGCCGGCGATCTTGAGCGCAAAGACGATTCAATTCCTGTAACAACGAATATTACATCTATTATTCCTGCAAGCATAGTTACATTGGCTGAGCCTCTTCACAGCGAAGCAGCAGCAGCTGTCACCGGAACAGGCTTAGGCAGCTCCGGCTTCAAGCGGCGTTACGGCCTGAAATATGCCTATGTCATGGGCGGCATGAACGGCGGAATTTCCTCTCAGGAGCTTGTAACGGCGGCGGCAAGAGCTGGCTGCCTCGCGTTTCTCGGAGCTGGCGGAATGTCTAAGCCGGAGCTGGAAGGCTCGATCCGCGGCATCCGCAGCGCGCTGGGGAACACCGGTACCTTTGGGGTAACCGTGATGTATCATCCGATCTATTCCGCCAGAGAGGAACGGCTGATCGATACGCTGCTGCAGGAAAAAATTCAATTAATTGAAGCAACCTCCTACTTGACCCTAACCCCGGCTCTGGTGAAGTACCGTATTCTGGGACTTACTCAAGCTCCCGACGGAACGGTTCAAGCCAATAACCGGATTATAGCCAAGATCAGCCGCCCGGATATCGCCAAAATGTTCATGCTGCCGCCGCCGGAACGCATCGTCGAAAGGCTGCTGAATTCAGGAAGCATCACACCGGAGCAAGCAAAGCTGGCCAGGCTTGTGCCGGTGGCGGATGATCTTTGCGCCGCAGGCGATTCGGCCGGTCCGACAGATCAGGCCAATCTGCTAAGCCTGCTGCCGACTGTCATCCGCCTGCGGCGTGAAGTCTCGCGTGAGTTCGCGGCGGCAAGCGGCATCCATATCGGCGCAGCGGGGGGCATCGGAACGCCTGAAGCAGCGGCAGGAACGTTCCTGATGGGAGCTGATTTTATTTTGACCGGCTCAATTAATCAATGCACGGTGGAAAGCGGAGCCAGTGCTGAAGTTAAGGATGTGCTGGAGCAGGTCAATGTTTATGACATGGCCTATGTGCCTTCAGTTGAACTGTTCGAGCTGGGCGGCAAGGCGCAGGTCGTTAAGAAAGGCTTGTTCTTCTCGGCAAGAGCCAACAAATTATACGAGCTGTACCGGAATTGCGCTTCCATCGGCCAGCTCGAAGCCAAAACCAGAAGTCAGCTGGAGGATAAATATTTCGGCCGGACGATGACATCCATTCTTGAAGAATGCAAGCGGGAGATGGCTCCGGAGGAGCTGGCCTCCGTCAACGTTGATCCGAAGCAGCAGCTCGCTGCCGTCTTTAAATGGTATATCGAAAACGGCAGAAAGACGGCTACTTCCGGAGAAACCGCCAACAAGGTTAATTACAGCATTATGTGCGGGCCGGCGGCCGGAGCCTTCAATCAATGGGTGAAGGGTACGCCGCTCGAAGCCTGGAGGAACCGCAAAGTCGGCGACATCGCCGCGAAGCTGATGGATGAAGCTGCCACTATAGCCAAAGGAGAGATTGCCCTGTGAATAAAGCGGAGATTAGCAAAGAGCAGATATTTGAAATTATGAAGGATAAAATGCTGGACATCCTGCCTGATTTGGATGCACAACGGATCAGCAGAGAAGTGAGCATGAAGGATTTGGGGGCTAACTCTATCGACCGCTTCGATATCATTTCCGATACGATGGACGAACTACAGCTGAAAATTCCGCTCGTCCAGTTCGGTAATCTTAAGAACATCGGAGAGGTTGTAGATTACCTGCATGAGAACCTCTAGCGGCGGCTCCGCTTACCGGTTTCAGCAGCTCAGGCCGGTCGCCGTCACGGGGATCGGCCTGGCCGGAGCGGCGGGAAGCGATATCTCAAGCTTCGAACGGAATCTGCGGGAAGGGCGCAGTGCAATTGGTTATATGCACGGACTTACGTATCCCGGCGGCAAGCCGCTGATCGGAGCGGAGCTTGATGTGCAGCAGCTTCAAGAGGAATTTCACAGATACTTACCGCTTCTGAGCCGGCCCTCAGGCAGACTATTCAAAATTTCAGGCAAGTCGATTCAAGCTTCAGCCGTGGCTGGTGCGGAAGCCTGGAGCCGGGCCGGGCTTCACGAATACAGTCCTGCCCCTGAGCGAATCGGCATCATCGTCGCCGGCAGCAATATCTCCCCAGCCACCGGTTACTCGGCTTACGGAGAATTCGCTGAACAGCCCGGGCTGCTGCATCCCCGCTATGCCCTTAGCTATATGGATACCAACCAGATCGGCGTACTCAGTGAAATGTTCGGCATCCGGGGCGAAGGCATGACCGTCGGAGGGGCTTCTGCAAGCGGCAATGTAGCCATTTTGCAGGCCGCACGGTGGATTCAGCTCGGCATCGTGGATGTGTGCATGGTAGTGGGAGCCGCGGCGGATTTATCCCCGCTGGAGATTCAGGGCTACATCAACATCGGCGCCTATGGCGGAAACAGCTTCGACGGGGCTCCGCAGAAGGCGTGCCGCCCCTTTGACAGGGGCCACGAAGGGTTTATTCTAGGGCAGACCTCAGCCTGCCTCATCCTCGAAGGCGCGGACAGTGCCTATTCCCGCCAGGCGGAGGAGGTGGCAATCGTAGCCGGCGGCGCAGCGGCGCTTGACGGACACAGCCTGTCCGATCCCAATGAGGAAGGGCAGGCAGGAACGATGGAGGAAGCGCTCCGCAGTGCGGGGCTGTCCGCCTCTTCCATTAACTATATCAATGCCCACGGAACCTCTACACCGCTCGGAGATATAACCGAGCTGGGCTCTATCCGGCGTGTATTCGGAGAACATCTGGAACAGGTGCGGATCAACTCAACCAAGGCGCTGACAGGCCATTGCCTCTATGCCGCCGGTGTAGTGGAGGCCGCCGCTGTCATCATTCAGATGCAGGGGGGATTTCTTCATCCGCAGATTAATTTAGAGGAGCCGGTAAGCATGGAGCACCGCTTCGCTTCACAGAAGGCGGAGGCGGCCGATATCCGGTATGCGCTGAGTAACTCATATGGTTTTGGCGGTATCAACACCGGGATTATTTTCAGGAAAGGATCGTGCTGAATGCGGACAGGAATTGAAAGCATTAATTTTTATGGAGGACCGGCATCGATTTCGGCCCGCAGCATCTTTGAAGGCAGAGGGCTGGATCTCAGCCGGTTCGACAATCTGATGATGGACCGCAAATCGGTGGGCGTAGCATGTGAAGACGCCGTTACCAATGGAGTCAACGCCGCAAAGCCGATCATCGATGCTTTAAGCGATGAAGAAAAGAACCGGATTGAACTCGTCATTACGGCGAGCGAATCCGGCGTTGATTTCGGTAAATCCCTAAGTACATATATCCATGATTATTTGGGGCTTGGCCGCAACTGCCGCCTGTTTGAGCTGAAACAGGCGTGCTATGGGGGAACGGCGGGTCTGCACATGGCAGCGTGCTTCGTCGCATCCAATGTATCTCCGGGAGCAAAGGCGCTAGTAATAGCCACAGACGTGGCCCGTGCCGCTGCCAAAAGCACCTATGGGGAACCATCCCAGGCAGTAGGCGCGATAGCCATGCTGATCAGTGATAAACCGGATATTCTGGAACTGGATTTCGGGGCCACCGGACAATACAGCTATGAAGTGATGGATACTTGCCGGCCGCTCCCGGAGATCGAGACCGGAAATCCGGATTTGTCCCTGTTGTCCTACCTCGATTGCCTGGAGAATTCCTATAAGAATTACAAGCAGAAGGTGGAAGGCGTTCATTTCCTGGAAACCTTCGATTATCTGGCCTTCCATACGCCGTTCGGCGGGATGGTGAAGGGCGCGCACCGCAAGCTGATGCACGATGAAATGAAGCTCAGGGGAGCCGCTGTCCAGCAAGATTTTGACAAAAGAGTTGCTCCTGCACTCATCTACGGGATGCAAGTCGGTAATGTGTACTCGGCTGCGCTTTATTTAGGCCTATGCAGCCTGATTGACCATGCGCCGGTGGACGACTACCGCAGGGTCGGGTTGTTTTCGTACGGCTCCGGCTGCTCCTCGGAATTTTACAGCGGAGTGATCGGGCCGGACTCAGCCGCTAAGCTGGGAGTGATGAACATCGGCGGGCAATTGGACAGCCGCTATGAGCTGAGCTTCGATGAGTATGAGCAGATTCTGGACCAGAATGTGGAGTGGCTGTTCGGGATCCGCGACAAGAAGGTAGATTTCTCCGGCTTCAGCCGGGTATACGAGCATTTTTTCAAAGGTAAGGGTTATCTTGTACTGACTGAAGTCGATGATTTCCACCGGAAATACGCATGGAGCTGAACGGACTAATGACTTACCGCACGCTAGTGCTCAGCCATGTGTCTGAAGGCTTGTACAGCATCCGGCTAAGCCGCCCCGAGGACAAGAACAGCCTTACCGCGCCGCTTGTGGCCGAGCTCTTGCATGCCCTGGCTGCGCTTGACGAACGGGAAGAATGCAAAGCTATTGTGCTAGAGGGAACAGCGGGATTTTTCTGCACCGGCATGAATTTCCAGGCCTTTGATGAAGAAAACGGGAGTGAAGCGGGGCAAGCCGCTCCGGCTTCAGCCGATTTTCTGCGCACGATGAAGACCATAAGCGGGCTGTCCAAGATCGTCATCGCCAAAGTGGACGGCCAGGCACTGGCCGGAGGAGTCGGGCTTGCGGCCGCCTGCGATTATGTTGTCGCTACGCCCCGTTCCACCTTTGCACTGCCGGAAGCCATCTGGGGACTTATCCCCGCACTGGTCAGCCCTTATCTGATCCGCAGGACCGGTTACTGGCAGGCTTACAAAATGACCTTGACCACCTTGCCGCTGAGCGCAGAAGAAGCGCTGCACTGGCGTTTGGCGGATGAAGTATCTTCCGATCCCGATGCCGTAATTTCAAGGCTTTACCGGAGAATCATGCGTGTTGCCCCGGGAACCGTCCGGGAAATCAAAAGCTATTTCAAGCAGATGTGGATCATCAACGAAACGATGGAGCAAACAGCGATCGCAGAGATCGACAAGCTGACGGCATCGCCGGAGGTCCGGGAGGGCATCCAAAACTATGTACGCTACAAACGGTTTCCGTGGGAGAAAGGATAGGTGACCCGGCATGCGGTACTCTTCATTTACTCGCCGTTATGCGGATTATTGGGCGGAGGGAGTATGGAATATAGCTTTTGAGCTGGAAGGTGTGGAGCCCTCCGCTTCTTTCCGACTGACTGTGGCTGCCCTTCCTCCTGAAGCGGCTGCGGCAGATTATCTGAGCCTGTCCGAACAGGCGGAGTATGCCCGCTTTCAATATCCGCGCCGCCGCTGCAGCTATTTACTGGGGAAGCTGTCCGCCAAGCTGGCACTGGCAGGAGAAGCTGATGATCTGTCCGCTATCGCCATTGAACACGGCATAATGAACCAGCCCGTCGTCTCCGGCAGCTCCCGCAAAATCACGGTTACCCACTGCGACAGCCTTGGTGCGGCGCTTGCCTTTGACCAGCGGCTGCTTGCAGGGGTGGATATTGAGCTTATCAGCGAGCAGGCGAGGGACGCTTTGCGGAGGATTACTTCCGTAGAGGAGGAGCGCCTTAGCTCAGGACCTCAGCAGGATATGGGGCAGACCGCATTTCTGACCTTGCTCTGGACGGCAAAGGAAGCAATGTCCAAGGTGCTGCTGACCGGCTTTACGGTTGCAACCGAGCTGTTCGAGGTGAAGACGCTGGAGCGGAGGAAATATGGCGTTGTAGGACGTTTTTGCAACTTCCCGCAGTTCCTGTCACTATCTGTGCTGCGCGAGGAATATATATTCAGCATGGTACTGCCGGCAAAAGCCTTTGCCCCCGGAGAAGAGGACCGGCTGCTTGAGCGCATTCATAACAGTCTTCCGCAGCTTCCGGCAGGGCTGTATGCTAACGGACTCAAATGACACTGCCGGAATGACAAAGCCCTTTGTTTATTTGGAGCACTTTAAAGGTTCAAATTCACAACCATTTGGGAGGTTCACTTATGAAAAGTCTGGTGCTTTATACAAGTGTCTATGGAAGTACGCGGCAATATGCGGAATGGATTGCCAAGGAGCTTGGCGCGGCTCTGGCCGATATTGACCAGTTCGATTTGGCCGAGGCAGACGGGTATGACACCATTATTCTCGGCACCTATGTCCGGGTGGGCAAACTGGTGGCCGGTGATTATCTGAAGAAAATCTGGCCCCGTATCCAGAATAAAAAAGTGATCCTCTTCTCCGTTTCCAAAACCCCTGTGGAAAGCGAAGCGGCAGTAAAAAACTACCATAAAAGCGTTCCCGAAAAAATCCGCTCTGCAATCCAATATTATCCGCTGGAGGGGCGGTTCGTGTTCGGGGAGCTGGCGGAGAAGGACAAGACTACGATGCGGATCGGACAAAAAATGACCCGTATTTTTATGGGCAAGGCGATGGCAGAGGAAATGGTGCGGGATTGCGACGATGTGCGTCCGGAGAACATCAAACCGATGTTGGACGCCTTACGCCGCAGCTCCTAATCCTGCATGGAGAATGCACATAAAGCAAATCAATTGCGGATCGCTGTATGCGTCAAGCAGGTCAGCCTTCCCCGGGAAGGAATTGCGCTGAATCCGGCTGACCGGTTTGCGCTTGAGGAAGCGCTGCGGATCCGCGAGTCGGCGGGCGGCGAGGTTACTGTGGTCAGCATGGGCGCGGAGCCTGCGGCCAGGGTGCTGCAGGGCTGCATTGCGCTTGGTGCAGACAAAGGGCTGCTGCTGTCAGACAAAAGATTTGCGGGCGGGGACACGTTGGCCACCGCCGCCGTAATCGCGCGCGGATTGTCCGCGGAAGTCAAGGCGGAGCTGGTGGTTTGCGGCAGCCATTCCGTGGATGGAGAGACGGGGCAGGTCGGTCCTGCACTTGCCGAGAAGCTGGACTACTCCCACACTACCCATGTGACCGGGATCCTGCATCTGGATGGACAACGCATCATCTGCAGGCGGAATACCGGCGCCGGAGAAGAAACCATAGAGCTGCTGTTACCCGCTCTTATTACCATCCACCACGGAATGAACCAGCCCCGCATGGCGACAGTCAGGGGCATACTCAAGGCGAACCGCAGCACCATCAGACGCCTGAACGCTGCGGACCTCAAGCTGCCGCCGGAGCAATGCGGCCTGGCTGGTTCACCCACCCGGGTTAAGGAAACGACAAGCGCTGTTATCTCCCCGCAGAATCCGTTCGCTGCGGGCGGCGATAGCCTGGAGCAGCAGATCGGGGTCGTGGCAGAGCTGCTGCTCAGACAAATGAAGCCGGGGGAAAGAGGCCCGGCGCAGCTGCTCCATTCCTGTGGCGGCGAAAGGAGCATATGATGATGGATCGGCAGTATGGCAGCAATGAGGACCGGGGGATCATGATTATCGCGGAATGCGGGCCTGCGGGTCCGCAGCCGGTGCTCTATGAGCTGCTGGGCGCGGCTTGCCGGCTGAACGCGCAGCTTGCCACCGAAATTTCCGTTGCGCTCATCGGCAGCGGCTGCAAAGCATTCAGCGGCGGCTGTATCCGCCATGGCGCGCATAAAATATACGTCCTCGATGATCCGCGGCTGTGGCCGGTTAATGAAGAGATCTATACCGGACTGCTGCACCAGCTTCTGGAAGACACACGCCCGGAAATTGTGCTGCTGCCCTCGGCCATACATAGCAAATCGATTGCGGCCCGGCTGGCTTCCCGGCTGAATACGGGGCTTACCGCGGATTGCACAGACCTGGATATCAGCCTGCCGGACAGGACGCTTTTGCAGATCAGGCCCGCCAGGGAAGGAGCACTGCTGGCTACGGTTGTCTGCGCCCGGGCACGGCCGCAGATGGCTACGGTCCGCCCCGGCGTTATGCAGCCGGGAAGACCCGATCCTAGCCGGACAGGGATTGTCATTCATCGTCCGGTTGTCCTTCCCGTACATCTGCGCACCTCGGTTATCGAAACGATTGGCGAGGCCGCCGCACGTCCTTCCTCCGGAAATAGCAGCATCATCGTTGCCGCAGGAAGGGGCGTCGGCGGGAAGGAAGGATTGGAGCTCGTGCGTGAGCTTGCTGATTGTCTGGGGGCGGACATAGGCGCGACCCGTCCGGTTATCGATCAGGGCTGGATGGACAGCTCCAGGCAGATCGGATTGACCGGCAGACAGGTAAGCGGCAAAATCTACATCGCTGTCGGCATCTCAGGAGCCATTCAGCATACAGTAGGCATCCGGGGGATGGACACTGTCATTGCGGTTAACCCGGACAAAGAAGCAGCGATTTTCAAGTCTGCCCATTACGGTATTGCAGCCGATCTGTTTGTCGCGCTGCCGCTATTAATGAATAAACTCAAATAAACCATACAGTAAGCGGGTGAAAAAATGGAGGAAACGATAAGCTTCGTACAGTTTCAACATATTTTTGCGGAATATCTCGGCATTGACGCTTCCAGACTCACGCGCGAGGTCAATCTGCTGCTGGAGCTGGGGGTGGATTCCTTGTCTCTTGTGAATGCAATGCTGCGGCTGGAGCGGGAATATCAGGTTCTGTTCAGCGCAGAGGATACAGTGATGACCCGCACGCTGGGCGAAGCCTATGATCTGTTCATTAAATACCGGAGTCTTGGCGATGGAGTACAAAGCGGATTTTAATTGACTGTGTGGAGGGAGCTTGTTCATGTTGAATTTGTCCATTCGATCCTTGGCCTATGTGATTCCGGGCGGACGGCTGACGAACGGGGAAATCGTGGAATTGTTCGCAGAAAAATATTTCAGTCATCTGCCCAAGGATGATCTCGAACAACTGGTGTACGGCAGCAAGCGGAAGCTCGATTTTCTGGAAATCCGCACACGCTCATGCTCTTTGGATTACAGTGAAGAGGGTTCCGTCCAAATGGCCGTCAGGGTGTCCCGCGAAGCCATTGCCAAAGCAGGCATGACCCCGGACGATATCGATCTGCTGCTCTTTGTCGGTGTATGCAACCCGTTCCGGGAGCCTTCCTATTCGATTATACTGGCGCATGAGCTGGAGATGCAGCGCGGAAATTATTACGACATCAACGATACCTGCAACGGCTTTCTGAAGGCGCTGGAGCTGGCCAGCCTGTACATCAATTCCGGCAAATACCGCAGTATTCTGGTAGTGACGAGTGAAAATCCGCTGGAGCTGCTGGAAGCCTCTAACTTTACCGGAAGAGTGGACACGCTTGCCGAAGCGGATTACAAAATGAACCTGTTCTTCGCCGGAGCAGGCGCCGCAGCCATGCTTCTGACAGCAGACAGCGGCGATAAATCGGTAATCTGTTATGGCGAGGAGCGCAATCATGCGGACTGGGAGCTCTCACTGTATGTTTCGCCCAAGATCAGCATGCCCGGCCCCCGTTTTGATGGAATGGACTTTATGAGCTGGGCGGACGGCAGAGGCATCGCGGCTGGCGTCATCCGGGACATGCCGGCGTTCGTGTACCGCTTTCTGGATGAGCATAAGCTTGTGAAGGACGAGATCAGCTATATTTTCTCCCATCAGCTCGGGCGCAACATAACCAATTCCCTGTTGAACAAGCTGGAGGTACAGACGGATAAAGTCTTTCCGGTCAACACCTTCCCGGATTACGGAAATATGGGCAGCGCCAATATTCCAATCGGGCTGTGCATGGCGGAGGAGCAGGGTCTGCTGCGCAAGGGTGATTCCATTCTCCTGCTGGGCAGCGCCTGCGGGCTGACCTACGGGGCAGCCTACATCGTATGGTAGCGGAAGGGGGAGAGCGATGCAGACAGTAACGAATTTTCCGGTGCCCAAGCTGATCGTCAAGGAGCATCTGGATAAAGAAATCATCCGCAAGAAGGTGGCCTACGGCAACTACACCTGCATGGACAAAATCGTGCCCATGATCCGCGCCAGAGGCACCAATCTGCAAATGGACGAGGAAGGCAACCTGCGCATCATCGGCTGGCAGCGCGATATTACGCGTATGCGCAAGCAGGACGTCTCCCTCTCCTTTATGATCCATCTGACGGTGAGTCCGGAGGGCATTATCAGGGAGGCGCTGGTAGATGATCTTTTCAACGGCGGTAAGGGCGTTCTCTGCTCAAAAGACTATCTGGACAGCAGGCTGAAGGAAGAGCTCGAGGGCCAGCCCTTTGACCGGAAGCTCGCTGCACGGCTGCGGTTCGACAGGTTCAAATGCTTTCATATTTTTGAGATCATGAGCGGCATATACACCTCTTACTTTATGTATAAGGAAGAGCTGCAGCAAGGCAGAGCCGGGCAGTTATTCTATGAAGAGGACATTGTGGACATTTACGCCTCCGAGGGAAATCTGTATCTTGCTGGACTGCAGGATTTCAAAGACAAGGAAGACCTTTCCTATATGGTTGTACTATATGACGTATTCAACCACATTACCTTTGATGAAGAGGGCTATATGAAGCTCAAATCGCCGATCTTGGCCGAGTTTTATCTAAACGGAGAGCTGGTTCACAGCGACGAGCTGTATCAGAAGGAAAAAGATTATATTTTCATCCGGGTGCAGAAATTTATGTTCGTCTGCGTCGAGAAGCTGAAAGCGGCGCTGTTCCCGGAATTTGCGGACAAAATGATGAATACGAACCTTGCGCCGAGCGCGTTTATCGGCATTATTATGCAGGCTATCGGCATCCGTTCCTTTGCGAACAATTTCAACTATATCCAATACATCATGACGGCCATGCAGCGTCCGCGTAAGCTGCCGGGCTGTATCGGTGCCATTCTGAATGAAGAAGAGGCCGCGCGCCATTTCGAGGGATTTGATTTATCCTATCTGGACTGAGAAAGGGGCTGCAAACAACGGATGATTCAATATGAGCGGTTAACCATCGGCTGCGTGCTGGACACGCTGAAGAATGACTATCCCGGCAAAGCGGCTGTCGTATTCGAGCATGAAACGGTAACATTCGCCAGGCTGCATCAATTCTCGGTCACTATTGCCGCAAATCTGCTGGACATGGGCGTGAAGAAGAATGACAAGGTTGCGGTGCTGCTGCCCAACTGTCTGGAGTATTTATATGTTTATTTCGCCCTCTTCAAAATCGGCGCGTGGATCGTTCCCGTCAGTACCCGGTATGAGCCGGATGAAATCCGCAGAATTCTGGCGGACTCCGATGCGGAGACGATTATTTATCAGGATACGCTGGGTATTTTCAACTATGATGAAATTCTTTTGTCCGGATTAAGGGCTGAGCTGCCGCAAATGCGGAATTATATCGTGCTGGGTGAAGGGACGCTGCCGGGCAGTATGCCTTTTGCCGGCTTGCTGAGTCCCGGCGCAGTTCCCTTGGACGAGCGGAACCTTGAATCCATTGACCCCGAAGACATCGCCATTCTGGGATATACCTCCGGCACTACCGGACATCCCAAAGGTGTCATGATCTCCCACCGCAACCTGGTGGAAACCTCGTATTATGGCGGCAGGCTGCTGGATATCCGGGATGACATCGGCTTCTCTATCGCCCCTCTGTATGCGGCGCAGGGCTTCAACGCCGTACTTGTCTATTTCGTCTCCTGCATCACGATGAAATGGATCTCCAATTTTAATCCCAATGACATCTTAAGCCATGTCGCCAAAAACGGCATCAATCTTTTCCATACCCAGCCGACGATGTGGAGCCTGATCCTGGCAATGCCTTACTGCCGGCCCGGCCTGTTCAAAGACCTGCGGAAGGTAGTGGTTTCCGGGTCATTATGCACACCGTTCCTGGCAAAAAAAATTGAGGAAACGACGCGCTGCACTCTGATTAACGCTTACGGCATTATTGAGGCTACCGGCCTTGTCACAATGACCCGGCTGGATGATCCGCCTGAAGTCAGGCTGAATACGGTGGGCCGGCCCATCGACGGCTTTGAGGTAAAGATTGTGGACAAGGACCGCCGGGAACTCCCCAAAGGGGAGATCGGCGAGCTGGCCATCAAGGGCTTTTTAATGAAGGGCTATTACAAGAACGAGGCCAAGACCCGTGAAGTGATTGATGAAGAAGGCTGGCTGTATACCGGAGATTTGGCATGCTATCACGAGGATGGGATCAACCTGTGTATCGCAGGGAGAATCAAGGACATGGTGATCCGTGGCGGCTTCAACGTCTATCCGGTTGACATCGAGGAATGTGTTCTTAATTTCGATAAGGTGGAGGACGTTTCAGTTGTGGGACAGCCCGACGACATTCTGGGTGAAGCCTTGACGGCCTTTGTCATTCCCAAGCCGGGAGAGCAGCTCAGCGAAGGGGAGATCAAAGCCTGGTGCCGCGGCAAAATCGCCAATTACAAGGTACCCGACCGGGTGCATCTCGTCTCCCAGTTCCCGGTGCTGGAATCCGGAAAGGTACAGAAGAACATCCTTCGGCAATGGGCGGTGGAAGGCATTCCTGCGGAAAGCCAGTTTCTGCTTAATGACCGGATTGTTAAAGGAATGGCGGAGCAGCGGTAAAATCATGGCTTGGAGGAGCTAACACATGGATTTCAGCTTAACGGATGACCAGAAGCAAATCTGCGGCTTAATGGAAGAGCTGAGCGTGCGGTATCTGAATGACGGCGTGTATGCAGACGATGAACGTGCCGTCTTCCGGCGGGACAAATGGGCCAGAATCGCCGATACGGGTCTGCTGGGGCTGCCATTTCCGGAAGACTACGGGGGGACCGCTCAAGGAATGCTGACAACGGCACTGGCAATCCGCGCATTGGCGCAAAATTGCCTTGATGAAGGACTTGTCTTCTCCGTATGCGCCCAGATGTCGGCATGCCAAGTTCCGCTGTGGCAGTATGGGACCCCTGAGCAGCAGGCTGCGTATCTGGAGCCGCTCATCAGCGGCCGCTTTATTGGCAGCAGCGTGATTACCGAGCCGGAGGCCGGCTCGGATTCAGCCGCTCTTTCCACTGCTGTCCTGAAAACGGCAGACGGCTATGAGCTGCACGGCATCAAGACCTTTGCCACACTGGCTCCCGAAGCAGATTGCCTGCTTGTCTACGGGAAGCACAGCGGCGGTATTCCGGCGCTGGATGTCTCTGCCTTTATCCTGGAAAAGAAAGGCGCGGAATACCGGATTGGTCAGGTGTTTGAAAAAATGGGGCTGCGGACAAGCCCCATGAGTGAGGTCCTTTTGAACCACACCACAGTAGCGCGCGAGCGGCTGCTGGGCCGGGAGCGGCATGGCATGAGCGTTTTTTTCACAGCGATGCTGTGGGAGCGGATTATGGTTGCCGCCTACCATGTCGGCGCGATGGAGCAGCAGTATGAAGAGGTCTATCAATATGCCTGCCACCGCAAACAATTCGGTCAGAAGCTGATCGATTTCGAAGGCGTGTACGGCAAGCTGGTAAATATGCGGCTGCGTGTGGAGACAAGCCGGCTGATGCTTTTTAAGACCTGCGACGATTTTGACCATGAACGCCGCGAGATGCACCGGGCCTCCATGCTGAAGCTGCACACCTCCGAATGCAAAGTGCAAAACAGCCTGGAGGCGGTGCAAATTTTTGGCGCCTACGGTTATGTGAAGGAAAGTGCGGTAGAGAAGCAAATCCGCGATTCTCTCGCAGCAAAAATTTATTCAGGCACAAGCGAGATGCAGAAGAAAATCATGCTGGAAGGGCTTGGTGAGCTATATGGCTGATTATCTTCTGCAGCATGATCTGCTCCGCAGCGCCGCACATGTCCCGGAAGCGACTGCTCTGCGTTACCGCGGCCGGGATATGAGCTACGGGGAGCTGCTTGCGCAGAGCATACATCTCTCGGATACGCTGATTCACCAAGGGATACGGATTGGTGAGTGTGCCGCGCTCTGTCTGGAGAAATCTCCGCAGGCGGTAATCGCTATGTTCGCGGTGCTTTTTTCCGGAGGGGCCTATATTCCGCTTGATACGGCATATGCCCCTGTACATAGAGTATTGGCAATTGTGGAGCAGAGCGGAACCGGGTACCTGCTTACGGATGCAGCGACCTTGAGTAAGCTCTGGAATGGCGCAGAAACGCAGCACCGGGCAATGCTGAAATCGCTGCAGATTGTCCTCCTTGAAGATGCGCTGGAAGAAGTGTCTGAGCTGCCGGACGCGGCAGAGCGGCATGGAATCATTCGTTTCTCTTCTCCACACGGAAGGTCTCCCCGCTGTCTATATAAAGACCGGAAGGAGGCTATCAGCGACGATGTGGCTTTTATTCTCTATACTTCCGGATCAACAGGGATACCTAAAGGCGTTATGATCAGCCATTTAAACGCCCGAACGTTCATAGAGTGGTGCTGCGGGTATTTCAAGCCGGAGTCGCAGGATATTTTTGCTTCTATCGCTCCTTTCCATTTCGATCTGGCGGTCTTTGATCTGTTCGTGCCGCTGGCGGCAGGGGCCTCACTTGTCATTCTGCCTCCTGAGGTGATCCAGAACCCCCGCCGTTTCGCCGCCGCCGTCAAGGAAGAAGGGATTAACTGGGCGTACTCTGTTCCGTCCCTTTGGACGAGCGTAATCAAGTACGGCGGGCTGGCTCCGGGTGAGCTTCCTTCTCTGCGCAAGGTGCTGTTTGCGGGCGAGGTTTTTCAGCCTAAATATTTGAGAATGGCAATGGAGCTGCTGCCGCAGGCTTCCTTTTATAATTTATACGGTTTAATTGAAACCAATGTCTGCACGTACTATGAGGTTGACCGTGCACAAGCGCTGCGGGAAGAGCCTCTGCCTATCGGTTACGCCTGTGCCAATACTGAGGTCGTTGCGTTGACCAATGAAGGGCGAATTGCCGCTGCCGGAGAAGAAGGGGAGCTGTGCGTAAGAGGCCCGATTGTAATGAAGGGCTATTACCGCAATCCGGAGCTGACCGCTTTAAGCTTTACCGGGCATCCCGCTTTTCCGGAATCCGGCATCAGGCTGTACCGGACCGGGGATATGGTCACCATTAATGCAGAGGGGGCGTTCGTCCTGATCGGACGCAAAGACTCGCTGGTTAAACGCGCCGGCTTCCGGATCGAACTGCCCGAAATTGAGCTGGCACTTCATGATATGGAGGGAGTATCGGAAGCGGCGGTTGTGGATATCCGCGACGGGGATGACGTTTTGCTATTATGTGCAGCAGTAGTACCTCAGCCGGGGAGCAGGCTCAGTGTGCTGGGCGTGAAACAGGCTGTAGGAGCCCGGCTGCCCCATTATATGATTCCCGACCTGGTTCAGGTCATGGAGAGCCTTCCGACGGGAAGCAGCGAAAAGGTCGACCGACAGAGCTTGAAGCAGCTGTTCCAAAAGCAGCTCTGACAGGCAACTTATGAAAGGAGATATGCCCGATGCTGGACGAGCTTTACGGGATCATCGCGGAAGTATGCTATTTTGAGAAGGAAGAGATGCATCCGGCTTTATCGGTTGCCGACGACCTGGCGGTCAGCTCCGTGATGATTGTAGAAATGATCGCCATGATCGAAACCCGGCTTGGCTTTAATGTGGAGGAGCAGGTCGATGAACTGATCAGCTGTGAAACGCTCGGTGAAATGACAGCGCTAGTGGCCCGGCTGGGAAAAGCTTATGCGGCTGCCCAAGCCATGTCAGGGAGGTGACGCCCATTGTCCCGAACGATGACAATACACCGTCTGTTTGAGGAACAGGCGGAGCGGATTTCCGGGCATCCGGCGATCCGGTTTAACGGAATTTCCATGACTTACGGGGAGCTGAACCGGCAGGCCAACCTTTTGGCGCATAAGCTGATCCGCAAAGGAGTTCAGCGGCATGACACCGTGGCGGTCATTGTAAGCCGCAGATTTGAAATGATTATTGCGCTGCTTGCCGTGCTGAAGAGCGGGGCCGCCTACGTGCCGGTGGAACCGGGCTACCCGCTTGAACGCAAAAATTACATTCTCAGTCATTCAAGCGCCTTCGCGGCTATTACGGAGGACCGGGAAAGGCTGAATGTTCCCGCCCAGATTATTTTGGACCCGGAGCTGCCGGCTGCTTCCGGACCGGCTGATAACCCGGATATTCCGCTGAAAGAAGACGACCTGGCTTATATCATGTATACCTCAGGCTCCACCGGAATGCCCAAAGGGGTTATGATCGGGCACCGCGCTGCCGTCAATCTGATCCGCTGGGTTAACCGGGAGCTTGATATGGGCAGCGGAGACAAAGGGCTGTTCATTACTTCAGTCTGCTTTGACCTTTCCGTGTATGACATATTCGGCATGCTGGCGGCAGGAGGAACCATTGTGCTGTGTCCGGAAGCACAGGTCGCTGATCCAAAGCAGCTAAGCAGTCTGCTTATCGACGAAGAGATCACCTTCTGGAACTCGGTTCCGACAACGCTGCTTTATCTGGTCCGGCATCTGGCCGAGGCTCAGCCGCAAGCCCGGCTGCCGAAGCTGCGGCAGCTTTTTCTGAGCGGAGACTGGATCCCTCTGGAGCTGGCCCGAAGCTGCCGCTACCGATTCCCCCAAGCGCGGCTGACTGCGCTTGGAGGCGCGACGGAAGCAGCGGTCTGGTCGATTTACTACACCGTGGATGAAGTTAACCCTAAGTGGAACAGTATTCCTTACGGCAAGCCGATTGACGGGAATCTGTTTTACATTTTGGACGAAGCGGGGAAGCCGGTAGCCCGGGGTGAAGCCGGAGAGCTGTTCATCGGCGGCATCGGGCTGGCCCGCGGCTATATGAAGGAGCCGAACAAAACAGCCGGGTCCTTCCTGCCCGATCCTTTCCGCAATCCCCGGCATGACCGGATGTACAAGACCGGGGATCTGGGACGGATGATGGAGGACGGCAATATCGAGTTTCTTGGCCGGACAGATGATCAGGTGAAGATCCGCGGGTTCCGGGTGGAGCTGAAGGAAGTGGAGAAGCGGCTGCTGGAATGTCCGGGCGTAAGGGATGCGGCTGTCGCGGCAAGAAGCCATGAAAGCGGCGGCCAGTATCTATGCGCCTACCTGGTTTCGGAGCATCCGTTGTCACTATCCGGAATCAAACAGCAGCTATCCGCCCAATTGCCCGCCTATATGCTGCCATCCATGTTCATCACACTGGACAAGCTGCCGCTGAATCCAAACGGCAAAGTGGACAAAAAGCAGCTGCCTGCGCCTTCGGCCGCAGCCCTTCTTACCGAAAGCGGCCATGTCACTTGCGCAACAGCGCTGGAGCTGGACATTCTCCGGCTGTGGGAAAAGGTACTGCCCATCCGGAACATCGGTGCGGAGCATGATTTCTATGAGATCGGCGGAAGCTCCATTGAAGCTGTAGCTTTACACAGCGAGCTGCTGCAGGCGGGATTTAACCTATCCTTTGAGGAGGTTACCGGGCATCCGACCATCCGGGGCCAGGCCCGGCTACTGGAAGAAATTCCACTCGTAAGCGGGGGGAAGGCTGGAGAGCGCTCTGCCTCCGAAGCAGCCGGTATACCCATCAACGCAGCACTTAAGCCAAGACCGTTCAATCTGTTTTATTACAAAAGCTGCCTCTACAATTCCCTATTTCCGGTACTGGACTATTTCGGCCGCAATCCGAATGCCTATTTATGCAGCGAAATCTTCGCCTATTCCACCCAGGGCAGGCACGACGGGGAGCTGATCGCCCTTGAGCCTCTGGTAAACGAACCGCCCGAGGCGGTTCTGCGCAGAGTGCAGCTGAATGCCGATTTCCGGCATTTCCCGCACAGCGGCGCTTTGCTTGCCCAGCTGGACGACGGCCTGAACCGTAAGAGCCTGTTCATCGTATGGGTGGACAGCTATTACCAGCCGGACCGCCGGGACGCTTACATGAAACGGCATATTCCCCATACCCTGCTGGTCTACGGAAAGGATGAAGCTTCCGGCAAGTATTTCATTCTGGAGCACAGCCACGAGCATGCGCTCAATTACAAGGAACGGAGCATTGCCGCACACGATTTGCTGAACAGCTGCCTCGGCTACCGGGAGCATCTGCAAAGTCCGGCAGACGCCTATACCTGGATCGAATTTCCCGCTGAGCAGGAGCCGTTTAAATATGATCCGGCCGCTGAACGGTCTGAACTGGCCGCGCTGGCAGCAGCACATAAGCCTTCCATACTTGGCGGCCTGGACGCGCTGTCCAGCTTCACTGCCGCCTATGCCCTGCTGGAATGGACAGAGCATTCACAGTCCGCCGCAGGCCTGGCAACGAATGTAACGTCAATAATCGACTGCAAGCGGGCTGAGAAGCACCGGCTGGAACAGCTTTTTCCTGATCCTCCTATGCTTGCGCTTGTCCAGGCTGTTCTGGATGGCTGGCTGGAAATCCGCAGCGACCTGATCCGCCACCATAAAGGCATCATGCTGCCGCCGGAGCGCCGGGAAGCCCATTTGCACCTGCTTCAGCAGATAAAGGATCAGGAACGGGAGCTGGCCGAAATGCTGTGCGGATCTGTGCAGAATAACGAGCTTGGAGAGGAGGCTTATTTATGAATCAGGCGCTTGTAAACCGGCTGGATTTCTTAACGCGGAAATACAACGAGTATAACCAGCCTATGTATCTCAGCTATCCCGTGGACAGCCAGTGGCGGCAGGAGGCGCCGGTGGCTATTATCGCTTCCGACCTCGCCGGACTGCAGTCGGCGCAAATATATGTTCATATTCCATTTTGCCGGACCGTCTGCTATTACTGCTGCTGTGACCGGGTGCTGGGCGGCAAGGAAGAAGACAAGGAGCTTTATATTGATGCACTGGAGAAGGAGCTGGAGCTGAAGCTTGGCGGCCGCAGCACAAAGGTAGTATCGGACAATATGCACTGGGGGGGCGGAACGCCGGCTTATCTGAGCGAACCGCAAATCGAGCGGCTGCACGGCATTCTCAGCAGGTATATTGAATTTACAGCGGACGCCCGCATCAAGCTGGAGGCTTATCCCGACAAACGGATCGTTACGGAATCGAAGCTTCGCCTGCTGAAAGAGCTGGGCTTTAATTACATCAGCTTCGGGATTCAGGATTTTGACAAAAGAGTGCTCAGCGCCATCCACCGGGACTGTGATGTGGAGGAGGCGAGGGAACTGATCGGCCTGGCCCGGAGCATGGGCTTTATCGTCAACGTGGATCTGTGCTACGGTCTGCCGTTTCAGGGCCTGGGAGAGTTCGAGCGGACGCTGCAGGAGATCGTAAAGATGGCTCCCGACAAAATCGTTGCTTTTCCCTACGCCCATTATCCCGCCGTCTATCCGCTGCAGCGCAAGATTCCGCTGCTTAGCCTGCCCAATTCGTATATTGTCTCACTGCTTTACGACCTGGCGCGGCGTTATCTGTCAGCAGACTATGAGGAGCTTGGTTCGGATACGTTTATCCGCAGAAACGGGCGTGAAACCCATCCCTCTCTCACCCCAGGCCACAGGGGAGCGCGGGATTTCATGGGCTCCTCCGAGGAAACCTCCCACGATCTGCTCGGCCTGGGCAAATCCGCTGTCAGCAAGGTGGGAGGCAGGTATTACAAGAATGTGGCGCCGATGGACCGGTATTATGAGCTGCTCAGCCACTCCTTATTTCCTATTGAAAGCGGCAAAACCCACGAACTGTCCGGCGATGATCTGATTCGCGAGGAGATTGTGCTCAAAAATCTGCTCGGCGGCTCTCCCATCGACAAAACTGCCATCCGCACACAGTTTGGCATTGATTTCGACCGTTATTTTGCCGGGGAGCTGACGCTCCTTAGAGGCATGGAGAAGGATGGACTGCTGGAGGGCGTGGACACCGCACTCATTACGGTTACGGATACCGGCAAGCATTTTATCCGCACTATCGCCTTTGCCTTTGATATCTACTATAAATCCACCAGGATTGGAGAAAACAGTATATGAAAAGACAAGAACAAGTTACAATGATCGTAGCGGGGCTGACCCGCATCCCGGCGGCCGAGCTGTCGCCCGGGACGGATATTTTTGAATCCAGGCTGCTGACTTCTTTGGGGCTTTTAGAGCTGGTCTCCAGACTGGAGACGGAATTCAACATCATAATCCTGCCCGAGGAACTGATCCATGAGAACTTCGCGAGTATTGAGACCATAATCGGCTTTGTCGACGGCAAGCTGGCCGAGGCTTCTTAAGCGGAGGACGTATCCTGTTCTCATCCGGGCTTTTACGAGGTGACTTCATTGTTCAAAATCATGATTGTTGAAGATGATATCAAAATCCGTACCCTGATGACGGACATTTTACAGAAATACGGCTATGCGGTGGTTGAGGTGGTTGATTTCCTCCAGGTGGAAAAAATTTTCGAGCAGGAAGCACCCCAGCTTGTGCTGCTCGACCTCAATCTGCCGTATTACGATGGCTTCTATTACTGCCGTGTATTCCGGCGGAAGACGACCGTACCGATTATTATCATCTCCGCCAGGGACGAGGAATCCAGCCAAGTGCTGAGCATGGAGCTGGGAGCCGACGATTATATCGTCAAGCCCCTGAACATTCAGGTGCTGCTGGCCAAGATCATGGCAATTCTGCGCAGAGGGTACGGGGAGTATTCCGGCAAGCCTGAGGCCGAGAAGGAGACACTCCCCATCCACCTTGACGACCGTAATTTCAGCATTTCCCACAACGGAATGGTGGAAGAGCTGAGCAAGAATGAGTACAAGCTGCTGAAGAAGCTGATGGAGAAGAAGGATACGATTGTTTCGAGAGAAGAGCTGCTGGAGGAACTGTGGGATGATGTCCATTTCGTGGTCGACAATACGCTGACCGTCAATGTGACCCGGGTGAAGAGCAAGCTTGCAAATCTGGGTTTCCAGGATGTCATCAAGGTGAAGCGGGGAGTCGGCTATATTTTCGAGCTGGGCCAGACAGGAGGGAGCCGGTCATGAGCATGAAGCTGTTCCGGGGATTTCTGCGCGATCATCTGTCCTTTACTTTCGTTTATTTTCTTAGCCATATTCTGGTTAGTGTTTACTGCAATTTCTACATTAGCAGCAGTGTTCAGCTTACCTATATGCTCAGTATTTATTTCTATCTTTTTGTCATCTTTATGTGCTTCCGCCTGGTACGTTACGTATCAACCCACCGGGAGATTCAGCGTCTTTCGGACAATGTTGAGGTCGAGGAAAAGGGCTTCACTTACGGGCAGCAGGCGGTGATTGACCTGATTTACCGCATTCACCGCACGTATCAGGATCAGATCTACGAAATTAAAACGCAGACGGACAACAATCATAAGCTTATTTCCCAGTGGATACATAATTTAAAGACGCCGCTTTCCGTAATTGATCTGATTCTGCAAAATCATAAAATGAACAGCCCGCTGAACGCCCAGGCGCTCCAGCATATTGAGGAAGAGAAGGATCTGATTCTGAACATGCTGAACCAGATGCTGAAGTTTTTCCGGCTGGAGCACTTTACCCGGGATTATACCCCCGAGCCGGTGAACCTGCTGGAATCGCTGCGCGGGGTTATTAACAGCAAACGTAACCAGTATATCTACAACAATGTCTATCCCATGGTGGAGTGCAGGTATGAGCGCGTCATGGTCATGACGGACAGCAAATGGAATGCGGTCATGCTGGAGCAGATCATCTCCAACGCCATTAAATATTCCGCCTCCAAGGAGGAGACGAAATACATCCATTTCCGGATCGACCAGAACGGGGACCAGGTGGTGTTGTCCATCCGTGATGAAGGGATCGGCATTGAAAAAGTGGACCTGCAGCGCGTCTTCCAGCCTTTTTTCACCGGAAAAAACGGAAGAACCCACAGCCAGGCCACCGGCATCGGACTTTACGTTACTTCGGAAATCGCCCGGAAGCTGGGCCATGGCCTGAAAATCGCTTCAGAAATCAACGTCGGCACTGAGGTGACGGTTTCTTACCTTTCAAAAATGAAAGAAAGCGTAACGTAAATGAATGGAAGTAATTGGCTGCTTTCAATACAATAAAGCTATTACCGAGAACATAAGGGAGATGAAACTGTGAGCGTATTGGAAGTCAGAGAGGTTAAGAAGGTATACGGTGTACAGAACGGCGATAACACAACGGTTGCACTGGATTCGGTCAGCTTCAATGTGGAAGAGGGGGACTTCATCGGCATCATGGGCCCTTCCGGCAGCGGCAAGACCACCCTGCTTAATATTCTGAGCGGCATCGGCAAGCCCAGCTATGGCGAAGTGTACATTGCGGGCAAAAATATCACTTCACTCGACAAAAATGAAATGGCGCTTTTCCGCAGAAAGCATCTCGGCTTTGTCTTCCAGGAGTTCAACCTTATGGACAGCCTGACCCTTAAGGAAAATGTCATGCTGCCTATGATCCTTGACAAGCGGGACAAGGAAGAAATGGAAGCCAAGAGCGAGGAGCTAATGCGCCTGTTCGACATCGACCATATCGGAAATAAATATCCTTACAACATTTCGGGCGGCCAGCAGCAGCGTGTGGCGGTCAGCCGGGCGCTGGTCAATGATCCGGATATTATTTTTGCCGATGAGCCTACGGGTAATCTTGATTCCAAATCCTCCAATGCGGTTATGAAATGTATTGAAAAAATGAACCAGGAGCGCAACAGCACCATCCTGATGGTTACCCACGACGCCTT